>JACCYV010000118.1 GCA_013696305.1 Nitrospira sp.
GCTCGCTGTGATGGGGTCGTCACCGATTCCACAAGCGGATGTTCAGGCGCCAAGACCATGTAGGTCGCGCCGAACAGCGTATCGGGACGGGTCGTGAATACGCGCAGATTGCCGCTGGCGCCGGCCAGAGAAAAATCTACTTCGGCTCCGATCGACCGGCCGATCCAGTTTTTTTGCATCTCCAGGGTGCTGGCCGGCCATTCAACTAATTTTAGATCGTCGAGCAGCCGCTCCGCGTAGGCGGTGATCTTCAATACCCATTGCCGCATCGGTTTGCGAATGACGTCGAAGCCGCCGATTTCGCTTTTGCCATCCACAATCTCCTCGTTGGCCAATACCGTTGCGAGGGCCGGGCACCAATTGACCGGCACCTCGGCCACATAGGCCAGGCCCCGCTCGAAGAGCTTGAGAAAAATCCACTGCGTCCAGCGATAATAATCCTGGTCGGTGGTGCTGAGCTCGCGATCCCAATCATAGGACAGTCCGACGCGCTTCATCTGGCGCTTGAAAGTCGCGATGTTCTGCGCAGTCGTGATGGCGGGATGCACGCCGGTTTTCACCGCATATTGTTCGGCAGGCAAGCCGAACGCATCCCAACCCATGGGATGCAGGACGTTAAAGCCGCGCATCCGTTTATAGCGGGACACGATGTCTGTGGCGGTATACCCTTCCAGATGCCCCACATGCAGGCCCGACCCTGAGGGATAGGGAAACATGTCGAGGCAGTAGAATTTGGGCAAGGAAGGATCGTCCAGAGCCCGGAACGGACGGTGTGTCTCCCAATAGGTCTGCCACTTCAATTCGAGGGCTTGGTGATCGTAGGTATTGCTCATCGTGCTGTCTATAAAAACGCGAGGCGACCCGTTGCATACGGCTAAAGAACGGACGACTGTAGCATACGCCGCTCAGAGCGACAAGGAAGCGGCGGGCAAAGACGCGCCAATCTGACCATGGTGTTTGTTCCCTTGATCAGGCGCTCGACTCCTGTTGAAATAATGTGCACGGGTACGATCGGGGCATCCGCAGACCGTTCACCCTATAAAACGACGGAGGTTCACCGGCACCGATGTATGCCACCTACATTTTCCCACGACTCATGGATTGGGTGCTGCGGGGCCAACGGTTCCAAACCGAACGCCATCGCCTGCTCACCTCGGCACATGGAATGGTCTTGGAGATCGGCTTCGGTTCCGGCCTGAATTTGCCGCACTATCCCGGCACAGTCACGGCCCTGCACGCAGTCGATCCAGCGCCGCTGTTGCTGGACAGAGTGGCCCGTCGTGTGGCAAGGGCGCCGTTCCCCGTCCACATTCAGCGTGTGAGGGCCGAACGATTGCCCTATAGTCATGCCACCTTCGACTGCGCCGTAAGCACCTTCACGCTCTGCACGATTCCGGATCCGGTCATGGCGTTATGCGAAGTGCAGCGAGTCCTGAAACCGGGAGGCCGCTTCCTGTTCCTTGAGCATGGCCGCAGCGACGATTCCGCAATCGCCCGATGGCAGGACCGTCTCAATCCGTTCCAAAACTGGGTCGGCTGCGGCTGCCATCTCAATCGACGCATCGACCAATTGGTGAGTGAGGCCGGCTTGCAGCTGGACCATATGAATCGATATGCCCTCCCCGGGGTGCCGAGAATCATCGGCGAAATGTATCGGGGCGTTGCCGCCCGCAATGGACAGCCCCCGCCATCCAAGCCAGTCAGCCAGGCCCCTTCCTGACTCCCTGCGCGTTCCTCAGTTTCGTTCTCATGGCCGGTCGCCGCGGCAACCTTTCGTGCCGACACATCAGTCCCTACGAGGATGGCGACACACACATCTCTACTAAGCGCGGGCAACATTCGCGCATAAATTGAATCACCGGCCATAATTTCGTACACTGAGACGTCGCGCATAGACTGCGTATCCCTCCTGTTCACAAAG
Source organism: Nitrospira sp. (assembly GCA_013696305.1). Lineage (GTDB taxonomy): Bacteria > Nitrospirota > Nitrospiria > Nitrospirales > Nitrospiraceae > Nitrospira_A. The sequence continues at coordinate 1,922 of JACCYV010000118.1, forward strand.
TGGGAGTGACCGAGATGTCCCCCTCGCAATCATTTCCAGGCCCTCACCCCTCCTCGATTGCCTCTTTCCCCCAACAGACCGACACAACCCGGGAAACCAGCCTGTCCGCTCAGCGGATCATCCTGCTCTACCAAGGGTTACCGGCGGCGCTGATCGCCGGCAGCGGCTGCGCACTTGCGCTGGTCTTTGTGAATTGGCCTGTCCTTCCGCACAGCGGACTGCTCGCATGGCTGGCTTACCAACTGATCCTCGCAACCGGCAGGTACGGGCTGGCCCGATCGTTTAAGGCCAAGACGCTTACCCCTGCCGTCGTGCTCCGCTGGGGCAGAGCATTTGTGGTCGGAACGGCGATGGCCGGTCTCGGCTGGGGAGCCTTTGCAGTGTTTCTATTTCCCGACTCCTCTCCGACCCATCAGGTGTTTCTCGCCTTTGTGCTCGGAGGGATTGTGGCCGGCGCGTCCTCAACGTTGGCCGCACGGTTCGATGCCTTTCTCTCCTTCGGCCTACCCACCCTCATCCCCCTCGTGAGCCGGTTTCTCACGCTTGGACAGGAGCATGCCCTGATTATGGCCGTCTGCGCCATGCTGTACTCCATCCTCCTTGCCTACACCGCACTCCGGATGTCTAACACCATCGGGGAAGCGTTGCGGCTGAAAGACAACAACGCCCGACTCGTGGATCAGCTCGCTGCGCAGCTGCAAGAGGGCGAGCAAACAGAACTGCTGCGCACCGTGAACAGCGACCACCATCGCTTCATCATGGAATACGCTCAGGACATCATCTACCGGACCGACAGGAGCGGCCGTTTTACCTTCATCAATCCGGCGGTGATTCGCCTCCTGGGCTATCACGAAACGGAGATGCTCGGCCATCGCGCCTTGGATTCGTGCATCCGAACCACCGCCGCATCACAGAGCATTTCTACGTGCGGCAATTTCTGCGGCACATTGCCAGCACCTATTACGAGTTCCCGCTGATCACACGAGATGGGCAAGCCGCATGGATCGGACAAAATGTGCAGTTGCTCCAGCGAGACCAGGAGGTCATCGGTTTTCAGGCGGTGGTGCGCGATATTTCCGCGAGGAAACAGACCGAGGAAGCCCTGCGTCTGAGTCAAGACAGGTACCGTGCGTTGACCGAGAGCAGCCCTGAGATGTTGTTGACCATCGCTGCTGAGGGCACCATGCTGACCGTCAATGCCACCGCCGTTGCCGAACTTGGCTACCATGCCGAGGAGTTGATCGGGCAACCCGTGGCCATGATTTTCCACCCGAATGATCGCGCGCTGGCGGAACGACAGTTGACCGCCTGTCTACGCCGGCCGGGAGAAGTCTTCCGCTGGGAACTTCGCAAGGTCCGAAAGGATGGAAGTTTCCTCTGGGTGCGCGAGGCCGCCCGGGCCGTTCGCAACTCGGACGCGCAGTTTGACCTCGTCATCGTGTGTGAGAATATCACGGAGCGCAAGCACATCGAGGACACCTTGACGCAGACCCGCCAGTTGCTGGAATCCATCGTCGAACATATCCCTCATATGGTGTTCCTGAAAGACGCCGATGAGTTGCGTTTCGTCCAATTGAACAAGGCCGGCGAACAGCTGACCGGCCTCCCGCGCGGAGAACTCATTGGGAAGAACGATTTCGACTTCTTCCCCCATGACCAGGCCGTCTTCTTTACGACTAGGGACCGGGAAGCGCTGGCCGGCCGCGCGCTGCTCGATATTCCGGCTGAACCCATCCAGACGAAAAACCGGGGCGCACGGTGGCTCCACACGAAAAAAATTCCGCTGTACGATCAGGCCGGCGTACCACGCTATTTGTTGGGGATTTCCGAAGACATCACGGAGCGGAAACGGCGTCAAGAAATCGAACGGCTGCGCCTGGGGCAACTGGAAGTGCAACAGGCCGTCTTACACAATCTGGCGGAGCACCCGTCAATTCACAGCGGGCACCCACAAGAGGCCTTTCCCGTCATTACGGAGAATGCCACCCGAACATTCGCAGTTGAGCGAGCCGGCATCTGGCTCTTCGACGGCAGGCAGTCCGGGCTGGTGTTGCAAGATCTTTTCGAAGCCACCCCTAAGCAGCATAGCAGAGGGACGAACCTGTCGATCAGCCGCTTTCCGTCTTATCTTCGCGCGCTGGAAACTGAATCCTATTCATTGGCAGCCCATGAGGCCGCGACCGATCCTCGCACCTGTGAATTGACGTCGTCCTACCTGGCCCCATTGGGCATCGGGGCGATGCTGGATGCTCCGATCCGGCGACAGGGCCGTGTTATCGGCGTGTTGTGCATCGAACACATCGGCGCGTCGAGGATCTGGACAGCCGAAGAACAAACCTTCGCCGGCTCGCTTGCGGCCATGGCCACCCTCACGCTGGAGGCCGCCGACCGCCGTCAAGCCCAGGACGCGTTGGAACAGCACGTCCGCGAACGCACGAGCGAGCTGCGGCGCACGACCGCACATCTCCAAACCATCATCGAAGAATCACCCCTGGCAATCATCGAATTAGATCAGGCGGGGCGCGTCACGAACTGGAATGCCGCCGCCACCACGCTGTTCGGCTGGACCAAAGACGAGGTGCTGGGGCAAGAGCTTCCCTATGTGCCTGCCGGTCAAGAACAGATGTCCGATGAGCTGTGGTTGTCGGTGATGCACGGCGCCGCGCCGCGCAATCTGGAACTGCGTCGTCAGAGAAAAGACGGGACGCTCATCGATGTGACTATGTGGGGGACTTTGCTGCAGGGCCATGACAGCCAGGCGGCCGGCTCCATCGGATTCTTCATCAACGTCACTGAGCACAAACAACTTGAAGACCAATTGCGGCAGGCCCACAAGATGGAAGGCATCGGCCGTTTGGCCGGCGGAGTGGCCCACGACTTCAACAATCTGCTGACCGTCATCAACGGATGTGCTGCGCTCCTCTTGGAACAGGTGCGTGCGGAAGATCCCTTGCACATGTCGCTCACGGAGATCCTCGCCGCCGGCCAGCGGGCGGCCGCCTTGACCAAGCAACTCCTCGCATTCAGCCGGCGTCAGGTTCTGACGTTCCAGGTATTCGACCTGAACGAGGCGCTCACGTTGACCACCACGATGATCGAACGGCTGATCGGCGAGGACATCACGCTGGTGAGAGATCTGCATCACCACCCCTGCACCATCCGTGCGGATAGAGGACAGATCGACCAAGTCATCCTGAACATGGCGGTGAATGCCAAAGATGCCATGCCCCGGGGGGGCCGGCTGACGATTGCCACGCGCCATATCAACATCGTTCAGGATACTTCCGGTCCCCCGTCGGCCTTGCTCCCGGGAGCCTATGTACATCTGACAATCAGCGATTCAGGCCTGGGGATGGATCGGGAAACTTTGTCACACATATTCGAGCCATTCTTCACCACCAAAGAAGAGGGTAAGGGGACCGGCCTGGGGTTGGCGACGGTCTATGGGATCGTCCAACAAAGTCATGGGTTCATTTTCGCCGACAGCGAACCGGATGCAGGCACGACGTTCGACCTCTACTTTCCACTCGACGACGCACCCCTGATCGCCGTCACGGCCGCACTACCTCACAAACCCCAGAGCGGCTCGGAGACGATTCTCCTCGTTGAAGACCAACAGGCCGTCCGACTGCTTCTCACCCAAGTGTTGTCTGATTACGGGTACAAGCTGCTGGAAGCGTCTAACGGCCAGGAAGCGCTGCGTCTGGTAGCCGCCACACGCGATCCCATCCACATCCTTGTCACTGATGTGGTCATGCCGGAGATGACAGGCCCGGCCTTGGCTGAACGCCTGCGCCGGCAATGGCCGACCCTGCGCGTACTCTTTATGTCGGGATATGCGGAGGGGACGGTGCTTCCGACGTTTCTCGCTGAGCCGGGGACCGGCTTCATTCAGAAACCGTTCTTGCCTGTCGAGCTGGCCGTGAAACTGCGGGACCTGCTCGATCCCCCTAAGTAAGACGCCGACAGGCACGGTCACATTGCATCGGACCGGTGCGATTTCATTTGGTAACCAGGCAGGATCGCGCGAAAACTTTCAATAGAGGCAAATCGTGCCGAGGGGACCGCAGAGGCTTGAGAACTTGACTTTGAGCGATGAAAGATCCGGCCGATTCCGAAATGTTCGGCCGCCGCCAGGCATTGCTCATCGTCATCGATGTAGAGCGCCCGCGCCGGATCAAAACCGACCAATCGCCGGCAGGTCGGCCAATACTCCGATCGCATCTTGAGCCATCCGACCTCAAAGGCGTCAACGATGCGATCGACCTGCCGGTCCAACCCCGTCTTGGCCGTTTTGATGTCCACCCCGGCCCGATGCGCATTCGTCAAGATCGTCACCCGTTTGCCCAATCGACGCAAGGACAGCAGGAATTCCTCGGCACCGGGAAGGAACCCGATCATGTGGTCGAGCTCGCGATGCATCGCCACCACATCGATTCCCACCCGCCTTGTCCAATAGTGCAAATCGGTCCAGGCCAACTCTCCCTCCACAGAACGGTACATCGCCATCAACCGATTCCGGGCTTCTTCAAAAGCCAGCGCGTGCTTCTCCGCATACCGCCTGGGCAATGCCTGCTCAAAAAAAAAGTTGTCGAAGTGGCGGTCGAGCAAGGTGCCGTCCATGTCGAGTAAGACATCGTCGATGAGACTCCAATCGACTGCTTGGGGATTCGTCCCGGCGTAGTTGTTCACCATCAACGGAGTATATATGGAGATTGGGCGAGAAGACGAGACATTGTGTTCCGTGAAATCTCTATGCTACCGTCCCTGACCATGTCACGCGCAAAAACAGCTCATGGTCCTGTCGCGCCGCTGTTTACTCTTGAGGGCGGTCGCCTGCCGATTATTGCTATTATCGGGCGGCCCAATGTCGGCAAATCGACCCTCTTCAACCGCATTCTCGGCACGCGAGCGGCGATCGTCGACGATGTGCCGGGCGTGACCCGGGACCGCAACTATGCCGATACGGCCTATCGCAATCGGCGCTTCCGCCTGGTGGATACGGGCGGGCTCGATCCGACGGCCCATGAAGGTATGCTCGCGTTGATCCGGCAACAGGCTCTGCTCGCCATCGTCGAGGCGGATATCCTGGTCCTTGTCCTCGACGCTCGAGCGGGGCTCACCCCGCCGGATGAAGAGGTCGTACGCACGCTGCGCGGAACGGACAAGCCCGTCTATTTTGTAATCAATAAGATCGATACGCCGAAAGCCGATCCGCTCATTGCCGATTTCTATAAGCTGGGGCAGGAGCAGCTCTATCCGTTGTCCGCCGAACACGGTATCGGGGTTGCCGAATTGCTGGATGACCTGTTCTCCCACATGGCCGAGCCGCCCGACGAGGAGACGCACACCGACATTCCGCGCATTGCCATTGTGGGACGCCCCAATGTGGGAAAATCGACCTTGGTGAACTCGGTGCTGGGAGAAGCGCGCGTCGTGGTCAGCGCTGTGCCGGGGACGACCCGTGACCCGGTGGATTCAGTCGCCACGTTCAAAGACCGGCAATATGTATTGACCGATACGGCAGGGATTCGTCGCCGGGGTCGTGTCGAACGTGGCATCGAGGGCTACAGCGTCGCTCGATCGCTGCGCGCTATCGGCCGCTCAGATGTGGCGGTTCTCCTGCTCGATGCGGAAGAAGGTGTTACCGAACAGGACACCAAGATCGCCGGACTCGTCCTCAAACAGGGACGCGCGTGCATCCTCGTCGTCAACAAGTGGGACCTCAAGACGGATGATGTGGGGGCGCGAGAGGCCTACAAAGAAAATCTGGAGCGCCGCTTTCCCTTCCTCGCCTGGGCGCCGGTGCTGTTCATCTCTGCGTTGGAGCCGGACTTTCTCCGCGGCTTGTTCGCCCTGATCGACCAGGTGTACTTCTCGTTCTGCAAACGGATTCCAACCGGCGCGCTGAATCAGTTCTTTCAATCGCTGCTCGAAGAGCATCCCTTGCCGGTGAGGAAAGGCAAACCGGCCAAAGCGAGCAAGTCCGCATTCATCACACAGGTTGCGACCAGACCGCCGGCCTTTGCCCTCTTTGTGGGGCATCCCGACGATATGACCCCCGCTTACCTTCGTTTCATCGAGAACCAAATCCGAAAGGAATACCGTTTTTCAGGAACGCCTCTCCGGCTGATGACCCGTAAAAAATGAGGCGCCTTTGCCGACACGATACCTGTTCGACACAATCGGATACATTTTCCCTCGCCTCTTTCCCTGCTCAGGTTTCAATTCGATGAACATTTCCTAGAATTCCTTCTTTATCCCGATTCCACCCTATGGCTCGCATCTTGCTTTTGTCCCATGCTATCAGCCGTCGAGAGAGAGCGTCCTCTTCAGCACCACACAGGACATCCCGCATCGACGCCTCGCAGGGAAGGAAGACTATCTTATGTTCGTCAGCCCTTCACCGCTTGCCATCCAAACAACTCCTGCACGCTCATCCGAGGCAGGCGTCATCGTCCTCTCGATGGACTGCCGTATTCTGCACATCAACGCCAGGGCCGTCGGCTTTGCACACCTTTTTGATGAAGGACCTCACCGACTTCGGGGCCCCGCCACAAGGGTACTACTGTCCTATCCGATCATGGACTTGTTTTACGAGGTCCTGGCCAATCTGGAGAAGCACATCGCCGCCGAAGACTGGGGCCAGTTCGAGATCATTCACGTGGCCCATTCTGTGAACGGCCCCGTGCTCCTCAGGGGATTTGGGATTCCGGACCAGGCACGACGCCGGCAGTCACGCGTGATTCTCACGCTTCACCACGGGCCGGACCCATCCCCGTTGTAATACGTACCGTTACCATTCCCTTACAAGAGTGTGTGCCGCTCCGAAGGCCTTTCACCTTGACTCATCAGGGAGCGCATGTTATTCGCACAGGAGGGCGTGATACGCTTCGGATGGCCCGACAGAAACCCGGCCTCTTCAGAACCGGAGAACCCGCTGGTTTCGTCATCGATGTCACGCAATCCAATCTCGATGAATCTGTGAGCTACATGATCAGCCATGCGGTCCCGTATCAGCGCCTCTCGT
>JACCYV010000165.1 GCA_013696305.1 Nitrospira sp.
ACGCTGGCCGACGGCCGGCCGTTTCGGATCCTCACGGTCGTCGATCACTGGAGTCGGCATAGTCCCATGCTAGAGGCCGGTTTTCGGATGTCGGGTGAGACGGTCGGCCAGGCGCTTGATCGAGCTCTGAACGGGAGGCCCGGCCCACGGTCTATTACGGTGGATCACGGGACCGAATTTCAATCACGCGCGCTCGAAGATTGGGCCTATCGACGGAGCGTGCAGCTCGACTTCATTCGACCGGGGAAACCAGTCGAAAATGCGTTCATTGAGTCATTTAACGGGCGCCTACGAGACGAGTGTTTGAACGTGCATCAGTTCGCCTCGCTGGCCGAGGCCCAAGCCATCATTGAAGTCTGGCGGATGGACTATAATCACCACCGCCCACACGGCTCACTCGGGCACCTGACCCCGAATGAGTTTCTCGAACAACGTCAGGAACAACAGATCGTCGAAGAAGTCGTCTGCTCTGGTTAAGAACCGTCTCAGAACGGGGCCAGCGTCAACCGCTGGAAGTGCTCCTTTGACACTGTCTCCTTGACGGGGAAGCTTACGATCTCAGGCCAGGGCGGCTCCCACGCTCTAACCACTGCACGGCTTCACATTTAAACTTAGGTAATCTGCTGCGTGCACCCATCGGACACCTCCTCGGGGAAACCTGTCTCCATTCAAAGGGGCCTGTCAAATCCGGGCCACCTCACCTCTCGAATTGTTAACGCTGCAGGGCAGCAGAAGCGAGTGGGGAAATACCGATTCATGCTGGAGATCGATCTCCCGGTAATGCACGTCATTTGATCAGTTAACTGAGGTGGACTTAAACTTTGTGGGAGCCGTTTGCCGATTGCAGCCCTTGCTCCAGAACTGTCGCAACCTCAATGGCAGGAGCAAAATCTCTACAACTTCCCGCCGCTCCTCACGAACTATGACTCCCATAACTCCTCTCTCCCTCCAATAACTAAGCAATGTGCCAAGTTGAACTAATCCCCTACCATTATGCAGCCATTAATCGGTATGGTCCTAATCTACACCTCCATTGGAAGTACCCTCTTTGCAGACTATCTGATGAGCGGCGAGAGAGATATTCTCACCACCCACCCATGCGACGAGTTGGCCGCAATCCCCCAGGGAGGTCAGGATGACACGCCCCTCACATCCGAAGTTTGTCGTTCACTGCGTCCTTTCGAGTCTTGCCATGGGCTGTGCAGAAGAAGGCCGCATTTTTGATGCCTGCTTAGACGGCACCATACGTACGACATTCCACAGTCTCATCGATGGAGACTATCTCGCTCTCAAACTGAGCATTCCTGAACATTGTCGGCCACTATCGGTGAGATTGGCGAAGGTGACTTGGGCGCAAGGGGGTCGGTTCGGAGTGGAGCTTCTTATGATGGATGCCGATGAGCGCGTTCGCATGAGTCAGTTCCTCGACGAACACCTCCCCCTGGAGCTGGAGTTTCAGGATTCACGATCGGAATTGATCATTACGGCGGCTGAATAGCTGCAATTCTAGCCAGACGAATAATAACATTCTGCATCTGAAGGCAATCGACCATGGCGAATAACTCCATCCTCTGTACACATAAACATGTGGGAAATCGATGCGTCATGTACTACCTCGGTACATGTGAGCGGTGGGAATTGGCCACCATGTGTCTAGCCTTAATTAAGGAGTATAGAGAATCAACACCTACCACAAGGGAACACCCTTCTCTTTACGAGGTGCTTCTACACTCGTTTCCATTTCGATCCGGATCGAATTCTCAACCGTTCGATGGAATAAAGACCATGAGCTGGAATGCGAATGATCGACCTGATCCAGTCTCAAGATCGTATCTTCAAGGGTGTTTGTTTAGACGAAGAACGAACCACTTCACCCAGACGGCTACAAAGCGTCGAAGAACAATGGTTAATTGAGGAATTGCGGATTATACCGTCACACCACCAGAAACCTGCGCAGAGATACCGCCACGGAGGTACTTCATTCAGGCCTATCGAAGAAGTTCCTCAAGCTCTACGCTTAATACATAGGCACTGAACAATGGAGGAAGCCATTATGAGTTGCTCGCGCTGCAAAGGATGCATAGTCGAAGATTATCTGTTGGATATGGAAGACTCATCCAGCCCCATGTGGCTACAAGCGTGGCGGTGTATGAACTGTGGCAATCTGTTCGATAGCGTGCTGCAGCACAACCGCCAGACATATGGAGCAAAGCCTCCTTCCATCACCTGCGGGGATCCCGCCGTTACTGGGGAGGTAGTTCCTTTGACATCAGAAGCAATGACTCGTCTGGCCGCTTGAAGGCAATGAATCTAGATAGAACCAGGATGCTCTCCGGCTTTCTGAGAAAACATCCTGGCACCTACCCTCATCATCTCAAGAAAGCATACAAATGAAGGGCATCGCTCTTCGCAACATACGAGCGTCCCAATCTGTGGAATAAGTCAGCATGTCCATCAATGTAGAGATGCTCTCATTCTAGCGCTATTCGTAATCGGCGCGGTGGTAGTCGCGGTCGATAACCTGGTGGACGCGTTGTACCGGCGATTTACCTGTTGGATATGCAAACGAGGATCGAGCCACCCCAGTTTTCAGTCTCTTCGTTCGGCTCAGAAGAAAGGATGTAACGACTGGTGGAAAATCACATCCAACGCCACCTCAGCGACAAGTGTAGGCCGATTGCATCGAATTTCCTATTCGTCAACTTTCAAGGCCACCACCCTACCCACTACCATACAGAAGGAGGTCCATGGACAATTCCCAGATCGAAGACACGAGCTATAAGGTGCAACAACTCTCACGCCGGTATTTCCATACTCTTCGTTTCTTTGATCTCAACCCGATTCAAGACAATCGGGCCTAGTTACAGCCAGCAACGGGATATTATCCTATGACCTCCCCTACCAAAACAATTCTACGGGACGCTTCAATTGTGTATGGCCTCACATTTGTTTTTGGGTTAGGCTCGGCCATCGCTGGCTTCAACATGCAGAACAGTCCGTCCACCGCGTATCTGACCAACCTGCTGTCAGGGGCAGCCGGCTTCGCGATGGCAGGAATTCGGATCTCCACCGACCGTGCCGAACACTTGGCCTGGGTGACAGTCACTTTCTGGACATTTAATCTTACAAACATCGCTTTTGGGCTTCAAACCAGGGCGGCGTGGATACACAGTGGCATCACGATCATACTCATGGCCGTCGTAGGAGGATCCCTCGCCACGATCCTCGCCCCTTCGTCGAAATCGACTAGTCAACATTGCCACTCGCGACATACAGAATAATCACACCCCGAAATATGCAGGAGCGCTGCGAGTCGAAGCAGTTGAGTTAAAGCCTGTCGCTACAGTTGAGATATTACGTGAGGTAACCGAGGAGACGCGGGAAAGAGCTAGGGCATCTCGAAGAGAGAACGGGCACACCAGCAGGCCGCGAATGTGAGTGTTCCTAGCTTTTCTCAGGCGTGAATTCGACCGGCAACGGTTGAACGGGCGGATGCTCTTCCGGAGTCCATCCACCGCCTAACGCTTTATACAATTGTACGATGGATACCAAGTGCAGCCGATGTGTCCCCATGAGTGCTAGTTCGGCTTCAAAAAGATTGCGTTGAGCAATCAATACGTCCAAATAATTCGCCAACCCACCCTTGTACCGAAGACTGGCCAAGCTGAGCGCCGAACGCAAGGCCTCGACTTGTTGCAACTGTGCCGTTCGTTGTTCGCGGACTGTTCGAACCACCACCAATGAATCCTCGACTTCCTTGAAGGCAACCAGCACGGATTGTTCGTACTGCGCCATCGCCTGTCTGGCTTGAGCCTCAGCAGCTCGCTGTTGAAACCCAAGGATTTGTGCGTTAAACAATGGACCGGCGAGCCCAGCTCCCGCTTGTCCGAATGCAGTTTCATTGGCCACCAGACGAGACAACTGAGGACTCGCGACTCCTAAGATTCCGGTAATGCTGAGTTTCGGGAATCGGTCGGCCTTCGCCATCCCGATGCGCGCGGTAGCCGCAGCGAGATCTTGCTCCGCCTGCAAGATATCCGGGCGTCTCTGCAACAGTTCCGACGGCAGACCAGGCGGAACATCTGGCGGCATGACCTGCTCCGTTAGAGAGCGCCCACGGGAAATTTGACCGGGGTTGCGCCCCAACAGCACGCTCAATTGATTTTCCTTCTGCACTTTCTGCCGTTCGAATTCTGCCGCCTTGGCCGCGGCATTGGCGCGTTCAGCTTCGAACTGATCCGCATCCAATTTCGAAATCATCCCCTGTCGCAAACGCGCTTGCGCAATCCTAACGGATTCTTCCCACGATTTGAGTGTGCGGCGCGCAATATCGAGCTGCATGTCGAACTGGAGAAGATCGAAGTAGCCCTCGGCCACACCGCTCACCAGCTGCAGCACGATAGCGCGCCGGTTTTCTTCTCGCGACAAAAGATCACCGCGCGCCGCTTCATTGGATCGCCGTATACGCCCCCAAATATCGAGCTCCCATGATAAATTTCCCTGCACATAATAATTGAATGGATTGGGAAATCCAGGGAAGAGAAAATTGGTTTTACGACCAAAAATCGGCGCGTTAGATGTGATATCCATCTTCGGGGCAAAATCAGCCTTTGCAATGAACAAGCGTGCCTGAAATTCTTCTACTGATGCCACCGCGCGCTTGAGATCTTTATTTTCTACCAATGCCGTGCGGAGGAGCTTTTGAAGTTCTTGATCCTTCAACAATTCCCACCACGGCGTGTTCGCGATCGACGTGGCATCACCACCTGGCTCTGCCATCCGAAAGCCGTCCGGAGTGGTGGCATCAGGCTTGGTGAAATCCGGCCCGACGGCACAGGCTGCCAGTAAGGTCGATGAGAGCACGACAGCCAATCTACTCATGTTGATAGCCCTGCTCCCTTACAGGTTCATCTGACTCGTTTCGAGACGGAGGTGAAGTTTTTCCTGTCAGGCGATGACTCAACGAACGAATCAAAACAAAGAAGAGCGGCACGAAAAAAATTGCCAAAAATGTGGCGGCCAACATCCCCCCGAACACCCCGGTGCCGATGGAATTTCGACTGGCGGCGCCGGCTCCGGTGGCGATGACCAGCGGGACCACACCCAGAATGAACGCCATGGAGGTCATGACGATCGGACGGAATCGAAGTTTGGCCGCTTCGATCGTCGACTCCAGCAATGGATGGCCCTCCTCGTAACGCCTATTGGCGAATTCTACGATCAAAATGGCGTTCTTCGCCGACAGCCCGATCAGAGTGACCAGGCCGATTTGAAAATAGATGTCGTTGCTCATGCCTTTGAGCCATACCGCGCTCAAAGCGCCAAATAGTCCGATCGGCACTGCCAGAATTACCGCAAAAGGAACGACCCAACTCTCATACTGGGCAGCGAGCACTAAGAACACCATCAATAGTCCGAAAGCGAAAGCATAGAGTGACTGGCTCCCGACCATGCGTTCCTGGTATGAGATTCCGCTCCAATCGATCGCATAGCCCTGCGGGACAAGTACGTCTTTTGCTATCTCTTCAAGCGCATTAAGCACTTGACCTGAACTGAATCCGGGGGCCGCCGCTCCAAGCACCAGCGCAGTATTGTAACCATTAAAATGTGTCACTGGATCGGGGCCACTCGTAAATTCCGTATTCACCACGGTATCCAGTGGAATCATCGTCAAGCCTTGGGGTCCATTGGCCCGAACATAAATTCTGGAAATGTCCTCGGGCGTGGATCGGTATTGCGCTTCGGCTTCCGTTTGCACGCGAAACACCCGGCCGAATTTGATGAAATCATTGATGTAAAAATTCCCGAAATACGCCTGCATGGTATCGAATACTTCCGAAATCGGCACACCCAGCGCCTTGGCACGCTCGCGGTTCACTTTGGCATAAATGCGCGGCGCACTGACCCGAAAACTCGTCCCGATGGCGCCGACAGCCGGATTTTTCCTTGCCTTCTCCACAAACTCTTGTGCGGCGGCCGAGAACTTATTGAAATCCCCACTGCTCGGATCCTGAAGCTGCAAAGTAAACCCGCCCGTGGCGCCAAGCCCTCGGATGGAAGGGGCATTAAAGGCCAAAATGAGTGCCTCGGGGATTTTGGCGAACTCTGCGTATGCCGCACCGATGATGGATTTCACGTGATGTTGCTGCGACGTTCGCTCGTCCCAATGTTTCAGCGGCACAAACATGGTGGCGGCATTAGGCCCCCGCGTATTGAAGACAAAATTTTGGCCGGACAGTGCATCGGTTGAATGGATGACCGGACTCGACAGGAAATATCTTTCATTTTACTTAACACCGCGTCTGTCCGTTGTTTGGACGCGCCGTCCGGCAACTGAACGATCGTGATGAAATAACCCTGATCTTCCTCCGGCAAAAAACTACCGGGAAGAATTCTGAAGAGCGTAAACACCGCGATCAGCAATACGCCAAATACCGCAACCGACAAGGCGCGCCGTTTCATCGCCGCGCCGACGGTAGAGATATACCGAGTCTGCGTCCAGGAAAAGGTCCGATTGAAGAGGCCGAAGAAACCCCGGTGCCGCTCCTCGCCAGGCTTCACCACCAGCGCACAGAGTGCGGGGCTCAAGGTCAAGGCGACAAACCCGGAAATAATAACGGCGATCGAAATCGTGATCGCAAATTGTTTATACAATTCTCCGGTGATACCGCCCAGAAATCCGACCGGCACGAACACGGCGCACAAGACCAACACGATCGCGATGACCGGACCTGTCACCTCTTCCATAGCCCTCTTGGCCGCCTGCTTGGGAGACAGCTTCCCCTGTGTCATGTGACGTTCGCAATTCTCGACCACGACGATGGCATCGTCCACCACGATGCCGATCGCCAGCACCATGCCGAAGAGCGTCAAGGTATTGATCGAAAACCCCAGCGCTTGCATGCCGGCAAAAGTACCGATCAAAGAAACCGGCACCGCCACGCCGGGAATCAACGTCGCGCGCCAGCTCTGGAGGAAGAGATACACCACGAGAATGACCAGAACCATCGCCTCCGCGAGCGTCTTCACCACCTCTTGGATAGAGACTTCGATAAAACGTGTCGTGTCGTACGGAATATCGTAGGACACGCCGGAAGGAAAACTTTTGGAGACCTCCGCCAGCTCAGCCCGAACCCGTTTCACCGTATCGAGCGCGTTGGCGCCCGGTGAGAGGAAGGTCAGCAGAAAGACGTTCGGTTTGCCGTTCCAGCGTTCCTTCCAGCGTATAGGATTGCGCACCCAGCTCGACGCGAGCTACATCCTTCAACCGGATCATCGATCCATTGGGCATGGCCCGGACAATCAGGTCCTCGAAGTCCTTCACTTCCGTGAGCCGGCCTTGTGTGATGACAGGGATTGTCAACTCGGTGCCTTTCAAGGCCGGCTCACGACCGATCGTCCCGGCAGGAAAATCCCGGTTCTGCTCACGGACGACGTTCGAGATGTCCGTCGGCGTCAAACTGAGCTGCGCCATCCTGATCGGGTCCAAGATCAGCCGCATCGAGTAGTTCTGAGAACCAAAAACAATGGCATTTCCCACACCGCGCAGCCGTTTCAAATTATCGACGACGCGGAGAATCGCATAGTTGGACAAATACACCGTGTCATGCGTCGGATCGGTCGAACTCAGAGCGGCCACCGCAAGCAGATCCGGCGAGACTTTCGTGATGCTGATGCCTTGACGCACGACTTCCGGCGGGAGCTGCGGTTCGGCGAGTTTGACTCGATTCTGTGTTTGTACTTGAGCGATATCGACGTTGGTACCGATCTCGAAGGTCAACTTGATCGACATGTGCCCGTCGTTGGTGCTGGTGGAATCGTAATAGAGCAGATTATCGATCCCGGGAAGTTGGACTTCGATCGGTCGCGCGACCGCATCGGCCACAATTTCCGCATTGGCGCCGGGATAGTCGGCTTCGACCTGGACGACGGGCGGAGTGATTTCAGGAAATTGAGCGATCGGGAGCGCTCGTAAGGCCACCAAACCGATCACGACGATGACGATGGACAGCACCGAAGCAAAAATGGGGCGGTCGATAAAAAAGTGAGAGATCACGAGGCAGGCTCCGGCGCCGACCGGGCGGCATTCGGGACGGTCGTCGCACCGGGGTCCGGAAGCGGCACCGGCTTCACCGGAGCGCCGGGAGCGATCTTATGCAAGCCGTCCACAATGACACGGTCGCCGACATGCAACCCTTCCTGGACGATCCACTGCTTCCCCTGCCAGCTCGTCGCCTGGATTTCTCGCATCTCGACTTTGTCTTCATCCCCGACAACAAATACGATAGAGCCCTTGGCGCCCTGCTGGACGGCCCGTTGCGGCACGAGAATAGCCCCCGTCTTGAGCGTGCCCTTGAATCGCACCCGCACGAACTGCCCCGGCAGCAACACCCGGTCAGGATTGGGAAAAACCACTCGCGCCTGCCGCGATCCCGTATCGGTTTTTAATCCGATATCGAGGAGATCCAACACCCCTTCATGCTCATAGGTGGTCCCGTCCACAAAGGTCAGGACGCCGCGCAAGCGGTAGATGCCGGGATGCTGGATTCGTTTGGCATCGCTGTCCCGCCGCCTTTTCAGCAGAAAACTTTCCGGCGCGCTGACGATCACATACATGGGATCGACTTGATGGATGATCGTCAACAAATCAGTTTGGGGGCCGACACTAATCGACCTTCATACACACGTGTCCGTTCGATCATTCCATCGATCGGGGCAATGGTGAGTGTATTGTCGAGATCGAATGTAGCTTTCACAAGCTCCGCCTTGGCGCCTTCAAGCGCCGCCTTCGCCGCCAATCCCTCCGCGACGGCATCATCCACATCCTTCGTGCTCACAGCCTGTTCCGCCAACAGCGGTTTGACTCGAGCCAGGTTCTGCTTGGCTTGGATGAGTCGTGCTTCGGATTGGGCCACTTTCGCCTTGACGCTCAACATCGCGGCGTGGAACGGAACGGGATCGATCTGATAGAGGCGGTCGCCTTGCTTGACGTCGCGTCCTTCCTTAAAAAACCATGCCTTCAAAATCCCTGTGACTTGTGATCGAATTTCAACGGGCCGAGAAGATTCCGTCTGTCCGATGAATTCCGGCTCATCCGGCACATCCTGAGCCGCAACCACGATAATGCTCACCTCCGGGATCGGAGGAGCCGGGGTGGAGGCGGCTTGTTGCTTGCAACCAGTCAACAAACCCAACGCCAGACACCCGGTCACTATTGATGCTTTCGTCCAAGGTCGCATTCGCCTGGCCATGCTTGCTCCCTGATGAAAATCTGAATGCGCCGTTCTCATGACGTCGATCGGGGCCTATCTTACTGGGTGATTCATCCGTAAGCAACGACGCGACCGGCAGAGTTACGCCCATATGGAATCATCTGCGTCAAAGTTTCGCTGCGTGATTTCCCCTAGATGCCGCCACGCTGAAACGGTCGGGAGCCGGTAATGCTTTCAATGATGGATCGCGTGAGACAGTCGGTGGCGTGAAAAATCGCGCCCTGCTCCCAAAGTGTTGCAAGTATCACCCTTCCGTCCTTCCCGATGAACGTGACGCCGGTCAGATCCACGACTGCCTTCTTTTGCTCAGTCGGGAGAAGGTCTGTCCAACAACGTTCTAATTCTTGAACCCAAGGGCCGGTCAGACGCCCTTCCAGCCGCAACCTCACATCATCATTCGAACGATCAGGCGTGATCCTCAACAAGACGTCACCTCAAGGTGGGATTTTCTCGACGTCCCTTGCTCCCTATGAGCATCTTCCCTGGAGTAGGGACCATTCACTCTCATCATGGCATGGGACTATAGCAATGACCGTTCCATGATCCGAATCAAAGCCAGCAGCTCGCGGAAGTCGCGAGAGTGTTGATATTTCTCTGTGCGGCGTCAGGCGATGCAGAAGTTACGTCGAGGCGTGCCGATGGGCAGATGCCGATAATTCGGCATCTGCCCATCAGTCGGCAGGGGTACCCGCTCCGGCAGATTCTGTGCGGTAACCGAAACGACAGACCCATTCTCCGACAGCGAGCAGAGAATAGATCACCACGGCTGGGAAACAAGGGGGATTAAGTGGGACAGGCCCTGCTCCACCTCTTACTCGATCAGCGCTTGCGCGTATAGGTGATCTCCATCATCTTCATTTCTTTGCCGTTCTTTCCGGTACCAAACATCTCGAAGAGCTCATGGTCGGCGCCAACGAGCTTCGTGATGGCCCGAAGCTTCATGGCACCTTCTATCGGATCGTCATAATGTCCTTTTTGCGTAATCGTATTGCCATCCTTCCCGGCACTCCCTTCCATAAAAAAAATACCTGTCCCCATAGAATCCATCCAGGTGGAAACATATTTCCTCGTATGATTGTCATAGCCCAGCACGCCGATGCCCGTGTATGGCTGCCCCATCATATCGCCGGTACATTCCTGACGAAGAAATCGTCCCCCCAACAACATCGTATGCTCGCAGGCCCCGGTTGATTCCGTGGGCGGCTTGTTGGGATCCATCCAAGACTTCGTGGTGGTACTCCAACTGCCGGCTCTGTCCGCCATTCGCTTGTGTGGTTCGCCCGGGGTCGCCAATTTGGTATAGGTCTCCATCGCTGCCTGCATATCCATAGGTTTCTTCGGCTTCTTGTCCTTGGCCCACGTTGGAGAGGTCAAAAGGAGCAGACAGCAGCCGATAAGTGTGACGTATGTATAACGCATAGAATCCTCCGTTCTAGTTATAAGTTGGCGCAAAACCGGTCTCTGGCTTCGCTTCGCCTGTCGTGATCCGCGGCGCGGCACCTAGGCATCATCTGCGGGGCCGGCAACACAGACTCGTCTATCTACCGACAGAAATCTCACACATTGACGGCTTATGGTCCGCTCTTTTTCATCATCTTCGCATGACCCGCCGCTAGTTCAGCCTGACTGACGAGATCGTTCTTATCAAGATCCATCATGCCGAACATTGTTTTGGAACCGGCTGCATGTTCTTCGGCGCTCAACATTCCATCTCCATTTCCGTCGATCACCCTTGATCTTTTCGGCTGAAGACATGTCGGTTTTCTTGGCCTCTCTCCCGGTCACATTCGTGTGCGCCGCGTCCATTTCCGCTGCCGTGACGATGCCGTCTTTGTCGGCGTCCATCATGTCGAACATCTTCTTCGCACCGCACGCATGTTCCTCCGGTTACAGCGTGCCATCACCGTCCGTATCCATCGCCTTAAACTGGGCACCAGCCGCGCCATCTTTGGGGTCGTCTGCCGCCGATACGCCGGTTGAAAGCGTGAATGCGCACGCGATTGCCAGGCTACACATCTGGTGACAGTTCAGGTGACTCATGCCAGAAACCCTGCCTTTTAATCTGATGGAAGAGCGAGATACCGCCGCAGGCCCTACTTCAATGGTCCTATTCTCGTCGGTACCGAAGGCGGATGGTAGCGTGACTGTCCCTCGTCTCACGGCGCGCACTCCTCAGGCATCGACCAGGATTCGAAATCCCCCATAGACCATGCGCCTGCAGTCGAATGGCATCGTTTTCTGGTCCATGTTGCAGAGACGCGGATCTTTCATCACCTTCGCGTTGACCCGATCACGATGCGCCCGCGATTTGAACATGATCCAGGCAAACACCACCGTTTCGTCAGGTTTAGCCTTGACGCCGCGCGGGAACGGCACCATTCCCTTTATGGCGAGGTCGTCGCCGACACATTCCTTGTAGTCCAGAGCCCCGTATTCCCTCCAGATCTTTCCGGCTTTCCGGGCAATGCGGCGGTAGGTTTCAATGTTTTTCTTCGGGACCGGCAGAACATATCCATCCACATACTGGGCCATGTAAAACCTCCTCTTGGTGTAGGATCGAATAACCTTTTTCCATCATTCCGTCCCGTTAGCCGCAGGCTTTTTGCGCCGCCTGTCGCAACTCTTCCGGACTCACGTCGCGCACGTGTGTGGCAACCGACCATTGATGACCGAACGGGTCTTCGAGTTTGCCGTCACGATCGCCCCAGAACGTGTCTTCAAGAGGCATTGTCACCTTCGCTCCCGCAGCGACGGCACGCTTGATGACCGAGTCCACATTCTCGACATAAAGATGGATGGTGACCGGCGAGCCTTTGAGTGATTTCGGACCGATTGAACCCCAGTCGGGACATTCATCGAACAGCGTGACGGCAGAATCACCGATTCGGATGAGGGCATGGATCAGTTTTCCCTGTGGACCAGGCATCCGTGCCATTTCCACTGCATTGAACGCCTTCTTGTAAAACTCAATGGCATCGGCCGCGCCGGCGCAAATCAAGTGTGGTGTGACCGTGCGCATCCCATCTGGAACAGGCTTTACTTGCGGCTTAATCATGGTCTCTCTCCTTCTGGTGGTAGGGCTCGAAACAATCTCACGCGAGGATGTCAGCCAGGCACTCAGACTCTCTCTACTTACCCTTCGTCATAGGGTGTATGTGTTCGTAACGCGGCGGTCGCCTGCGAGTCCAGCGACTGCCGATATTTAATACAACCTCGAATGAATTCGGGCCATTCCGGTACGACCGGAAGAGGGTCGGTCTTTTCGGGCAGCAATCCCCACAGCGCGGGATGGTGCCAACATAATTCATGCTCACTGCTGTCTCGATGCTGACGAATGCCTTCTCGCAGTTTTTTTGCTTCTGCAATGAGTTGATCCCGGGTCATCTGATCAAGATCTGCATCCATGATTCGCCTCCTGCAGAACGACAAGAGCACGGACGAACTGCGGTGACCGTGAGAACTCCTGACGGGAGACCCCTCCGCAAGCTGAATTCTCTTGATGTAGCATTGGAAGGTCGGTTCCGAACCGTCTCGATCATTCTGGATCTCGGCTCTGATGTATAGAGCGAACGGGCGACCGCGAGGTCGACAGATCAAACGTTTTTTTCGCCCGACTAACCGCTCCGGCTCATTGGCTCAGAGCCATGCACTCGTCCAAGGAAGTCCCGAGCCAGCGCCACGATTTCCTCGAGATTGGTCTCCAGCGCCCAATGTCCACCGTCAAGCAAGTGAAGTTCTGCCTCCGGAAGATCCCGGAAATAAGCCCGTGCCGCCCCCTCGGGCAGGTAACCGTCATGAGACCCCCAGACGATCAGGGTCGGCGGCCGATGCTCGCGCAGATAGGCTTGGTATCTGGGAAACCAACCAAGGTTCTCCCGCAAGCCCTCCATCAGACCGATCATGATCTCGCGACGCGGCGATTGCTGCAAGAGAGGCCATGGCAGTTTCCAAAGATCAACCATCACCTCGTCTGGACGAGCTGTAGATCGCGTGCTTGATATCGGAGTCTTGCCGGATCACCAGCACTCGCCGTCAGACCTGTCCTGCGAGAGCCTGTCCGACCTGCAAGCGCCCTATACTGTCGTGAATCCAAACATCAACCGGCTCATCCGCCGCTTTGTTCCGGCCATTCCACCTACTGCTTCCTGCTGTACGTGATCTCCATCATCTTCATCTCTTTACCGTGCCCGTGCGTGCCGTACATCTCGAAGATCTGGGTATCGGCATCTACCAACTTCCAGACCGCGCGATGCGTCATCTGTCCTCCACCCAGCTCGGCATGTTGCCCCTTGAGCGTAATGGTCTTGCCGTCGGCGTTCGCCGTGCCTTCCATCACAAAGACGCCCGTGCCCATGGTGTCGATCCATGTCGAGACATAGCGTTTGCGAAGGTTGTCGTAGCCACTAATTCCTAGGCCTGAGTAAGGGTGCCCCATCATCTCGCCCGTAAACTCTTGCTGGAGAAAGCGCCCGTCCAGCACCATCTTCATTTCCACGGAGCCGGTCGATTCGCTCGGTGGCTTGCCCGGCTCCATCCATTCTTTGGTCTTAGTCGTCCAACTGCCTGCCAGACTTGCAAACTGCTTATGCGGTTCGCCCGGGGTGGCCAGCTTCGTATAGGCCTCCATCATCACCTGGGGATCTATCTGCTTTTCCGACTTCTTGTCTTTGGCCAGGACCGGAACCGTGCCCATGACCATGCACAAACAGATGAGTGTGACGGATGTAAAACGCATAGATGCCTCCTTATGGTTGGGTGATGAGTACATTCGGCGAAAACCTCTGCGAGTTGAATAGGTCTTGACCTTACTCCTCTATTGAGAACATGGCACACACTACCGTCGCAGGGGAAGCAGCGCGCGCAGACGGGCGTCGCGCAACACCAGCCCTCCCCAAATCAGGACGCCGAGTAGTACGGGAGCGTAAAACGGATCGCCGATGCGCACATGGGTAGCGGTGGCGCCACCAAGATAGCCTGTCAGCAAGATTGCGCCCAGCACGGAGGTTCGTGGAATCACATAGAGAATGACACACACGATTTCGACCATCCCAATTCCGAAGGCCACGTTCCCGGGGTATCCGAAACGGGCAAATCCCTCCAGGACCGGAGCAGCCTTCATTAATTTCATGGCCCCGCTGAACAGCAGCATCACGACCGGCAAGGCACTCATGATGTATCCGGCCCACAGCATCTTCCTTGAGATGGGTGCCGTCAGAAAATCGGATTGCACCGGCTCGTTCATTGCTCTCATCGAGATGTCTCCTTCGAACTACTTGGCCTTCTCGTTCTGCTCCCAGAGGGCGAACATATTGTTCTCCGTGTCCTGGCATATGACAAAGTATCCCATCTTCGGGACCGCCGTCTTGGATTTGCAGATCGTGCCGCCGAGCTTCTCGACCTTCGCTGCAGATGTATCGACCGAGGATACGGCGATGTAATTCGTGATGGGCTGGCCAGGATGCTTGCGCACCATTAATCCACCATCGGCTGTGTCGTTACCGCCGCCCGTATCAATGTGCCAGTAATCCGTCATGCCGGGAAAGGCCCCGATTTTCCAGCCGAACAGCGAGCGGTAGAATTTCTTCGCGCGCTCGGGATTATCCGCCGGAATTTCAAACCAGACAATGCGGGGTGTGCTGGAACTTCCCTTTGCCTTCGGTTTAGCTTTGGGTTTTGTTTGTGTGCTCATAGTTTCCCCTTTGTTGGTTGATTGTTCGTCCGCTCGATTGGATAAAACATCAGAAGTGTCGTCAGGGCATGTACTTGCCCATCTCGGTAAGCAGCACCTCGTCCGGCAGAGTGCCGGCCTCGCTAACCCGGCCGGCCTTTATCAAATCATGAACTGACTCGTCATATTTACTTCTGGTTTCATCATCATGAGACCGGCCCCCTATCGGCTGGCTATGTTGAGGATGTTGCCGTCCGGGTCCTTGAACCAGGCGACTTTCATGTCGCCGCCGATGTGAACATCTCCCTCTCGCGTCATGCCCGGCATGTCGTAATGCTCGAACGTAATGCCCTTGGCCTTCAACGCCCGTACGACGCCTTCGACGTCGTCTCCCACAGCCCAGGTGACCGCAGTCGCTTTGTTCGTGCCGGCCTGGTCCGATTTATAGACGTTGATGGTCGTCTTGCCGCTGCGATAGACGATCAACTCGTCCCCCTCGGAGCCAACCTGCGTCAGGCCGAGTGTGCCTTCGTAAAATTTCCTGGCCGTTTTCAAATTCGTGACCGCGATGTTTGCGACTGCATCTGTATTGCCTAGCATTTGGATCTCCTTCAATCACGATTGGCGCACATTTGGCTTCAGACGCTCTGGCTCACCGCGAGAATGTTGCCTTCGCTGTCCTTGAACCAGGCGCTCTTCGCACCGCCGGCGATCGAGATGCCGTCCTGGGTCTTCATGCCCGGCGCGTCGTATTCCTCGAACTGCACTCCCAGGGCTTTCAA
>JACCYV010000178.1 GCA_013696305.1 Nitrospira sp.
ACTTCGTCCCCGCCGCCTCAAGCACCGACCTTGTATCGATACCGAGACGATGGAAAATCAAGGCCAGCTCATTCATGAGCGCGATATTGAGATCGCGCTGCGTATTCTCGATGACCTTCGCCGCTTCTGCCACTTTGATGCTCGATGCCCGATGGATCCCGGCTTTCACCACGATCGCATAGGTCTGTGCGACAATTTCCAGGGACTCTTCATCCTGCGCGGAAACCACCTTGACGATTTTTTCAAGCGTATGTTCTTTGTCTCCTGGATTGATGCGCTCAGGCGAATAGCCGATTTTAAAGTCGATCCCGCTCTTCAGCCCGGATGACCTTTCTAGGATGGGAAGGCAATCCTCTTCCGTGGCGCCGGGATACACCGTCGATTCATATACAACGATGGCGCCGGAACACAGATTCGAGCCGATCAATTCAGAGGCCTTCTTCAGCGCCGTGAGATCCGGCTGGAGCGCGTCATTAATGGGCGTCGGCACCGCGACGATGATAAAGTCGGCAGTTTTGAGGTCGCTCGGTTCCGAGGTGTAGCGAACCCGGCTGGCTTTCAGGTCCTGCGGCGAGACCTCTCCGGTTCGATCCATTCCTTTGCGAAGTTCGTCTACTTTGGTCTTATTGATGTCGAACCCAATCACCGGCGCATACTTACCGAATGCCACCGCGATCGGCAGTCCGACGTATCCCAAACCCACCACTGCAATCTGCCGCTGCATCTTCTTCGCCATGTCGCTCCCCTCGTCAGTGACGTCTTCGCCCCATCGATGCCGTAAAAAAGAATGGCAGAATAAGTCCAATCCGTCAACGATTCTCAATGAGTAAATTCATCTGATCGTCAACTCTGGCAGCGGAAGGCAATCTCTAGAGCGTCAATCCGGCCGTCTCCCTTCCCTACCGGGTGAGGGGCAGACCGTTTTGTCTACAGCTTTTTATTCCACCCTGCCAAACGAGATATATTCCGGTAGTCGGAAGCCCTGATGTACGTGGTGAACGCACATCTCTACTTACTGAGCATCACTCCTCCCACTTGACGTGCCGAGTGTGTATTTTATTTCTGCTCGGTGACAGGTGCTTCTCTGCTAGAACAAATTTGATCGAAGATGACCTTTAACACACACAGCTCAATCACGGAATGACATGTGAACGAAGCGCCTCAGAAATGATGAATCTGCACAAAGCCCAAATAATAAAGGTGTTGTAAGCCAATTCACACTTCCTATAAGGTATCTTAAAAGTATAGGCGCAGGTCTTGCTTTACTGAATTAGTGAAGCAATTCTTACGGAATCGAGCGATTATTGAAAACACGCATTCTGAAGCTGTTGATTCGAACTACACTGCCTGCCCCATTAATTTCACCCATGGACAAGAGGACCATCATGGACCAAAACTCAAATTCCCGTTTCTTCAGAATGTCAGTTACAATCGTCGCGGTGATGTCAGCGTGCGTTGGTCTGGTCAATGTCCCCCAGAGTCACGGAGCAGGAAACTGGCCAAACGAGCCTGCGGGATTTTCCGTTCTCCTTGATTGCCCCTTTTCTGATTTCCTGTGCCCTCCATTGTGGAATGCGTATAACACGCAAGATTACACAACGATTAACTCTGCTCCTTTTTCGCCAGGCAGGGTCTTTGACTCATTTCTGGCGGCGGGATCAAGTCAAGGCAATGGACAATGGGGGCTAAATTTGCCCGATGCGAAAGAGGTTTATATAGGCGCCTGGTGGAGTACGAATGCGGATTTCGTGGGTATGTGTAACAACGCAAACAAGATGTGGTTCGTGCGTCGGCCAGGCATTGATAACAGCTTCCTGATTTGGTACCGCCAACCTGTCTTTAACTCCTCGGGGGAAATCTTCTGGGCCAACCAGACCGCCTACAGTAACGCGGCGGTCTCCGGGTGGAGCGGAGACGCGAGTGGCCTCTCTGGCGGGTTTCCGCCGAATATCGACGCAGCCCGCGCCACAGTCAGGCCAGCCAGTGGGTGGCACAAGATCGAGTTGTTGCTCAAAACGAGCACAACGACCACCTCGCGAGATGGGCGTATCCGTATTTGGATCGATGGGGTTTTGACCAGCGATATCCAAAACGTCAATCAGTCCCCGGGTGGATTTCAGGAGTTTCAGATCAACCATACGTGGGATGGCAGCTCCTGCCTTGTGTCCCCCAACCGAGACATGTCTAAGGCCTGGCATCACTACTGGGATCATATGCGCATAGCCGTCGGTCAGGGAACAGCTGCCTCGGACCAGCCTCCCGGCCCACCGGCAGCCCCGGGGATACGCAGTGTAACTTCTCCTTAACGACGTGAATCACGTCACTTAAAAAGGGGACTGGCTTCATCGTTCCCCTTCTCTCAAGGGACCGGCGAAGCCAGTAGCTTCCTCTGGTTTGAAATTGCCCTGCGTCGGCTGAGGCAGCTTAAAACAAAGCCGACTTAAACACAAAAGCATTTGGAACGTTTCTCACTTAGATGGTGCTCTCTCCGTAAGCTCCCCCGTCAAGGAGACAGTGTCAAAGGAGCACTTCCAGCGGTGTGTTGGGTCCGGAACTGGGACGGGGGTATCCCGTCCAATGTGTCATGGGGCCGCTCCTCGTGGTATTCTCGCATCCCCTCCGCACTGATGGCTCGCACTTGGTCCAGTGACTCGAATACGTAGGCATCAAGCACCTCGTGCCGGAACGTTCGATTGAACCGTTCCACAAACGCATTCTGATTCGGCTTGCCGGGCTGAATCCGGGCTGAATATAGCGAAGGGCAATCCTGCGGTCAGTGCACCCTGTGGCAAACCGCTCGGCGAGAAATTCGGGGCCCTTGTCGAGACGAATCGCCTGCGGCTGACCCCGCCAGCCCACCACTTGCTCCAGCACCCGAATCACCTGCTCCGCCGGCAGCGAGGTATCCCCTTCGATGGCTAAGACTTCGCAGACGCCTTCGTCCAAGAGATTCAAGGTCCGGAACCGCCGTCCGCCATAGACCGTATCGCTCATGAAGTCCACCGCCCAGACGACATGGGGTGGTGGGATGACGTCCAACGGCGGGACCACCCGAGCGGGCACCCGCTTCTTGGTGCGCCGTGGCAGATTCAGCCGTAACCGACAATAGACCCGCCACAGCCGCTTCGGGTTCCACCGATGCCCGGTATTCCGCAGCCAATTCACATATTTCCAGAAACCCCATCGCGGTTTGGTGACGCTCAGGGTGGTGAGGGCCTCAATCACCGGTGCATCGCGTTGCGCCCAGTCCACCACCGGCCGATAGTACGTGGCCCGGCCCACTCCCACCCCCTGACAAGCCCGCCGAACCGAGAGCTGCTTCCTCGTCACCAGATGAGTGGCGGCGTCGCGGCGTTCGACGGGCGTCAGCGCTTTTTTTCGATCAGGTCCTTCAGCGCCGCATTCTCGAGCGCCCTATCGACGTAGAGCCGTGTGAGCTTGCTGTTTTCCAGCTCAAGCTCCTTGAGGCGCTTGATGTCCGAGGCCTCTAACCCGCCGTATTGCGCGTTCCATTTGTAGTACGTCGCCGAACTGATTCCGTGCTTCCGCCAGAGCTCGTTGACGGGTCGCCCGGCATCGGCGTCTGTGAGGATCGATACGATCTGCGTCTCGGTGAATTTCGACTGGCGCATGGGAACCTCCTGGCTAGGGTGACGATTCTGCCAGAAAGTTCTCCGTATGGCCTGTCTCAGATTTGGGGACGCTTACGAGATTGCCTGCGAACCCGGGTATCGCCCGGAAGCAACTCTATAAGGGGCAGACCGAAGGACATGCTCAAGGCACAGGGGCGTTTCCCGGTTCCGGCGCTCGGAAAGAACGCGCAACGAGATCACACGTCTCAAACGGGAACTTGCAGGGGTCGCGGAAGAGCTGGAGATTTTATAAAAGCGGCGATAGGATCAACCGGTGTGAACAATACCTGCCTCCGATATAGATACTAAATCTGAATTCCCACGTATTCTTGGGACGTTGATTCAAGCGTAACGCGATTCTGTGCAGGTAGCCTGGGAGTAGCAGGACAGGTCTGTGCCTATTGGAGTTTACTGGCGCCGATAGACTTCATAGATCGCGCCGCCTTCGTCGATCCCCAGGTCTTGAACAATCTTCTTGCGAGCCCGAAGTCGGTTGTAACTTCGTTATTATTGGGAGGATGGGAGAGCCATGTAATGTGGTACGCCGAATCCCTCCTCCCGTTTGTCAGTAAGTCGCTGGCTGCTTTTAACGTTCAATCGGTTGATGCCTTCTTGCTCCGATTGCAGGAACAGCCTCCTCTCTATGACTGGAAACCAATCCAGATTGATGGGGTCCTGCGGCTTACACGTATTGTGTTTGTTGGACTGTTATTGGCAATATCTGGCCTCATGTTGCGAAAAAAGACAGTCGGAGATTTGAAAGGCATACTCTACCTGGAATTATCTGTTGTGTTGTGCCTTGCCCTTATCATCAGCCCAATTTCTTGGACGCATTACTACTTGTTTCTGCTGGTGCCTTTTTCGCTCTATTTAGGAGGGCGGCTTCCTGTTCCGCAGTCGCGGAATTGGTTCCTCGGCGTGGTGGTTTGCATACTACTGGTTTCTCCTCCTGTTGTGTTCGTAAACCCTTCGTCTACATTTCTCGGAAATTCATTAGGAAAAATTCTTATTTCGCATTATGTTTTTGGTGCGTTGCTTCTGTGGGCCATCTTGTGCGCGGCTAAACGGTATATTGCTCAAGCGAGCCACACACCGTTCCCATCGTGACGGATCCTTACCGACAGACTGTCTAATTGCTCGAAAACTATCGGAGGGTTATTGTACTCTCGCGGCGCTTACTGTTTGGTTGATACGCAAAATTCTTCAACAACCGAATGCGCACTGATTCATCCAGAACCTCGGTATATATGCCCGTTTGCATGACGGACAGATAGAATCGAGAATGAAACCACTTTCGAAACCCACCCAAGCTTTCGACGAAGGAATCATGTAAGACCCGAGCGGATTTTGCTCATGTAGCACTGGATTCCGTTCGACGGATAGCCCTGCCTCAACCGTTGACGTTGATCCATGACAGTGAAATTTCGGCGAGCTTCTGGTTCCCCATAACTACTGCCCACGTCTCCGTACGCGCCTGAAAACCAGCATTGCTCGATTGTTTGGCCTGCTCGTACGGGAGATACCCAAAGGGTGGCGTGGTACTCTATGTGATACTCGTCGATAGCGAAAGCATGGTAGGCCTATTCGACGATGGATTTAGCTCGGTATCGTGGAATTATAACGGTGTTCATTGAGCCACTTTAGCGCGCTCCTCAGAATTTCCTGTGGTTCGACATTGTCCCAGCAGCATATTTGGGGATTGCGCTGTTATATTTGATTGAGCTGCAGTTGGATGGCGGCAGGACAGACTTCACGCTGAAAACGAGCTGAGGGAAGGTGCTTGCAGTGCATCTCCTGTATCAGAAGGGATACGCATTCGTATTAAAATGTATACGTGACTCGCACGTTCTCTGAGGGCGATGTCATTGTAGCTGCCATGCCGAGCTCGGCTCGCAGCTGGCCGGCACGGTTGAGAAGGATCACAAGATAATGGGAAGAAAGGTAAGAGGTAACAGGGCTATCTAGATGCCACACCTGGCTCCTTCTGAGGGTTGTTTTTGATGACGAGGTCACGATCTTGCTCAATTTGAACCGCCAGGCTGCGAAGGGCTTGGGCCGTGGCTTCCCCAATTGGTTCTTGATCCGACGCGGTGACCCATCTGACGGAAGATCCCAGTGCTTCTCCCTCGGCCGCGTAGGCTTTGAGAGGCGCTTGTCCTGAAAATGACAGGTCAGATTCCAAGTGTACTCGGTAGAGGTAGCGGTCAGGCGCTCGAAGCGTAAGCCAGGCCTTTATTACCAGCCGCATATCTGCGGGCTCTGTTCCGATCGCTGTAAAGGTCTGACGCTGAGTGAAGTAATCGACCGTCGTTTGTCGAAGCTGTTTCACCGGCCATTCCAGGAGTGGAATTCCTGGCATATGGTCGGCTCCCTCTATGGCGAGGAAAGGCAATTCGAGTTGCGCGTTGAAGGGGAGAGGCGCTGTGGTAGTTTCGCTTACTGGTGGGACGACATGAATCCGATGGACGCAGCCGGTTAAAACGAGGGTTGCGCCAAGCAACAGGCTCAGCAGTCGGTGTTTCATTCTCATCATTGGCAGGAACGTCCTGGGTCTTCTCGCTAGTGTGAGGCGGGGGAGGGATTGAGAATGTCTAAGTCACGAATGGCTCGGGCCGCCTGATCTCTATAGGTGCGTTCTGTCAGATCGGTGTAGGTATCCATGACGCGCTGGTAGGTCGATCGGGCTTGCGGGTACTGTTTTTTGATCGAGAGATACTGTCCCAATGCCAGCCAGTTCTGGGCGGCCGTTTCTTTGGCCGTGCGCAAATCGGTCCATTCACGGTCGACTTGGTTGTTTCCTGGCTGGTTGACCCGTCGAATAATGATGTCGCCTAGTTGACCAGAGAGATGTTCGATGGCTTCGTTTTCTCTGACGGCAGCGGCTATCCGGTCATGTTTCAAGTGGCCGTAAAATGATTCAACATGATTCTTAATCGTATCAGCACGTTTCTCATGGATGTCGTGGGAACAGTGCACGAAGGCTGTGCAGGCAGAGAGCACCAGCAGCCCCTTCCATATCGACCTGGTTCGTATGTGGATCGGCATTGTCGCCTCTTTCGATAACCCGAAGATCCTTCTCCTGTATTGCCTGTCCGGAGGATAATCCTACCCTAGCTTGGCGAAGAAACGCGAGCTTAGTTGTAACTATGAGGCAGGTTTGAAGAAGAGCACCGCTAAGGGGGGCAGCGTCAGCGACAAGCAATGGGAGCGATGATGAGTCGGAATTGCCTCAGCCGTTACGCCACCCAGATTTCCCAACCCGCTGCCGCCATAGACCGAGGCGTCGCTATTCAGTGTTTCTTGCCAATACCCTCCTTGCGGCACGCCGACACGATATTGCAACCGTGGAACCGGCGTAAAATTGCAGATCACGACGATACTCTGCTGAGGCGACCGGCCATGGCGCAACAGGCTAATGATCCCGGCATCGACATCCTGGCAGTCAATCCATTCGAACCCGCGCGCATCGAAGTCAAACTCGTGAAGCGCCGGTTCTGTACGATAGAGACG
Source organism: Nitrospira sp. (assembly GCA_013696305.1). Classification (GTDB taxonomy): domain Bacteria; phylum Nitrospirota; class Nitrospiria; order Nitrospirales; family Nitrospiraceae; genus Nitrospira_A. The sequence goes on from JACCYV010000178.1 coordinate 7,143, forward strand.
GTTGAGGTCGGCGACCCACTGCTGCAGGCCCTGATGGGGTGGGTATTGGAGGAGGTTCCAATCAAGGCTGTCGTCATGCGCCCATTCGCGCCATTGGCCGATCTCGCCTCCCATGAAAATGAGTTTCTTGGCCGCTTGCGCATACATGTATCCGAATAGCATCCGCAGGTTGGCAAATTTTTGCCAATCGTCGCCTGGCATCTTCCGCAGGAGTGAGCCCTTGCCATGGACGACTTCATCGTGGGAGAGGGGGAGCAAGAAATTCTCTTGAAAGGCATAGAGCATACGAAAGGTAAGGTTGCGGTGGTGATGTTTTCGATACACCGGATCGCGCGCCATATACTCCAGCGTGTCATGCATCCAACCCATGTCCCACTTCATCCCGAAGCCCAATCCTCCTGCATACGTGGGGCGGGATACCGAAGGCCACGACGTGGATTCTTCCGCAAAAGTCTGCACATCCGGATGTCGTCGATAGATTTCTTCGTTAAGCTGCCGTAGGAAGGCGATAGCCTCCAGGTTTTCTCGGCCGCCATGCGGGTTAGGAATCCATTCGCCTTCTTTTCGTGAATAGTCCAGATACAACATAGAGGCGACGGCATCCACGCGCAGGCTGTCGGCATGATACTGTTCGAGCCAAAAAAGGGCGCTGCTAATAAGGAAGCTGCGGACCTCATTGCGGTTGTAGTTAAATACGGCGGTATCCCAATCGGGATGAAGGCCTTGCCGAGGATCCGCATGTTCGAAGAGATGACTGCCGTCGAACCGGCTCAGGCCATGTGCATCGGTCGGAAAGTGGGAAGGGACCCAATCCAGAATCACGCCAATGTCGTGCTGGTGGAGCTGATCAATGAGGTACATGAGGTCTTGAGGCGTCCCATAGTTGGCCGAAGGAGCGAAGTATCCTGTCGTTTGATATCCCCACGACCCGAAGAACGGATGGTCCATAAGGGGAAGGAATTCGACATGCGTGAAGCCCAGTCGCTGCACGTATTCGATCAGTTTCGGTGCCGCTTCCCGATAGCTCAGTGATCGGTTGCCTTCGTTGGGAACCCGCATCCAAGAGCCGAGATGCATTTCGTAGATACTGATGGGGGCATCAAGCGCATTGTGACGGGCGCGGCTCTGCATCCAGGCTTGGTCTCCCCAGGTGTAATCGAGTGCCCAGACGATTGAGGCGGATTTCGGAGGAATCTCATTTAGACGGGCAAATGGGTCGGTCTTGATGAGTTCGACGTCGTGATGTCGTGAACGAATATGAAATTTGTATAGCGTGCCGATCCCGACACCAGGGACAAAACCTTCCCAAATACCCGAAGACTGACAGGGATGGAGCGGATGACGAGCAGCATCCCAATGATTGAAAGTCCCGAAGACCGACACCTCTTTGGCCTCCGGCGCCCAGACCGCAAAATAGGTACCTTCGACGCCTTGGACAGTCGTGGGGTGCGCCCCGAGTTTGTCGTAGAGATGAAAGTGGGAGCCTTCATTGAAGAGGTACAGGTCGTCAGCCGTGAGCCGACTGGTGCCAGAAGTGGCGATCTCGTTCTTTTGCGATGGCGAGTCGAGACGATGATCGGAGCGATGATTCAGTAATGGATCCATACACGCAGAGTACTGTGCTTGGGGGCAGTGCGTCAATCGGCTGGCAGTCTCATATCGCCGGCAGTTCGCCCGGTATGGGGGCACATCAATATCGAGGACTCAGACTAGTGACACCTCTTAAGCAAGTATGGTATGAATCAACCGCTCGTACAAATCTGCTCACGTCCCCATCGTCTAGCCTGGCCTAGGACATTGCCCTTTCAAGGCAGTAACACGGGTTCAAATCCCGTTGGGGACACCAGTACTACTCGTAACCCCGCATAAACACCGGCGATTTTGAGGGTAGCCCTTCACGGAACTGTAGCCCTTACTACGGGCGCTACAGCTTTGGAGGGGAATCATGTCTACAGGGACTCGCTTCCGCAGAGGCTCATCAATCTTCCTTCATCCGACCCGCAAGACGTACTACCGGCGCGTTCAGATTCCACAAAATATTCGCCAGCACTTTAGCGGCAGGATAGAAGTATGGAGGTCCCTGAAGACCGCCGACAAGGATCAGGCCGAAGTTCGAGCGCGGAGTTCGACGCTAAGACGAGGAGGCTATTCTTGACCATGAAGAAGTCTGGTGAACGGCTCACGAAGGACCAGATCGAGGGGCTGGTTCATCACTGGTTGGAGACGGAGATCGATGATCTCGAAGACTGTCTGGCCGTGGGTGGCTCTGTCTCTGATGACCAGAGAGAAGGCGAGTGGCTTGTGTATTCCAATCTCTTCGATAAGGCATCGGAGGCGCTTATCAGCCGGGACTTCAGGAAGGTCGAATGCGAAGTCGACGCCCTGCTTGCGTCTGGCGGTTTCCATGCTCTTGATCATGACAGCGCCGAGTTCGGACGGTTGTGTCGGAAACTGCTGGAGGCAAAGCAGGAGTATTTGAGAATCGCCGCTGATCGTGCTGATGGCAACTATGAGACTCGCCCACGGTTTCAGCGGCAAGCTGCTATCCCTGCCTCTACCGCCGCCACCGCTCCTATGTCTGCTGTCGCTGCCACCACGCCCACAGGCCAGATGTTCAGCGAAGCGGTGAAGATGTATTTTAAAGAGAACAGCCGCGCCAAACGAACGGACTCACAGGTCAAAGCCGAACTCGAACGCTTCGTCACGTGTATCGGGGGAGACAAGCCTATCCGCTCGATCATGAAGGCTGACTGCCGTGGGTATAAGGAAGATATGCTTCACCGTCGAAAGATTGGCCCAGCAACGGTTATCAAGCACCTGTCCAATCTGTGATGGGTTGCTCGGCAAGATTCGTCGTTTCCTCAAGCGTAGGATTTCCACACTTATCATACATATCTCACCTGGCTCTCAAAGACCCCATTATATTATACTCTGACTGCTCGGAAAGCCGGCCTTGTTCATAGACGATTCCCGTACAGATCCGTTGCGGGACCGGAGTCCAGCGTGTCGGAAGTCTCCAAGCTGTACGGTGGAAGGTTCGTGTGCAGAGCTGTGCGGTTGGCGGTAGTCGGAGGGTCGGAGTCGTGAGCAGCGGCATGGCACAAGGCAATCAGGGAAAAGGCAAGGGCAAACGGAAAAAGCGGCCCGAGGACATGAGTCGTTATAATGGTATTCCTTTCCGTTGATACTGTTGGTTAATGTTGAACTACGCGCGAACAACGTAGACGATAAGCCGTTTAACTTCTGAGTACTGGGATAGACGCAACCAGCCAGAGCACAGGTGAGACTTGATCTTTTCAGGCTTTCGGGGCATCCGTCGCGCACCTCACGGTCTAGCCTAGCGTGAGAAGCACGTACTTACAACTTGCCTCGTTCATCGTCCAGTCGCTGGGCTAAAGCCCCGCCGAGGTCTGCAGTGGCTGAATCCGCTCAACCTCCCAGAGTTTTTATCAGCTACAGCCACGATTCCCCAGAGCACAAAAATAAGGTTCTGAACCTTTCAGACCGGTTACGCCGCGATGGGATTGATTGTCGGCTTGATCAGTATGAGCAGGCGCCGCCTGAAGGATGGCCACGATGGACAGAAAAGGAAATTCGCGATGCCTGTTACGTCCTCTTGATCTGCACGGAGTCTTACTATCGTCGGGTGATGGGAGAAGAAAAGCCGCACATCGGACACGGCGTTCGATGGGAAGGGCATATGATCTACCAGCATCTCTACAATGCTGGAACGGTGAACCCAAAATTTGTTCCTGTCCTCCTGACACCTGGAGATGAGAAGCATACACCAGTACCCGTACAGGGCGTCCAGCACTATCACATCCATGCCGAGCAAGGTTACGAGGATTTGTATCGGCGACTCACCAATCAGCCCAGCACGTTGAAGCCGGAATTAGGCAAACTGAGGTCTTTACCAACGAAGAAGCGTCAGGCTAGTATACGGGATAAATTCCTGCATAGTCTTGCACACAGGAGGATTTATCCATGCATCCCACAAAGGCCTATTCCGCAGCGAATGCGACATCGTCATTGGCCTCCACCACGATTGAGCGGCGCGATCCCACCGAGCACGACGTACAGATTGAAATCCTCTTCTGCGGGATCTGTCACTCTGATCTG
>JACCYV010000193.1 GCA_013696305.1 Nitrospira sp.
AATTGCATCAGCATGGGTTGACCGTCAAAGGTCGTACATTGAAAGTATCCGAGTAATGACGCAACGGAACCGGCCAACGCCGGTGAGTTGGTGATGAATTTCAACTCTATGCCATGGACACAGAGTAAAATCTCATTCGCTGTGACCGTTATCGACATTACAATGTCTCCTTTTCACCTGCTCAACACATGGTCCTGCCAGGCGTCTCAGCTGTGAGGTGGTCGGTCTAAATAACCGACCACCTCATCTCTCAGTGAAGTTCCATTGAGCTATGCGGGAGTTTGACTCACCACGCGGGAAAGCTGTATGGCAGTTACGTCTCGAAGCAGCTCATGTTTGACGAGGGCCGGCTTCACGTATTTGCCTCTCTTGTGTTCAGACATGATGTCTCACCTCCATTGATCTGCACGACCAGCGCACGCAGGCGACGTTCTGAATGTTCCAGAGATCGTCCGATAATGGTCGCACTAGGAAACTTGCTGATTGCTCACCCGGGAGAGCTGCTGAGCTGTCACGTCGCGTAGCAGCTCATGCTTCATAAGCTGTGGCTTGACATACTCGTCTTTCTGCTTATGCATCAGGGGTCACCTCCTTTCGGTTTGAATTAACTTCTCGCCTGTAAGCAGGGATACCAAGTCAACGAGATCATCGTGGGCTTGCTGGGTCGTCACCTCGAACCTGTCGAAAATCGTCGAGAGAATCTGAGCGATCGACCGAGGTACGGCACATTGATCCCACACAACCGAACCCACGGCATTAAGAGTGTAATAGCGACCAGTGCTGAGATTGAGCAGCACACTCTCGCCCTCTAGCGCAGTGCTATGAACGTCTCCGCGTTGCTTCAAAAACGAATCTGATAAATTCCTACGACGTTCACTCGAAGCCTGTGTGAGGGCAGCCATGAGAGACCTCCTGAATCACGTTTTGAGAAAAGTCCATCGATATGGCACTTGTCTTATCCGTCATAGTGCGCTGGTAATCTCAACCGAGAACCCGACGCTATTAATCGTCACCCGACAGATGCGACGGTATCGTCAATCCCGACGGTTTCTCTATTCCCAGTGAGGCTGGGCGACACCGTCTTTTGAGGGAGCCAGAACCTCCGCCTTGCTGAGGATCAATCGGGTCAAGCGGCTTGAAACAACACCGATGGCAGACACGACCGACCCAGTTTGCAAAGAGCGTCCTGTGGCCGGCCATGCCGGAACGATTCCGAAAGTGACAATCGAATTTCTGCAGCGAGGAGCGACGACTAAGCAGAGATCGAGGAAGATTTAGGGAGAACAGATGGCTGATTGGTGAGCGGCACAGACATTTGGGGGAAACTAACGGTCACAGTGAAGAGCGCCAGTGCGAAGAGGGCTCAAAAAACTCACGCCCATTCAGCATCAGCCAGGCATGGCCCTCAAGACTGTGGTTACGCTTCATCACGCCACAGTGGAACTGTACGGGTAATCCGGCTCGGCGGGCAAACCAATAGAGCGTCAAGGCGCGTGGGAAAAGTTACCTTTCGGATGATACGGAGCCAGCTCCAGCCAGCGCTCGACGTAGTACACCATATCTTCGATGACCTTAGGATCTTGACTCCCTGATGGGGCCCTGCAGGTTAACCAGTTCAGCAGTCGTGGAAGACTGACCATCCACAATGCAAGACGAATCGCGACCATCACGAATCCTGTGCGGGTGATCAATCGATATTTTCTCACGAGGGACATGCACTGAATGTAACAAGGCTGGGAACGAAGTTCAGACGATCGTCGTTTCTCTACACGAAAGCGGCAAGAGGGGATGGCTTAGCGCGAGGACTCGAAGAGTCCCAACTGCAGCTCTTCTGCCCGCGTAAACGAGATGGGGTACTGTTCAGTGAAGCATGCATTACAATACTGCTCCGGCATACCCGGTGCTGCTTTCAGCATGCCATCTAAACTCAGATAGGCCAAGCTATCGGCGGTAATGTATTTCCGGATCTCTTCGGTCGAGTGACTGGAAGCAATCAATTCTTTTTTGGTCGGCGTATCGATCCCGTAAAAACAGGGCGATACAATCGGAGGGGAACTGATTCGCATGTGCACTTCTTTGGCCCCGGCATGACGCAGCATCTTCACTATCTTTCGACTCGTCGTCCCGCGAACCAGCGAATCGTCCACGACGATGACGCGCTTACCTTCGAGAACTTCGGGAACGGCATTGAGCTTCACCTTCACGCCGAAATGGCGAATCGACTGCTCCGGCTCGATAAATGTGCGTCCCACATAGTGATTCCGAATGAGACCGGTCTCGAAGCGAATCCCCGAGCCTTCGGAATAACCCAACGCTGCAGGCACCCCGGAATCGGGTACTGGAATGACGATATCCGCCGGCACCATGGATTCTTGGGCCAATTGCTGCCCGAACGCTTTTCGAATGGAATAGACTGCACGGCCTTCAAAAATGCGACTATCCGGACGGGAGAAATAGACGTATTCAAACACGCACATCGCAGGCTTGCTTTGTGCGAACGGCTTATAACTCGTGACCCCCTGATGATCCAGAACAACCAACTCTCCCGGTTCTATTTCTCGCACATATTCCGCATCCAACAAATCGAACGCACAACTCTCTGAAGCCACGATCCAGGCATCTCGAAAACGCCCCAAACAGAGAGGGCGAAATCCATGAGGATCGCGCGCTGCAATAATGCCCTGATCCGTCATCAGGACCACCGAGAACGCACCGCGAACCTGCGTCAGTGAATCGATGACGCGCTCAAGCAACGTATCGGCCCGTGAATGCGCGATGAGGTGAATAATCACTTCCGTATCGGAGGTCGATTGGAAAATGGCACCGTAGGCCTCCAGCTCGCTACGAAGCATGGTGGCATTGATCAAATTTCCGTTGTGCGCCACGGCCAGGTTGCCAAAGGCAAAATTGACGTTCAATGGTTGCACATTCTTGAGCCCGGCTCCGCCCGCCGTGGAGTAGCGATTATGTCCAATGGCCATAGTCCCCGGCAGCCGCGCCAGAGCTTGTTGAGAAAATATATCCGCGACAAGGCCCTGGCCCTTTTCGATATGAAAATGCTCGCCGTCGTTGGAGACAATCCCGGACGCTTCCTGCCCTCGATGTTGAAGCGCGTAGAGACCGAGATAGGCGAGGTTGGCCGCTTCCTTATGGCCGTATATGCCGAAGACGGCACACTCGTCGTGGAATTTATCGGACGAAATAAGCGGTAATTCTTTGCGCATGTCTCGGTAACCTAATCTAGCCCTAACGCCCGGGGAATGGCCAATGCCCATCGATCGTACAAGGTCGTCAGTTCCAGATCGACTGTACCGCCTTCAACACGGTGATTACCATTCACCTGCAAGACGAATCGATCGCCTCCGACGGTACCGATTCGCGCGGCATGTACACCGGCATTCCGGGCAAACATAAGAACGTGTTCGACCTGATCGGGTTTCACAGAGAGCACGACTCGTGATTGGCTTTCTCCGAACAACAACGCATCGCGACGAAGACCATCGAGGGATAATTCTACCACAGCGCCCTGCCGCTCGGCCGGACCCGAGACACAACATTCCGTCAAGGCAACGGCCAAACCGCCGTCGGAGCAATCGTGTGCCGACTGTATCAACCCCTCACGAATGAGTCGGATCGTACAGGCCTGCACCGCCTTCTCCGTTTCAAGACTCAGCCACGGCGGTGAGCCTTGCTCGCGGTGGTGCAGTACTTTCAAATACTCAGTTCCACCCAGATCTTCGCGCGTTTTTCCCAAAAGGATAATAACGTCGCCGCTCTGCTTGAACCATTGCGTGATCGCGCGGTCAGCCGGCTCGATCAATCCGACCATCCCGATCATCGGTGTAGGATAAATCGATAGATCGTTCGTCTCATTGTAAAAACTCACATTGCCGCTCACGATAGGCACGCCCAACGCCTCGCAGGCGTCTTTCAGTCCTTCAATCGCCAATACAAACTGCCACATGACCTCAGGGCGCTGCGGATTCCCGAAGTTCAAGCAATCGGTCACTCCGATCGGTTCCGCTCCTGAACAGGCCAGGTTGCGCGCACATTCTGCAATGGCGATCTTGGCGCCCTCATAGGGATTCAGCAGGCAATAACGCGCATTACAATCGACCGCCATCGCCAAAGCTTTGTTAGTCCCTTTGACGCGCAGCACGGCCGCATCCGAACCGGGCCGCACCATCGTGTTTGTGCGGACCATGTGATCGAACTGTTCATAGACCCAGCGCTTGCTGGCAATGGTTGGTGAGTCCAACAGCGCGAGCAACGCGGCATTCGCATCCTTCACGTCCGGCAACGCATCGTAATTCAACGCTTGCAACATGTCCTGATAGCCGGGCGGCGCACTGGGCCGGTCATAACGCGGACCTTCGTCGGCCAGCGCCTTAGCAGGAATTTCGGCCACGACCTGGCCGTTCTCCTTAAGGACGACCTTGCCCGTGTCGGTCACCTGTCCGATCACCGCCACATCCAGGTCCCATTTCCGGCAAATTTTGATGACGTCGTCTTCACGGCCCGCCTTGGCCACCATTAACATGCGCTCTTGGGATTCGGAGAGCATCACCTCGTACGGCGTCATACCCGGCTCACGGCGAGGCACATGGGCCAGCTCCAATTCGACACCCGTCCCTTCTCGCGACGCCATTTCACAGGCCGAACTCGTCAAGCCGGCGGCGCCCATGTCTTGAATACCGACTAAGAAATCGCCGGACATCAATTCTAAACAGGCTTCAAGCAGCAGCTTTTCGGTGAACGGATCGCCGACCTGCACCGTCGGCCGCTTCTGCGCGGCTTGTTCATCGAACGAGTCCGACGCCATGGTCGCGCCGTGAATCCCGTCACGTCCGGTCTTGGACCCGAAATAGATCACCGGATTCCCGATTCCCGCCGCCTTGCCGAGAAAAATCTTATCTTTCTTGACAATTCCCAGACAGAACACATTCACCAGCGGATTCAGCGTATAGATGTCATTAAAGACGATTTCACCCCCAACCGTCGGCACACCCATACAATTTCCGTAGCCCGCGATACCGGACACAACCCCCTTAAGAAGATGGCGGGTGTTCGCATTGTCCAGTCCGCCGAATCGCAACGAGTTCAGCAACGCAACCGGTCGTGCGCCCATTGTGAAGATATCGCGCAAAATCCCACCCACCCCTGTCGCCGCCCCTTGATAGGGCTCAATAAAGGAGGGATGGTTATGCGATTCCATCTTGAAGACCGCGCAGAGCCCGTCGCCGATATCCACCACTCCGGCATTTTCGCCCGGCCCTTGGACCACACGCGGCCCAGTCGTGGGCAATTTTTTCAAGTGAATGCGAGAGCTCTTATAAGAGCAATGCTCGCTCCACATGGCCGAAAACATGCCGAGCTCGGTCCAGTTCGGCTCCCGCCCCAAAATCTCCAGAATTTTTTTGTATTCCTCGTCGCTCAGCTTATGCTGCTCGAGGACGGCTTTGGTAATCACTGATGCATCCATGGATAACTCATTCCGAATCCCGTGGACTCCGGAGACTGTTACACCCCCGTCAATTGCGGCTTCTTCAGGGACTCCAACATCGATAAGAAAATCAGGCGACCGTCTTCGTTGCCCAGGACCGATTCGGCACTGCGCTCCGGATGCGGCATCAGACCCAACACGTTGCCTTCGGCATTCATGATCCCGGCAATGTTGTCCAACGAGCCGTTCGGATTCACCTCGGACGTGACCTTTCCCTCGGCGGTGCAATAGCGAAAAATCACCTGGGCATTGGCTTTGATACCGGCAAGCGTGACCGGATCGGTATAATAGTTGCCGTCGGCATGCGCGATGGAAATCTTCAGCACCTGACCGGATTCGCAACGATTTGTAAAGCGGGTCGAAGCATTCTCCACCTTCACATAGACATCCTTGCAGATAAAATTCAGCGAGGTATTCCGCAACATCACACCGGGCAGGAGGCCGGCTTCCAAGAGAATCTGAAAGCCGTTGCAGATGCCGATCACCGGTCCGCCTTTGTTCGCAAACTCCTTCACCGCATCCATCACCGGTGAAAAGCGAGCAATGGCACCCGTCCGCAGATAATCCCCGTAGGAAAATCCGCCCGGCAGCACGATTGCATCGAGCCCTTCCGATAAGGTGTCCTTGTGCCAAATCATTTCCACGTGCTGGCCCAGCACATCTTTGAAGATGTACTGACAGTCATGATCGCAATTACTGCCGGGAAAAACCACCACGCCGATTGTCATCTTTGCTTTTCCATCCCCCACTCATCCTGAACTGTAATGCACATGAAGGGGTGGCGGGCTCGGCTCTACTGTGCGCATCGAATGAGCACTCGTCTGCGAGCAAGGAGCCAAGTCCCGGCGCCCCATCCTGAACTTATTGCAGTTCGTACCGATATTCCTCAATGACCGTATTCGCCAGCAGCTTCTCGCACATGGCTTTGACTTGCGAATCGACCTTGACACGATCCGTTTCGTTGACATCCACTTCCATGTATTTTCCGACACGCATGTTGGCGGTATTCTTGAACCCCAGCGAGTCCAGCGCATGCTCGATGGCCTTACCCTGTGGATCGAGAATACCCTGCTTCAATGTCACGTGAATCTTGGCTTTCATTGTGCCTTCCCCAGTTGCTGAACTTTAGACACCCTGTTCACGTACTTGCGGATCCAAAAAATGACACCGATCGTGCCCAACCCTGACAGCGATAACAGAATGAACGCCCAGCGCCAAGGCGACTCTTTGAGATGGTAGGCCATTAAGGCCACCGTGGCGGCCCAGACCACAATCGCCGCCACCAGACCATAGTTCAGAAACACTTGCAGAAACCGGTTCATCTCTCTTATCTCTCCCTACGCCACCCACTACGCGGTGCCTCAGAAGGATGTCGTGATTGGCTTCGCGACGCTCATAGAACGAGCACCGTTTCATCGTCCGCGGTCTGCGAACAAGGAAGCCATCACGAAGTCCCTCGGCTCCTATCCACACACCCGGTTCAACACCTCCTGATACGCTTCTTCGATCTTTCCCAAATCCTTCCGAAATCGATCTTTATCCATCGATTCCTTCGTAGTCTGGTCCCAGAACCGGCAGGTGTCCGGAGAAATTTCATCGGCCAGGATGAGCCGATTGTGAAAGACGCCGAACTCCAACTTAAAATCGACCAGCAGCATGTGGCGTTCTTTGAAAAATGGCAGCAATACCGCATTGATTTTCTGACCCCACTCACGCATCTCCCGCAACACGGCCGGGGTCGCCACCTTCAACAGGCGAAGATGGTCATCGTTCACCAGAGGATCGCCCAATGCATCGTCTTTGTAGTAGAACTCAGCAATCGCCGGCTCAATGGCCACACCTCCTTTCAAGCCCAGCCGCTTTGCGAGACTCCCTGCAACAATATTCCGAATCACTACCTCAACCGGCACAATCGTGACCTTCTTCGTGAGCATCTCGCGATCGCTCACCCGCTCGATGAAATGAGTGGGAATCCCCTGCTGTTCCAATAACCGGAACAGCCGCTCCGACACCTTGTTGTTGACCACCCCTTTGTCGACGATCGTGCCGCGCTTCTGGGCATTAAACGCGGTCGCGTCGTCTTTGAAATATTGCAACACCTGATCAGGCCGATCGGTCGTAAAAATTTTTTTTGCCTTGCCCTCGTAAATCATCGTCCCTGCTGGTTCGACAGTCATCCCTATCCTCCACTAGCGTGCGAACAATTCCAGAATGTCGTCCAGCGCCCCCACGGTTCCCAGCAATATCGGATGCCCGAATCGTCGATTATGGCGATACTCCTTTACCTGTTCGAGTGCGCGAATCAGGCCGTGAAAGTCGTCCAGATTTTCCGTCTCGAAGTAGGTGAGGAAGTCAAAGTCGTCCAGCCCGCTGGAGTGGTACAACTTGCGTCTCACGGTGCTCAGATAGGGAAGCGCCGCCTGGGTGTGTTCCTGCATGAGAGCCAGACGCGTGTTTTGATCCAGTGCCCACCATTCAGCGTCTTTTCTGATCGGAATCACGATCGCATAGAATTTCGTCCCCGCTTGGCTCGGAGCCTGCAAGTCAGTCTTCATCCGATCGGGAAACTCCGGCACGTAGGCCGATTTCTTGGTGAGCCCATGCAGATAGCTGGCCGCAACGAGATGCCGCCCGAAACGCGTCCCCAATAGTGAGGTCAAAAACTGCTGCGTGTCCGCCAGGGCATGGGCATGCACTCTGAACATGAAATCGGCATGGTCCGAGAGCCCGCGGAGTAGATAGGACTCGATCACGATCTTGATGGAGAATTGCTCGATCAACTTTTTCACCTCGGACACCGCGATGACGCGGGCATCTCCCGGGAGATCCCACCAATCGTGATCCATTTGGAACGCGGCGAAGGTGCCGTACACACCCGGCTCGGTCAGCAGCTTGTCCCGCTCTGTCGCTCCCGCCGGCCAGGCCGGCGCCACCATGAGCAGCCCAATCATCAGCGTGATCTTGACCGCTGCCCACACGTTCATACCGGTCTCCTTCGACGTCGCGTCGATGCGGCTTTTTTGCCGGGCCCGAACACCCGGCGAAACACCTGATCGAGGTGTCGCAAATAATACATGGGATCAAAACAGGCCGTGATCTCGCTGGACTTTAAATGGGTGACAATGAACGCATCCCGGTTGACGAGTTCCTTGAAGCCCACCCCACCCTTCCAGGCCGTCATCGCATTGCGTTGGACTGCCTCGTAGGACTCCTTACGCTGGGCTCCCTTTTCGATGAGGGCCAGCAGCAGACGCTGTGAGTAGACCAGGCCTCCGGTCAGCTCTAGGTTCTGCTTCATGCGCTCGGGATACACAATCAAATTTTTCACCACATCGGTCACGCGGGCTAGCATGTAATCAACGAGGATGGTGCTGTCCGGCATAATCACCCGCTCCACCGAGGAGTGGCTGATGTCGCGCTCGTGCCACAGGGCAACATTTTCCATCGCCGCTAGACTATTGCTACGCACTAAGCGGGCCAAACCGCAGAGATTTTCCGAGGCAATCGGATTGCGCTTATGCGGCATCGCCGAAGAGCCCTTCTGTCCCTCGGAGAAAAATTCTTCCGCTTCCAGCACTTCCGTCCGCTGCAGGTGGCGAATTTCCGTCGCCATTTTTTCGATGGTGGCCGCCAGCAAGGCCAGGGCCGACGCGTAGGCCGCATGCCGGTCACGCTGCACCACCTGGTTCGAGACCGGATCCGATGCGAGCCCCAACTTGGCGCAGACATACTCTTCGATCTCCGGACCCTGATGCGCGAAGGTCCCCATCGCTCCCGACAGTTTGCCCACGGCAATGTCTTTGCGAGCCGCTTGGAGTCTGGTCCGGTGCCGGCAGGCCTCCTCATACCAGATCGCCAGTTTGAAGCCGAACGACACCGGCTCGCCATGGATGCCGTGCGACCGTCCTACCATCACCGTCCGACGGTGTTCAATCGCCCGCTGCTTCAGGACGGCGATCAATTCGTCAAGACCTTCAAGTATCAGGTCGAGCGCTTCGGTCATTTGCACCGCCAGCGTCGTATCGACAATGTCCGATGAGGTCAGTCCCATGTGGAGGAAGCGATGCTCCGGCCCTACGGAGCTCATGAGTGATTCGAGAAAGGCGATGACATCATGCTTCGCGATCTTCTCGATCTCGGCGATCCGCGTCACATCGATTTTGGCTTTTTTACGAATGCGGGCGCTGGTTCCGCGCGGCACCTGTCCCTCGCGCTCGAAGGCGGCACAGGCTTGGAGCTCCACTTCCAACCAGATCTCGTACTTGTGTCTAAGGTCCCAGATGGCGCTCATCCGTGGACGGGTATAGCGATCGATCATTTTCCCTCGTGTTTCGTCACTCGCATCGCGTCATCCAGGGAAACAGAGCTTATGGCCAATGGCATATGGCACAAAAGGACAAGCTTTTTGGTTCAGGCAATCAGCTATAAGCCATTAGCCATATGCTCCTATTCGGAACCCACCGCCGGCAGTTCAGGGAAGGCGCGCTTGCGTTCCAGGCGAGCGTCAGAACTGAGCACCTTATCAAGAATGCCGTTCACGAATTTTGAGGCTTCGTCGTCGCCGAAACTCTTGGCTAGCTCGATAGATTCGTTCAAGGTCACCTTAGCCGGCACCTCAGGCACGTGCAGCAATTCAAAACAGCCCATCCGCAGGATATTGCGGTCGATGATCGGCATACGGCTGACTTTCCAATTAGTCGCATAGGTACTGATCAACACGTCCAACTCTTTCTTGTTGATCCTGACGCCTTCGACAAGTCGCTCCGCGAAGACCCGCAACTCCTCGACCAGGGGATACTGTATCCAAAAATCCTCCAGCCATGGGCCGGCTTGGCCGTGAATATCATACTGAAAGAGAATCTGTACCGCCCGTTCACGGGCTTGATGTCGAGAGGCCATTATGCAACGCCGGTCAGCGCTTCTGCCTCGTGGCAGCATGCCCTGCACGTCGCGGAGGAGTAACCGACGGCGGCGACACCTCCCCGTTTTTTTCCTTCCCAAGTAATCGCATGACATTGACCATTTCAATAGCCGTTTTCGCCGCCTCGGCACCGCGATTCATCTTCGTGGGGTCCGCCCGCTCGATAGCCTGGGCCACCGTGTCGGTCGTCAAGACGCCGAACACCACCGGCACATTTGACTCCATGGAGGCCTGCAGAATTCCCCGGCTGACTTCGGTACTGATGTATTCAAAATGGGGCGTGTCGCCGCGAATGACGGCGCCGAGACAGATCACCGCATCGAATCGGCCGCATCGGGCGAGCTGGCGGGCCACCAGGGGAATTTCGAATGCGCCCGGCACCCGAACTACCTCGATAGCCTCGTCTCTCGCTCCGGCCTTGGTCAGGGCCTTCACACATTCCGCGAGCAACCGGCTGGTCACAAATTTATTGAATTTGCTCGCAACAATACCAAACGTCAGACCCGTCGCGTCATGGGACCCTTTACGGAGCTTCATCAGATTGCGTGACGGTTCAGACGGCTCATGAACTGCATGTGCGGTGAAGAAAGAAGGGCGATCATACCTGGAATCAGCTTCCAATGGCTATACGTTTCAGACCATCGCAAGTTCACCGCCGTCGAGGAGACCAATCCAGGATCGATGCGAATGGGCGAGCTAGACTTTTTTCAGCAGGTGGCCGAGCTTGGCTTTCTTGGTGCGGAGATATTTTTCATTGTCGGCGCGTGGGGCAATCTCGATGGGCACCCGTTCGACGACCTTCAACCCGTACCCCTCGATACCGACGATCTTACGCGGATTGTTGGTGATCAACCTGATCCGATGCAGCCCTAGCTGCACCAGAATTTGAGCGCCGACGCCGTAATCACGCAGGTCGGCCTTGAAGCCCAGTTGAAGATTCGCTTCGACGGTGTCGCTGCCCTGGTCTTGCAGTCCATAGGCTCTGATCTTATTCAGCAGGCCGATCCCGCGCCCCTCTTGATTGAGATAGAGCAGCACGCCCCGGCCGTCTTTCTGAATAATCTCCATCGCGCGATGGAGCTGCTCGCGACAATCACAACGCAACGATCCCAACACATCCGCTGTCAGGCAGCCGGAATGGACCCGGACGAGCATCGGCGTCGGTGCATCCACCTGGCCCTTCACCAGTGCAATGTGCGTCGCTCCGTCAATGTCATTTTCAAAGGCGATCGCCTCGAAATCGCCGAACGTGGTGGGCAAGAACGCGCTGGCGGCACGCCGGACAAACGTCTCACGATGCATGCGGTACTCGATCAGGGCTTTGATCGTGACCATCTTCAACTTGTGCTGCTTGGCGAACCTGGTCAATTCGGGCACACGGGCCATGGTGCCGTCCTCATTCATAATTTCGCAGATGACGCCCGCAGGATACAGCCCGGCCAATCGCGCAAGATCCACCGATCCTTCGGTCTGCCCCGCCCGCCTGAGCACCCCGCCCACCTGGGACTTTAACGGAAAAATATGGCCGGGACGCGCCAGATCGATCGGTGTGCAGTGGGGATCAATGGCGACATGAATGGTCGTGGCTCGATCGGCAGCCGAAATGCCGGTCGTAATACCTTTGCGGGCGTCGATGCTCACGGTAAAGGCGGTTCCGAAGGTGGCGGTGTTCTCGACCGCTTGCGGCGGCAGTCGCAACTCCTCCACACGCTCCGGCGTGAGCGTCAGGCAGATCAAGCCGCGCGCATGTTTGGCCATGAAGTTAACGGCCTGCGGGGTCACCTTGCCGGCCGCCATGACGAGGTCCCCCTCATTTTCGCGGTCCTCATCATCGACGAGGATGATGAACTTCCCCTTCTTGATGTCCTTGATCGCGTCTTCGATCGAATTAAACGGAGTCGCCATGATTCCTCGGTCACGCCCGCTGTCCTGTTGGTTGAGGGCCAACCTTCGCGCTTAAGGTGCCCCCTATTGTCGGTGTTCAGCTAACCTTTTTCAAACAATACCTGTCAACGGGAAAAGCCGCCGCCGTTCGAAGTCTGGGCCAGCGTTCGAAGGCGCCACCGTAGAGCCGGACTCACCGTCATCGCCGCTGCGACACTGACGAGAGCTAATCCCATGAACCCGGGCATGTAGCTGCCGGTGCCTTCTCGCAGCAGGCCGAACCAGATCGGCACGAGAAACCCGCCGATTCCCCCCGCAGCCCCCACCAAGCCCGAGGCCAGACCGATATCTTTGGGAAACCACTCCGAGACGACCTGAAAAATCACTCCGTTTCCGAACCCCATGACGGCAATCGTGACCATAAAGAGTCCAACAGCCCAGACCAGCGCGGGGAGAGATGCCGCAAGGACGCTAATCAGCGCGAGCGCAATAAATACGGCCCCCAGCACACGCAGCCCCCCCCACCGATCCGCCACATACCCGCCTACCGGACGAATCAGGCTCCCTCCCAACCCGCAGAGAGCCGCAATGGCGCCGCCCACGATCGGATCGCTGCCATAGTAATCATGTAGCAGCAGGGGAAGAAAACTTGTGAGACCGACAAATCCTCCGAAGGTGATGCCGTAAATCAGACAGAGCCAATAAACAGACGGCACCCGCATCATTCCCCAGGCCGCCTGCCACCAGACCCCACCTCCCGCCGCACGCGCGAGAGGCATTTCCCGGACCACGTTCGAGAAGAGGCTAAGCGCCAGCACAACGGGAATCAGCATG
>JACCYV010000241.1 GCA_013696305.1 Nitrospira sp.
AAATGCGGGACTCCGAGAAGCCCGCCGAACGGTTCGCCTTCAAGGAATACATCAGCGAACCGGCGAAACAACTGCTGGCAGAGCGGGACGCCAAGGCCAAGGAACAGAAAGCCGCCGCGAAGCAATTAGCGGGCAAAGCTTAAGTAACCGGAGGTCGTTCATGATCAAGAAAAGACTCAATATTCGCATGTCAGGGTTGGGTGGACAGGGTGCCGTCACGGCAGCCCATGTGATGGCAATGGCTGCAAACAGGGACGGAAAATTTTCAATATCGAATCCCTTTTTCGGCGCTGAGAAGCGTATGGCTCCTGCAGAGAGCTACTGCCGCATTGGCATTGAGCGGATCTACGACCGAGGAGAATTGGTTTTTCCTGATGTCATAGAGGTGTTTCACCCGCAGGTGATCACGATGGGGAAAAGCTATACCATGCCGTTCTACTCTGGCGTGAAAGAAGGTGGGGTCGTCATTATCAACTCCGACCAACCTCTTCTGTCAGAGGAAGACGTCCAGCGACTTCAGGATCTGAACGTCGCCTTGTTTTACATTGCAGGAACCGAACTCGCGATCGAAGTTGCCGGCACCGAGTTATCGACAAACATGGCCATGATCGGCTCGGTCGCAGGCATCACTAAATGTGTCTCGATGGAAGCTCTCGACGGCGCATTACAAGAACGCTTTGGGAAGAAATTCGTCGCATCCGGTGGAACAGCCTCATTAGACGAAGCAATCAAAAAGAAATTCGCCAAGAAAGAAATGTTATTAGCCAAGAATTTGGCAACGGTCGTGCGCGCCTATGAGATCGCCAGTGAGTGGGCCGAGAAGAACAAAATTGAGTTGCGGGTCGGTAATCCTGCCGTTGCGGCTTAACGATAGAGAAGGGACCACGTTACATGTATAACGTAGCGCAAGTGATCGACGAGAAGTGCGTAGCCAAGAAGGGCTGCCGTCTCTGCATCATGTACTGCCCTGAAGCCAACTGCTTGGATCTCAACTCATCCAAAATGGTGGCGATAGTAACGATCGATCGATGTAAGGGATGCGAACTGTGCGTCGTTGTCTGTAACGCCGCCAAGCACGAGGCTATCGAGATGCAGGCGGTCAGCGCCACAGGGCAGCTTATGACTCACAAGGGTGAGTCCGCAGCTCTCGGACAAGCCTACCAAGGATAAACAGCAATACGTCTCATAAAACCCCATAGCGTCATACGCTATGGGGTTTTTTCTTGAAATGACGACCGAGAGGATCTGATGGAACAAGAAGATAATGTGCTCGATGAACTGCTTCACGACATCGCCGGCCTCTTACACGAATATCCCAAAGCCATTGAGCGGCATGGTGCAGCCATACACGCTAGCGGGAAAGACCCCGAACTGGCAGAAAAACTTATTAAAGCCGCTGATACGATGCGGGATAGCGGCAATCTTTATCTCACATGGGCCAAGCATTTTGCTGCTCTGGCGAAAGGAGATACAGACGCGAGCTCCGATGAAGACGACACCGAGGAGTTCGGCGTTTAAAAAATCTCCCTCTTCGCATCCCATTTTGCTAGAATGCAAGAGTTTATTTGGCACCTCATAGTTCCCCGGTAGCTCAGTTGGTAGAGCAGCCGGCTGTTAACCGGCTGGTCGCAGGTTCGAGTCCTGCCCGGGGAGCCAAGCGCAAGGGGTTGTTGGCATCTGCCGACAACCCCTTCTCTTTATTACACCCTTCACCCGTGCATCGTAAGAGAGAAAGGGACCTCGTTGACTCAATGTTCACAGTCCTCAGCTTCCCTCCGATATTATTTCACGGATATGATCTAATCGGTCCATGTACTGATGGTGCGGCCTATGGATCCATTCGACGCGCGACGTTACCCCATCGTATTCCAGTAGACATCGTTGCCGGTTAATTGTTGACCGCCTCTGAGGATATTGATGGCATTCCCCCACCGAGCGGAGATGAGGAGTGCACCTGAGGCCAGCTTTTTTGAATGGCGGAGGGCATGAATGCCATAGATGTCTTCACTCCCGCACTGTTGCTTCGCAATCCGCATCTCATGACGCTGGTTCCGTGGTGCTGGCCACGAAACATTTTGCAGTGGCGGATTCCCCAGATTAAGCGCCTTTTCACCACGGAGCCTGGCACGCAGCTGGTGGGACTCTGTCACTGGCAAAGCAACCGTGCCACCTCGCCAACCATCATCATGGTCCACGGGCTTGAAGGATGTGCGGAGTCGCACTACATGCGCGGGATAACGGCCAAAGCTTACCGATTAGGATTCAATATCGTACGGATGAACCAACGCACCTGTGGAGGCACCGACCATCTCACTCCCACACTCTATAACAGCGGGCTCAGCAGCGATTACCGCTCGATTGTCCGTGAATTGACGGTAACCGACCGACTGAGGAACATCTGGCTCGTAGGCTACTCAATGGGCGGAAATCTTGTCCTGAAGGCGGCGGGCGAACTGGGCGGATCCGATCCAGCCTTGGCAGGCGTGGTGGCAGTCAGTCCGACCATTGACCCCAGCCAATGCGTCGCTGCCCTGGAGCAACCACGGAATCGGATTTATCATTGGCACTTCCTTTCAGGCCTTAAGGCCAGAATGTGCCGGAAAGCCAGACTGTTCCCTGGAAAATGGGACCTGAGCCCGTTGCGCTCGATAAAGACGATTAGCCAGTTTGACGATTGCTACACCGCCCGCGATGGCGGGTACGCGAACGGTGTCGATTACTACGATCACGCCGGCGCTCGTCACGTGCTCCACAAAGTCGTCGTTCCCACACTAATTATCGCGGCTCAAGATGACCCCTTTATTCCCACCTCTATATTCGATACACCGACCATCAGGGACAATCCGAACATTGCGATGGTCATGCCGCGTTACGGAGGGCACTGTGGATTCTTCCAGAAATGCCGTTCAGGAGAGGACCGGTTTTGGGCGGAGCACAGAATTATGGCACTGCTCTCCAGCCAGTCGCGAGTCGGATAGCACGAGATTGAGGTTACGGCTCTGGAGAGACCGCGATGAGACGGTGGACGAAATGCTACCCATCACGGTTTCTGATCAGGCGCCTGCTTCGATCCTCTGTTGCCGAGGCCGGAACCTGTTCCGTATCAAGTTTCGGATTGTTCAACACACGTGAGCGGATGTTGGCGGGAGACCGTTCCTGCATGCAATAAGGTACGCGTGTTCAGCAGACGTCGCGTCTAGGGGTGGACGGACCCCGTGCACTCAGCCGGAAACTTTGGTCACCGAAGATGACTTACCAAATTGATCTTCCAACCCCTGCTGCGGCTTGATAAGAAACGCTCCTGCAAGTTTTCTACCCTCTTCGTAATCAGGCTGCGCTGCGTGCCATTCCGCCACAGGTGGATTGACAGGGAGATTGACCATGAACTTCGTGCCGCGGCCGACTTCACTGGCGACTTCAAGATACCCGCCGTGCTCTTGAACGATTTGGTGAGCAATCGTCAGACCGAGCCCCGTCCCCTCTCGCTCCCCGCTCTCATGTTTAGTGGTGTAAAACGGATCGAAGATGTGGTCGAGATCCCCCGGTTCGATCCCTGGTCCGCTATCCTCAACTTCAATCTGAACCCAAGAATCATTGACCGGCCTGACCAGGCCCCGCGTGCGAACAGCAAGCAGTCCCCCTTGCTCACCGCCGATCGCTTCCATAGCATTGATAAACAGGTTTAGTAATACCTGCTTGATTTGTTGCCGATCCAGCTTCACGCAGGGCAGATCGCCGGCCAAATCCTTCTGAATCGTAATGGCCTTGCTACTCGCTTTCACCTCAATAAAGTACAGGCATGAGGACACGACGTCGTTTAAGTTCTCCTGCGTAAGTTTCGGCGTCATGTAGCGTGCATAGTCCAGAATCTCGTGGACGAGCCGTTCGATCCGTTCAACGTCCTCGCACACCACCTGGCTGAACTGCTCCATAAATTCGACATCGTCCCGTCGTTCAGGAGCCAACTGGACGAAGGTTTTGATCGATGTCAGGGGATTTCTGATTTCGTGAGCGAACCCCCCGGCCATGGTTTCGAGAGATCGCAACCGGTCGGTACGCCGCATTAACAGTTGTGATCGACGCAAGTCCTCATAGAGCAGTGCATTATCGATCGCGATGGCCGCATGCTGCGCCAAGGTTTTGAGGAGGCCTAGCTCCTCAGTGGAATACATCCCATGATTGGATCGGCGTCCTAGGTTGCAAAACCCGACTAGTCTCTCCTTACTGATCAACGGAATACAGACCTCAGACTCCAACCCTTTCAAGGTGTCGAGCAATCTCAGATAGTCAAATTCGGCCTTATCATATTCGATTTCCTCTCGGACGAGTGCCGTTTCCGTTCGAATCAATGCCCGGGGAAACTCACTCTCCATCTTGATCGGCGGCACGAGGGAATCCCGACTGCCAAACCCGTACGCTGCGGTCAAGCTGTAAATCCCTTGCTCTTTGTCGAGCACATACACAGAGGCTGTCTTAATGTTCATCACGCGCGCCAGCGTTTGAACGATTTCTTTCGTAAGGGATTTCAACTCTAGAATCGCCACGAGTGACTTGGAAAATTGGACTAAGGTATCGTACGCGTCATAACGCTCTCGAAATAGTGTTTGACCGATCGCCCGTTCCACACCTTTCTGAAGGTTGGCCAAACCGCTTGACACGATGACGAACAAACCAAACAATACTCCCGCCAGGAAATAGTGGAATGTTCCGGTAAAAAGCCGAATGACGAGCAAGATCGTCATGTACGCCGGAATCAGCCCCATCAACTTGATCGAAAGCATCACTTTGGGGCGACTCGGGACAAACGACACATCCATTAATTCATACCGGGCAATGGCATAGGCGACGACTGTGACCGAAAGACCGGCCATCAAATAACCCACAGGATAAAATCCCACACCGTAGTTTTGCAGGAAGTCGAGAGAGGCCGAGAACCCAAGTGTGAGGGCCGCCAAAGTATATTTCAATTGGGCGCCCAGGAGGGGAGACGATCTGACTTGAAGCCGGTAACCTTGATACAGGCGATAAAGGGTCATGCAGCCACCTGCCATAACGTAGATCACTAACAGGGGATGGAGCGCGGCAGCCTTGGGATACCGTCCCCAGTAATATACGTACTGGCCGTCGAATAAATATGATGTGAATACCAGTCCGAAGAACAATCCACTGATAGCATAGCTCCAGACGATCAGGCGATCGTTCGCAGCCCCTCCGGTAAGAGTTTGCGCAAAGTGGTAGGTCAATGCGGGCAAAAACGCGATGCCTGCATAAATGACCTGCATCCAGAAAAGCGCTTCGTCTTCATGGGACGCGGAGAACAGCATGAAACAGCCGAATAGCCAGAAGCAGGCTGCGCCACACACTCCGCTGAAGAGGATATTGGACGTCGAGCGCGGGTTATTGCTGAGTACCCACAAGGCGCAAATCAGGAACAGTGTTCCGGCGAGCAGGGGGGGCGTGGAGTGTCCGGTCGCACGATGGCTGAGGACCGCACCAATAGAGGTGGCCACCACGATAATGGCCAGTACAATGGCATACCCCAGTCCCTTGTTCAGTACGACACTGATGTTCATCAATCGATACCGAACGATCGTGTACGCCATCAAAGCCGTATACATGGTGATGAGCACCGTCCCGTACGGGAGCATCGGCACTCCGTACCAGAGTGGGAAATTGGTGGCCCCACCGGCATAGCCGATAATGCTGGCGGCCAGCATGTATGCGTATTGATGCCGCCTGATCCCATTGGCGTCTCGCAGGGCCACGCCCACCAAGGAAGTGGCATAGACGACAAACCAGACAAAATACACCAGAAACACATGGAAGAAGGGTCCTGGAACCGGCCAGAATGAGAAGGACATCGCAGGATGAACCCCCGCCACCAGCCACGGGGTTGTGTCGACGAGCAGGAGCAGCGCGGCGAGGGAGTATCCGATTTTCAGTGCCCTGACATGACGGGCCGCAATGTCGAGAAACGTGACGGTGTGGTGAAAATACAAAATGGGGATAAGAGTGGCACCGGCCATGACCCATCGCAGTAGGCTGAGCGCGAGATCTTTGGACTCGGTGAGCTGCCACCCGCAGTAAAACACGCTCCACATGGCGATGCTCAGGCAATACAGCCCATAGATCCGGTTGCGCGGAGCCGCGGGGTCCCGAAAATAGACGAACACGCCGAGCCCTGTCGCAGCCAGGGCATTGATCAGCGCGCTCAATGCGAGCACTTTCATAGGACGCACTATAGCATAGGCCGGTTCCTATGATCATGCGGCGACGGTGAGGCTCTCCCTGCCCTTTTCGGTCACGGCAATGAGAGCCTGGTTCCCGAATGTGGAATACACTTGTGGATGAAAGGCCCCCGCTGCTCGTAACAGACTTTCCAACTCAGCGTGGTGGAGGAAATGAAAAATTCCCTCGCCTTCACGCGCCTTGATTCTGCCAGAGTTGTCGAGAAGACGGCGCCCTTCCTCCACGTGATCAGGCGTCTGAGCAGTTTGGACGAAGCTTCGATAGATGGCCGAGAGATCCGCATAGGGCTTCAGGTTCGAGAGTACCAGCCTCCCCTGAGGTGCTAAGATACGCAGATATTCGCGCAAGGTAAAGAGCGGATCGCGCACATACCCGATCACGAGATTACACACCACCCGGTCAAAACTGTGATCGGGAAATGGCAACGGCGACTCCAGGTCGGCCCGGCATACCTGCATCGACATGGGCACGTACTCTCGCATTCCCTCATGAAACTGCTCCTGCAACGTCGCCTCCACCTGCTCGAAGTTCGTCGTCGCCTGGGCCAGCGCAGACGGCACGAAATCCACGCCGACATAATCAACAGAGCGAAAGTTGCCCCGTCTGGCATATCGTTGGCGAAACGCCTGGTTGAGCTGGAGAAAGACACCGAAGTTGCCGTTGCCGCACCCTGCATCTAAAATCCGCTCACCGTGATGACAATCCCCCATCAAGCGATAGACGTGATCCATGAGGCGCCAGAAATCGGCCACATTCGGAATTGTCTGAAAATTGTGCAGATACTCCTTCCAGAATTCCACATGATCTGACTTCCTGATCGACCGACGCTCCGTGCCTCGCTCACGCTCGGTCCGGTTCTGCACACTAATCTCCCGATGCGAGGGTTCGACCAGCCGCGCGGAGGAACGATCCGACCACAGCTCTTCCCGGCAGCTCATGGCAATCTGACGATAAACCGTTCGGGCCTTTCTGGGACTCTCTTGAAGTCGATGCAAGGCGCCCGGCACGACATACGAATGGCGCAGATACGGGCCGACCGCTGCTTCCACCATTTCAACGGACGCAGGATCAACCCATGCGTCATGCTCGGCATGAAACAGCACGACTGGGGTCCTCAGGCGCTCGGCGTCGCGCTGGGTCGTGGCCAGATCGGCATAGCCGCCTTGAACGGCATGCGCCAACCAGCGATCGGCATCGATGGTCAGGCCGAGAATGTTGACCACGCCTTTGCGCACACCCGCCAAGTGCTCGCCGATGAGATCTTCTTGATGGACGGCCTGCAGGGTGTGCCGGACATCCATAATCCCATTGATCAACACCAGCAGCGTGACGTGACGCCCCGCGCCGGTCACCTTCAAGGCGACGCGGCCGGCCAGACTGGTGGCCACGAGGCCGATCGATCGACCAGGCCATTGGGCGGCAACGTGGTGCAACACGGTCTCCAGATCGAGTTCCATATCTTGCAAACGAAACTGCGTCACGGTGCCGTCGCTTTCCCCGACGTGGTTCACATTATCGTAACGTACGACATGAAACCCGTTCCCCGCGAGATAATAGGCAAGCGGCACATAATCCCGTTTGCTCTCCCCATACCCCGGAGCCAATACCACAATCGGCGCATCATCTGTCCCGTCTGTTCGTGGTCGATCGTGGCAGAGCACGATACGGGATCCGGACCGGCGAAAGCATTCCGAGTATTCAGTAATCACCGAAGGTCCTCCCGACACTTCATCAACAGTTCCTTCTTGCGCCTGATCAGTGAAATGGCCGGCGACATCAACGGTCTCTTTCGCCCCTTGCAGAAAGCGCGCGCCTGCCAAGACCGTCCGGCCATTCACCTCAGCCATACCTGGAATGGCCCCGATACGTTCAGCTGTTCTCCACATCACTCCATCCATAACAGCGCAGCCAGCGGCAGGTAATGAGGCTGTACCTGTCTCATGAGTGCTATGATCAGATCTCGTCCGCGCCCGCGATAATTCCTTGGCCATCAGATGTCCTCTATTCCACGCGTTCATAAAGTCATCGTTTGACGCCAAATTCTCTGTCAGTGCATCTGGCAAATTGCGAGCGCCGGGAGCTTCCCTGAGACTGACTGCGCCGCTCATACCAACCACGATCCGTCGATGACGCCGACGCTCCTCGCGAGGCTCTCCGCTCTCCTGCACCGAACACGCATCCGACCCGGCATCGGCCACCGGCTGTCGGGAATAGGTATCGATGAGAGCCTCCTCGTCCTCCTGGGGAGACAATAGGGCCACAATACGCACCCCTCTCGGCCGAACCCGATCCTCGCTGAGCAGTGATGACAGCACCTGCTCATCACCGCCACTCAACCGCACAAACTGAACAGCGAGCGTGACTCCGGCCAGGGCCTGGTCTGATGCGAGCTTGTCCGCTGCGGTACGAATGCCGCATACGATTCCAAGACTGTCGAGACCGTCGTCGACCGGGTTGAAGCTCAACATGATCTGCTGATTCAGCATGGCGGGAATATCTCCGGCGAACGCCAGTGAAACCCCACCGCAGCCGATACTCTTGGTGACACCTCTCCAACTACGATCTCCACTGAGCTACACCATTTGAATGTGAACCTCAAGACGTGGCGAAGCCCGTCGTTCTTGAATGGTCAACGACCAGGCCTCGGCGGTTCTCCTTCGAGCAGATAGTATAGATGGCTG
>JACCYV010000244.1 GCA_013696305.1 Nitrospira sp.
ACGACCGTCAATCGACATTGTGCCTCCCGCAGCGACCGCTCGACATCCTCGGGGGTCTCCCCTCGCGCCAGGAGAAAGCCGAGGTAGCGCGTTCCTTCCGGGAGCGGCACCAGTTCATCTCCCGGCTTTGCCGTGATCGTCAGTTCCTCGATTCCTGACACCGCCTTCGCTTCTCTCTGTCCCCGCACCTCATGGAGCGTACCGCCATTCGAAATAGGGAGCATCATCACTCCCGCCGCCCCCCCTTGCCTGATGAGGGGAGGGAGCGGCATCCGCAGCGCGTGACGGAGAATCAATTCTTCGAGCGACATGCCTGCGGCGAAGTCCAGCATTCTAGAACAGCGTCCCCCGATCGCTCGCGCTGCCATCTCGATGACCCATACTCCATTTTGATTCACACGGAACTCTCCATGTACCGGTCCCTCCTGTAGGCCGAGCGCCTCAGCTGTTCGTCCGGCACAATCGACAATGACCTGCTGTACCTCGGAAGAGAGGCGTGAGGGAGTGACGTAGATCGTCTCCTCGAAGAAGGGGCCGTCGAGCGGGTCTGGCTTATCGAACATTGCCAGGGGCTGGAGCACTCCGTTGGTGAGTAGCCCCTCCAACGCCACTTCGATTCCCGGCACGAAATCCTCGACGAGAATCCATCGGGCTTGGTCGTCGTTGGCCGCCAGACCCAGGGCCCTGAGGAGGGTACCCACCCGACAGAAGGCCTGCATGAACTCCTTCTCCTCATTCGCGCGGATGACCCCGCAACTGGCGGAGAGGATCAGCGGCTTGAGGACGCAGGGATAACCGACCTGTTGTGCGAATGTCTTGGAATCGCCGTCGAGAGGAAAGACGGCATGATGCGGGACGGGAAGGCCTCGACGGGACAGCAACTCGCGCATCCGGCGCTTGTTTCCCGCGGCGGTGACAGATGCGACGGAGTTGTGGGGCAAGCCCACCGCTTCCGCCACGGCAGCGGCGGTGACGGCGGTGACATCGCTGACTCCGATCACCGCGTCGATGGGGTATTGACGGGAGAATTCGCCTGCGGCTTGCGCGGCCGCCTGTGGGTCTCGCACATCAAGCCACAAGACATCGCTCGATGAGTCAGAAAGGCCGGCGCGATTCCGCTCCATCCCCAGCGTTATCGAGATCTCTAAATGGCGCGCCGCGTCGATGAACGCGTCCGCCCGGTAGGTGTGAGTCGGAAGGAGCAGCAGCAATCTCGGCATCGTGATCTCGGCAGGAGGCTGAAAAAACCCGCCCACAGCGTTCTCGCATCATTCCGACCCTCAACGTACCGCCGAGGGTACGCCTCGGGTCTTCATTCGCTGCGGCCTTGCGGACGGCCTTTTTGAGCCTCCTGCGGGAGTGATTTACGTAGTCAGGTTATCCGTGGCTTATTGAAGAGATTTCTGTGGGACGGTGCCCGCGCGTGCGCGATGAAATATCTCCAACTGGCGATTGGCCTCGATGATGATGGCCAATTTTTGCACCACGTCGCGCACCTTGGCGCCGGGTAAGGCGTAATAGCCTTCATCATCTCTAAGTCCGGTATACACGCGGTTGCCGATACAACCGAAACTTGTGGCGGTGTGTCCCGATTGCAGTGTTTCCGGAAGTACGGCGCAGGTCGGCCGTCCCATCGTCGCGCCACCGCCGGCCACACCCGCGGTCTGTGCCGACTCCGCCAGCAACATCAGTTGTTTCACGGATCCGCGGACGAGTACCACATCGGGAGTGAACGTAGCCTGCGTGAGTGGCGCGTAGACGGCTACGCGAAACGTGCCCTGCAGGCGCGGGATCATCGGAATGTCTGCCATCGAGAGGTATTGCATCCCGACCATGGTCTGCACCAGACCGTTCAGCTCAGTTGCGACCTGTGGGGGAAGCTCCACACCGTGAGTATGGGCCCCGACCGGACAGGTGTAGTGGTCCGATGCCTCGGTATAGAAGATCTTGCCCTCGGCTGCCAGCTTCCAATAGCCGCATCCTGCCGGCGCAGGGGCGGTAATCCGCGTGATGCCGGCCGGGGCCGTGTCCCGGAAGGCGATCGCGACGGCCGCTACCTTCAGCTCCAAGAGTTCCTGTAACAACGTACCTTGTGTCATGAGTTCAGCTTCCACCTGCCGTGCCCCCTCTCCACTAAATGGGATTCCACTCTAATGTATGTGAGACTCACTCTGCCTGTTGTGAGAGTATTGCCGCGTCTATCCTCTTTGCGGCACGCGATTAGATTTCTCCATGGCCCTTCGTGAGCAACGGCCTGAACTGATTGGTCGT
The DNA here is from genome assembly GCA_013696305.1 of Nitrospira sp. Classification (GTDB taxonomy): domain Bacteria; phylum Nitrospirota; class Nitrospiria; order Nitrospirales; family Nitrospiraceae; genus Nitrospira_A. The sequence goes on from JACCYV010000244.1 coordinate 2,272, forward strand.
CGGCTCGGCGCAACAAAACCATGATTCGGTCAGGCGAGGCGGCTTCCGACGGTCAGGCCTATGCGCGGTGAGCTGAGTCGAAGCCGCCGGGGGCCGACCGGCCATCTCATCGGCAATCGCCCGGATTCGGTCAAAAACCACCAGTGCATCGTCTTCTATTTTGGCACCCTCTTCTACAATCGCACTCACGGCCTGGTGCAATCGATCCATCCGCTCATCCGGGTGCGTCCATGGATACTGAAATCCTGCCTGATCCAGTGGACCGAGAAACCGCTGTACGTCGGACTTGGCGAGTAGCGCCGATCCGGGTGGAATCAACAGACGGATGCTCAATTGAACCGGATCAGTCGCATCGATCAGGTCGTGCGTTTCCACCATGGCTAACATGTGCAAGTATTCGTCCAAGCTGGTCCAAGGCGTGAATGCCACGAATGACGGGCGAAGCGCGAGGCCGGCCTCACGCAACATACCGAGCGCCGCGATGATATCCGCTGCTGTATGTCCCTTGTGGAGAATATTCAGGACATGGTCGCTGAACGATTCCACGGCGGAGATTACGAACAGACATCCGTGCGCGGCAAGTTCCGGTATCAGGGATCGGCGCTTCAAGAGGTGTTCGATTTTGGCGGTAACATCGAAGGTCAGACGCGGAAACTCTGCGTGCATCGCGCGAACGATGCTCATGGAGTGCCCGGGTCCGTTCAGGAAATCCGGATCGCCGAAGGTGATGTGCGT
>JACCYV010000250.1 GCA_013696305.1 Nitrospira sp.
ACATCGTGGGCAATCTGTTTCTGCTCGGAGGAGTGATAGAAGATCGCGGAACGGTATTGCGTCCCGCTGTCATTGCCCTGCCGATTGAGCGTCGTGGGATCGTGGATCACGAAGAACACATTCAACAAATCACGATAGCTGACTACCTGTGGATCGAACGTGATCCGCACCGCTTCCGCATGTCCGGTCCGTCCGCCGCACACCTGTTCATAGGTCGGAGCACCCGTCTGGCCACCGATGTAGCCGGACTCGACAGAGCATACCCCTTTGACCTGGTCGTAGACCGCTTCAAGACACCAGAAACAGCCGCCCGCCAGCGTCGCAATCTCTGTTGTCATTACCTGTCCCATCGCCCACCTCGCCTTTTACTCTGAAGGAAGCTGTGATCCCTTTCCCTCTCTTGTTCCTCATGATGACTTCTACTCAGCCGCAACTATGTACGCCCTCCGTCCCACCATTCCCGGCCCTCGCGCCTCAAGAGGGCCTCGGCTTCCGACGGTCCCCAACTTCCGCTGTGATAATTTGGAAACGCCGCAGTCGCAGGGAGGGATTTCCAGACATCGAGAATCATTTGCACGATGGCCCACCCCAATTCAATATTATCCGCCCGTTGAAAGAGTGTCGCATCCCCGGCCATGGCATCGTGCAGCAGCGTCTCGTAGCCCGTATTGGGAGCGTTGCCGAAATAATCGGCATACTGAAAATCCATATCCACCGTCCCGATCCGCACGGTGGGTCCCGGCACCTTGGCATCGAAACGTAACGAAATACCCTCATCAGGCTGAATGCGGATGACGAGCACGTTCGGAGCCAATCGATCGACGGCAGTTTTTCGAAACAACATGAACGGAGCCCGTTTGAACTGCACCACGATCTCGGTCAATCGCCGCGCCAGACGTTTTCCGGTCCGAAGGTAGAACGGCACGCCGGCCCACCGCCAGTTATCGATGAATAGTTTCATGGCCACAAACGTCTCGGTCATGGACGTGGGTGCCACATGTGGCTCCGTCCGATACCCCGCCACCGGCTTCCCGTCCGTCGTGCCGGGACCATACTGGCCGAAGGCGACAAATCGCAAGACATCGAGAGAGCTCAACGGCACGACCCCCCGCAGGACCTTCGCTTTCTCATCGCGCACCGCGTCGGCGGCAAACGAGTTCGGTGGCTCCATCGCCAGAAAACAGAGCAGCTGCAACAGATGGTTCGGCACCATATCTCGCAAGGCACCCGCCTCTTCATAATAGCGGCCTCGATGTTCAACCCCGAGGCTTTCCGCGACGGTGATTTGCACATGGTCGATATACTGGTGATTCCAGACCGGCTCGAAAATGCCGTTGGCAAATCGAAACACCAGGATATTCTGGACGGTTTCTTTTCCCAGGTAGTGATCGATTCGATAGATCTGCCGTTCCTGCAGAACCCGCTGCAGCTCGCGGTTGAGGGCCCTGGCCGATTCCAAGTCATGCCCGAATGGTTTTTCGATCACGACGCGACGCCATGTGTCGTCGCGTTCGACCGTCAAGCCGTACTGCCCCAACTGCGTCACAATCTGGCCGAACAGGCTGGGATTCGTGGCCATGTAGAAGATATAGTTGCCGCCGGTGCCCGCAGCTGCATCGACCTGTTGGAGCAGGTCGTTCAACCGTCGATACGTGAGTCCTTCCTGGAAGTTTCCGGGGAGATAATGCACACGCTCCGACAGTGCCTGCCAGACCGACCGATCGACGTCGGACGGCAAATAATCACCGATGACGCGATCCAACCTTACTCGAAACTCTTCGGTCGTCATCTCCAGACGATCCAACCCTACGATCGCGAACCGTTCGGGAAGAAAACAACCGGACATGAGGTTGTAGAGGGCCGGAAAGAGTTTTCGCTTCGCCAGGTCGCCATCGATGCCGAAAATGACCATGACACAGGGCGTGCGCAGCTGAGCGAGATTCGAAATCAGGTGCTCTGCGGTCATATCCAACGCATTTTGGTGAACATAGGGCATCCTGCCTGATCCCCTCCATGAACCGCAACCTTCTCGCCCGATCACCGAGGGTTTCTGTATTTGAATAGGTGCCTTGCAGTCTCCGTGGTACTGATGAAAAGCTGGCGACCTGCCACCCGTTCGGGCGAGCGCCACCATGCCTCTATTGTCCTCTCCATCATTCCGTCGATTTATGAGACCTCTCATTCTTAGGCGGGGAGGCTGGAGCATTCTGTCGGCGATCGGCGCAATAATCGCCCTGATGGGTCACGCCACATGGGTCACCGGCACTCCGCCGCCACTGACTCCCCGGGATGTGCAGATCGAGGTACCTGCCGACAGCCTGTTCGGATCCTTCTGGTTAACCGAGGACTCATCGTTTCAATCCACATCCCGGAACAACCGACCCATCGTGGCAAGTTCTTCATAGCCAACCTGGAACGCCCGGGATTCGCAACCTATAGGATCCCAATGGAAATTGATCCGGACCGGCGTCGATACTCAGCCACCTTCGACCTCAGTCGTCGCCCGACCTGGCATTGTTGGATGGCCATGTGGAAGAGAAGGACTTGCTCGAAAACCATGGATTGCCGAGGCAGGAGGGGTATTGGAAAATGCTGCAGAGGCTCATTCATCGGCGAATGCAGGACGACCCGGCACTGCGCCGACATCGAGGAGTTCAACGAATGCCGAGCATCGGCTTTCGTCTGTGTGCGAACGGCGAAGCCCAGTTAATCGAAATCGAACGCAGTTCCGGAGATAGCGAGTTGGATCAGGCGGCCGTCTTGGCTGTCGTCAACGCCCATCCCTTTCCTCGATTTCCAGCCGGCACGCTGGATCCACACATCGAGGTCCATATCGACATGCCCGCTCCCACGCGGTAAGACGGTGTCTCAAGGCCACCCCTCCGCGCATGCGCGCGCTAATTGTTCTGTATCCGTGTCAGCCAGTCGATAAATCGCTGGAGCCTCGCATGTTCCTCAGCGTGCACATGTACAAAGACCAGGCCGAACCCTGTGGCATTCGTCCAGCGTACCTCGGCCACCTCGACGGTGAGCGGCTCATAGGGAGCAGGAAATTCGACATGGAGGGCAAGGCAGGCACGGGTAGGCAACGATTCCTCGCTGACCACATGACAACCTTCCTGGGAAAGACTCGTGACCAACCCGCTTCCGGCAATGTCACTGCCCGAAAACGTGAGCGGCACCTCGATTTCATAACGGGAACTATCGCGACGCTCCACAGGTGCCTTTGCTGAGATAGATCCACCGGGTCGGCCCACAAATCTTCAAGGATGGATACGCTGTTCTGCAGCCGAAATCAACCCGCTTCCTCCATCGGTCAATGACCTGACGCAGATACCTCGATTGTCTGCCCATAAAGGGGATGGCCGCTCTAACCCTTGGTGTGCTGGCTCCGCGCTAGCACCTTCTTAGCATTGTGGCCGACCAGCCACGAGAGCCTTGGCAACACCCCGTGCACGCACCCAGCACTGTGACCGACGAGCCCCAGTCAGGCCTCCCTCTTTTCTTTTCTAGAAAGGGGCAGAGAATTATGAAGCTATTCATCTAAAGTTCGGCGGAATCCCTGCCGAAAAGGTATACAAACCCTTTAGGTACAAGGATCAAGGCAAGGAGGCCTTATCATGGACATGGACCTACGTTCATCCACACGAGCAGCCGTCACCTCTCCCGTACGGCTTTCGAGCGACTCGATGACCGGCCAGGGAACGGTCATCAATCTTTCTTTACCGGGATGCGCCATTGAGACCGACCTACCCGTCCAGCCGGGTGATTATCTCGAATTGCGGGTGATGGCGCCGGATCAGGCGCGGCCTCTGACAGTGGGACTGGCGAAGGTGCGATGGGCGACACAGGAGAAGGTAGGAATCGAATTCATTCGCGTGCGCCAGGATGATCAAGGCCGGATTCATCGCCTGATCAGCCGGTTTCTCGATGAATCGATGGTGAACGCCGGTACCGATACGCGCGAGCTCGCCGCCGCGTAACCTACAGCCGTTGATCTTGCATACCATGGCGAGAGAGTTGTTGTTTCATGCCGGCTCCCCGGCTGGGATAGGATCTCAAGGCTAGGCCGAGATCGTAAGATACCCATGCGGAGGATGCTAGGGCGCCGCACCGTCGTTCGATGAATTCGCCATACGCTTGATAATGATTTTTTTGCCTACAGTCATAAGGGCGAAGGAAATGCCGAATGCGATCGGGACGAAAATCGCCGTCCCCACGTTGGCGTTCTTCAACCACCCCAATTCATAACAGGCTTTGATTATGTAGCTCCCCAACCCCGTCAGGTAGTAGGTAATCACGATCACCGACAGGCTCTCGACCGTGCGCTGCAGGATGGCCTGCGCCCGCGTCGTGGAATCCACACTGATCAGCAGTTTCATGTTTTGATCCTGCAACCCGATATTCTGCTCCTGTAACCTCAATTCGATATGGGTCCGGAGCACGGCGACTGTGGCTTCAAAGTCCTTTTCCATGGCATCAATGCGCCGAAGCAACTGCTGGTAACCCTCCGTCACCCCGGTAATCTTCCAATTCACATACTCCGACAATTGACGAAGCGGCGCGTAGGGCCGTTCCTGCAAGGCCGCCAGATTGCTCTGCACGATGCGGTCGTACGGCACCGAGGCGGAAAGCCGATATCGCATCGATTCTGCCAATCGACTCACCTGCAGAAGGTCTTGAGTCAATACCGTCAGCCACTTCTGCATCGTCTGGGGTGTGGTTCCGCTCAGTTGCTCAATCAGCACAGCCCGCTGGTAGAGATGTCGCTGCTCATAGTCATGAATCTGGTCGACGGCGCGTGAAAACGCCTTCATGGGTAACATGACCAGATGATAGTAGTTTTCAATGGCGACGATGGTGTCGGCAATTTTGGACACCTGTTGCCGGAGCGCCCGTTCCGATGCCGAACAGACCAGATAGCGCTCGCGATCGAACTCATCGGGCGTGAAACTCGTCACCGCCACAATGTCGTCCCCCAAGATACGGCTGCCATACACCAAGGCGCCAGGAAGCCGGGCAGGAAGTTCTTGCTCAAGCGGCAGCTCTTGCGGCAGGAACAGCAGGTCGAGCGCATTGACACGCAACCCGAGCGGACAGAGAGGCATTATATATCCCGGAAACGTGATCGGCCCGAAATCGAGCGGGCTGGTCGCCTCGCTGACGACATGCCACACCTGGTAACTGTAATATTCCGTATGCGCTTCCCAGACGACGACCAGCCGATCGCCATTGGAGGCCACTTTGAATCCATAGCCGAACCTCTCTTCGATCGCGCCCTCGGAAATATCGAGAGCCTGAAGGAGGTGTTGAAACTCCCGGCGGCTATTGGGTCGTTCCACCGGCGGATTCGCCATCCGGTAGGCCGCATGGTGAATGTGCGCAGGAACACCGAGCCACTGCGGAAGATAATGTTTATTAGACTGATGGATCCGGTTCAGAAATCCCGATGGGCGGATATCCGTTCCAGGTGGGGCGATCGGTTCCATCATGCCGCTCGGCTCTCTAGCCGACATAGCTGAGAGCGCATCCTTCCTTCCACCGATCTGTTCCTGGCTCACGATGCCGCCGGTCTCTGGACAACGCCAATGCGTCGATGACGGAGGGCAGCATTACTCATCCTCCTCTTCAATGTCTTCAATGCCTTCGTAGCTGACGTCCCCTTCATGAATAGAGGTGGCCATCTTTTCACAGGCCGATTCAATAATCTCTTCGGCCTCCTCGGGGGAATCGGCGGAAATCAAAAATTTCACGGTAATACCAAAGCGCTGGTTCACAATCATGCTCCTTCTACGAGATGGGCGGCGAAAAGCCTGTCACATGCTGTGGCTCAGATACCATAAGCTCCCGCGCGTTGTCACCCTTATGTGGCGGGGAAGGGACAAGAGACATGCCGGGGCAGGGCCGTCCGCCGCTCAGAAAACCGTCCTACGGCTCTTCCCATGGGAACCATGAGCGATTCTCGCACCCGAATACCTAGCGTAAGGTGTCAGAAGGAGAGTAACTGAGAAAAGAGTGGAGGATAAGCGCGAATGACCTGGTCCAGAAAACCTTGCCCCGGCGTCCACTCACAGGATGACGCCGGGGGCTCTCGCTTACTTGCGCAGGAGCATATGGCCGCGCCGATTCTGCTGATGGCAAACCTCGTCATGGTCGGCACAGAAAGGACGGTCCTTGCCAAAGGATACAATCGCCACCTGCTTCGGGCTCACGCCCAGGTCGACCAAAAAGTTCTTGGCCGCCTTGGCCCGTTTTTCCCCGAGCACGAGGTTATAATCGTGTGTTCCACGCTCGTCACAATGGCCGGAGATCCTGAGGATCGACTTGGGATTGTCCTTGAGCCAGCCGGCATTCGTTGTGAGCGCCGCTCCCCCGTCGTTATCTGAGACATTATATCGGTCATACCCGTAGAACACATCCTTAAGGCCGGCCTCCATGGCCGCCGCTTCCTCGCGGCGAATTTCGGCGTGCCATTTTTCGTCGCGATCAATCGGCAACAACATCCCGCCCATGTTGCTCCGACTGAGCCGCTCTTCCCCGGCGATTTGACCATTTATAAGGGGCGAGAAGCCCCGCAAAGTCCCTCCCTCTGTCTCTGACATCGGGTTTTGGCGACTGATCGAGGGAAATCGCCCATCTTGATTGAGTTCCCTCGCTGCCAAAGCACCAGCGGATTGGTCACTCTCAGACATGGCCGTATCGTCCGATCCTGAGTGAAACCACTTCACACTGCTACATCCAGGTGCCGTTAAGAGAACGACTGCCATGCCGCCCAACATCAGTTGCGATGCGCCAGGGTACTTCATGAACCATGCTCCTTCACGTGGGGGTGTGACTTGTGTCTAGCATAACAACTATAGCATTCGGCCTCCGGTACCCAGCATTTGTAGACCATGCGATTTATAAGTAAATATTTACAATCTGTTACGAATCCTCGCCTTCATAACGGTCGGCGCAGACAGACCCGAGACCAGGCGATCAAAGGTTATTTGAAGAGAAATGTGTCAGGTAGCCGGCGGGGAAGGCTGGCTTCTGTTCATTGAGTGACACTCTTCTGCTCTTGACCCACGACACCGGCTCCCGTGATCTGTTGGTCTAGGCACCGCGCAACGACGCCATTGGCTTGAGGAGTGTAATGCCAACCTGTCGTAAATCGATCGCCGTCTCCAACTGACTCCAAACACGATGTGAGATCAAGAAACTCTATGCCGGCTTCTCGCGCGACACGTCTTCCCAGCAGATCACGCTCTGAAAGCGGCTTGAATGAGTGACGGAATTCCGTGTACTC
>JACCYV010000261.1 GCA_013696305.1 Nitrospira sp.
AAGCCAGCATCACCCGGATATCGACATCCGGTTCAATAAGGTGACGTTGAAACTCACGACTCATGATGAAGGTGGACTGACGGAGAAGGACTTCTCGATGGCCCGGCAATGCGATGAGGCCTTCGCGAAACTCTAGCAGAGAATTCGTTTTACCAGAGGCCTGGTCACTTGTTTGAATCCTTCAACCCGTTTGCCTCCCTACTTAGGAGCACGGTCAGACGAGCCATTGTTCTTTCTCGAGGCCTGCCTGTCGGCATTCACTTGGTCCATGAAGGCTGCAAAATGGGATGACAGTCCGTCGGCGCCATACAGCACCTCGAGGTCTTTGAGGAGGCTGCTCAGGGTGGTCACGAGCTGTTCCTGTTCCCGCTTGACCTGACCCCGCAGGCAATAGACCTCGGTGGCGCGCTGCATGGCGAGGAGTAACATGCTTTCCCCGACCGGTTTCACCAGGACGTCGCAGGCCCCCTCCTCCATGGCCTGCCTGATCAGATCCTGATCGTGTTTTTCGATGAGCAGCAACACCGGCGACTGCGCGTGAAGCTTTCGCATCGCCCGCACAAACGCGACGCCTTCGATGCCCGATTGTTGCCCGTCACAGAGAATGGCGTCGTACGCATGGGCCCTGATACGCTCCAGCGACGCCAACGCGGATTCGGCCGTCTCGATCTGTACATCGGGTAGCCTGAGACGCAACGTCGACGCGAGCGTGGAGAGGTGAATCGCATCGTCGTCGATAATGAGTACGGTAGGGATCGGCATCGTCACACTCCCGGAAGAACCATCCTCAACGAGATATCTCTCGCAGGCCTTATACCGATTTTATGCCGGATGGGCAAACGGTTCGCATAGGCCCCATTGAGTCCGCCCATAGTAGTCATTGTATGATACCTTGCGCAGAACGTGCCGCGGCAAAAAGCTTGATTGCCCTCACTTCTCTGGAGACTGGCTACGCATGAGAATTTGGCCTGGGCGTCCCTACCCTCTTGGCGCCACGTGGGATGGCGAAGGCGTGAACTTCGCGCTGTTTTCTGAAAATGCCACGGCGGCGGATCTCTGCCTGTTCGACGACGCCGACATCGGTGAAGAATCGCACCGGATTCGGATCGAGGAATGCACCGATTACGTCTGGCATGTCTACCTGCCGGAGGTCCGGCCGGGGCAGCATTATGGCTACCGCATCCATGGTCCCTATGATCCGGAGGCGGGGCACCGATTCAATCCCGCCAAGCTCTTATTGGATCCCTATGCCAAAGCGATCGCCGGCACAATGGATTGGTCGGAGACGCTGTTTGGATACCAGATGGGCGACCCCCAGGAAGATCTGTCACGCAACGACGACGATAACGCCAGGCACATGCCAAAATGCGTGGTGATCGACCAGGCCTTCACATGGGGCGGAGACCAGTTGTTGCGAACGCGGTGGGATCGGACAGTGATCTATGAACTTCATGTAAAGGGCTTTACGGCGAGACATCCGGACATCCCCGAAAACTTACGCGGCACCTACGCGGGACTTGCGACGCCGGCCGTGATCGAACATCTGCAGAACCTGGGCGTGACGGCCGTCGAGCTGCTGCCGGTTCATCATTTCATTCGCGACAAACACCTGGTCGATCGGGGACTCACCAACTATTGGGGCTATAACTCCATCGGGTTTTTTGCGCCGGACAGTCAATACGCCACCACGTCCGCGCGGGCGCACCAGGTGTGGGAATTCAAAACGATGGTGAAGGCATTCCACAGCGCTGGCCATCGAGGTCATTCTCGACGTGGTCTACAACCACACGGGAGAAGGCAGTCACCTCGGCCCGACCTTGTCGTTTCGCGGCATCGACAATGCATCGTACTACCGGCTGATGCCGGACCAGCCGCGTTATTATCTGGATTACACCGGCTGCGGCAATACACTGAACGTCCGCCACCCCCGGGTGCTGCAACTCATCATGGACAGCCTGCGCTACTGGGTGCTGGAGATGCACGTGGACGGCTTCCGGTTCGACCTGGCCTCCACGCTGGCGAGAGTACTGCACGACGTGGACCGGCTCAGCGCTTTCTTCGACATCATCCATCAGGACCCGGTGCTCTCGCAGGTAAAGCTGATCGCCGAGCCATGGGATCTCGGTGAAGGCGGGTACCAGGTCGGCAACTTTCCCGCCGGTTGGGCCGAGTGGAACGGTCGGTACCGCGACGCGATCCGGCGCTACTGGAAAGGCGACGGCGGGCAGGTGGCGGAGCTGGCCTATCGTCTGTCCGGCAGCAACGATCTCTATGAAGGCGGCGGCCGACGGCCCCATGCGAGCATCAATTTCGTGACGGCGCATGACGGGTTCACCCTGCACGACCTGGTTTCCTACGATCAAAAGCACAACGAGGCCAACGGGGAACACAATCGTGACGGCACCGACGACAATCTCAGTTGGAATTGCGGGGTGGAGGGACCGACCACGAAACCGTCGATCGTGACGCTTCGGGAGCGGCAGCAGCGCAACATGCTGGCCAGCCTGCTCTTGTCACAAGGCGTCCCGATGCTCTGCGGCGGCGATGAAATGGGCCGGACGCAGCGGGGCAACAATAATGCCTATTGCCAGGACACGGAGATCAGCTGGGTCGATTGGAAACTGAATACACATCAGCTGGCCCTCGTGGCCTTTACGAAGAGCTTGATCCACCTGCGACAGCACCATCCCGTGTTCCGGCGGCGCCGGTTCTTTCAAGGCCGCCGCATCCGAGGCGCGGAGGTCAAGGACATCTCCTGGCTTCGCCCCGATGGAAAAGAGATGACAGATGATGATTGGGCTCAAGGATATGTCCGTTCCCTGGGCGTCCGGCTGGCCGGGCATGCGATCGAGGAGAAAGACTCGAAGGGGAGGCCTGTGCTGGATGAAACGTTCCTCATGCTGCTCAATGCACACCACGAGCCGCGGCCGTTTACGCTGCCGGCGCACAAGCCCGGCGTGCGGTGGCAACCAGTGCTGGACACAGCAGCTTCGCATGGTCACGAAAAGACGGTCACCCTCCTCAAGGGCGGCCTGCAGTACGATCTCGACGCGCGGTCACTCGCCCTGCTCCGACTGCATGAAAAACCCTGATGGAAAGTCGATCCTGTGAATCGTTGGGACAATCCCTTCTCGCGCAGGTTCATCCAAGACGCGCAAAGCGAATGGCGGCGGTCCGCACTGAGCGTCAGGCATGGGACGGCGCTTGGCCCGGCTTCCACTTGATACTGCAACCGATGCTGGCTTTTTGGTTGCGATCCACCGGCTTCCCGCCCAGCACGGCATCGATTGCGCCGCGCAGATCACTGCCCGTGACGGGCTTGTTGGTTCCGGGGCGACTGTCGTCGAACTGGCCGCGATAGACCAACCGGCGTTCTCCATCGAACAAGTAAAAGTCCGGCGTGCAGGCGGCCTTGTACGCCTTCGCCACTTCCTGAGTCTCGTCGAAGCAGAATGGAAAGCGAAACGCGAGGCGTTCGGCCATCTCCTTGAGCCGTTCCGGAGCGTCATCGGGATAATGCCCCGGATCGTTGCTGCTGATGCCGACGATACCTAGGCCGGTCTCCGCATAGTCCTGTCCCAGCTTTGCGATTTCTGCTTGGATGTGCAGGACATAGGGACAGTGGCGGCAGAGGAACATCACCAGCAAGGCGGATTTTCCGATGAACGAATCGAGCGAGCAGACCTGCCCGCTCACTACATCCCGTAACGTAAACGGAGGCGCGCTCGTTCCAAGCGGGAGCATGACCGATTTTTCTGCCATAACCACCTCACAATCATTCACCGCACAGGTTGAAGGACCATCATCTCGATATCAATTCACTTTTTACAAGCAGCGCGCGACTCAAGCGCTCGACCTCATTGACCTGCTTTTATCTCCCCGCGTATGCTGAGGTGAGACCGGCTCGCATCCGGCAGGCACGAATAACCGACATACGCTCCACCTATCACGCTTCACGAAAGAGTGATCCATGCAATTCGATGCCGCTCTGGCCGCTCAAGACACGCTTCAGGAATCGGAACTTGAACTCGGAACTGATTGGGAACGGGCCGTCGAACTCGAAGGCATTTTTTCCTCCAACGCCGGAGCCACGGCCCGCGACGCCTACGAGCAACTGCTCGCGCTGGCCGGCCGGCATTCCCAGGCCCACACCTTTCAGGCCTTCTGCATCTACATCACCTGGCAGCAGGTCACCGAAGAAACGATTGCCCGCCATTTCCAAACCGGCCTGGCACTCTCCGAAGCCTATCTTGCCTCGCCTGATGG
>JACCYV010000286.1 GCA_013696305.1 Nitrospira sp.
CCCTTGCAGGCCACGCGAAAGGAGCGGTTGCAACTCGAACTGACTCAGCAACGTTGTGATTACCTCGTAGATCCCATTGTGCAAGATACCTCCACCATGCTGGCCGCCCAGTTCATGCAGGAGGCGCGAGTGCTCCTCGACCCCACCAATACGACATCGGCATGGCCGTCGTCTGTCGTCTCTGCCGGAGTTGACTCGCAACCGGCAGGTCTTCCCCCTGCAGGACCGGTCGCACCGGTGCACGCATTGTCCTTCAAGGCCACGCTCTTAGATGAGAACAGCAACCTGATTCTCGAAGGCGGCGAACGGATCCGCGTGCGGGTCGACGTCGTCAATACAAGTCCCCAGGCGGTGCAAAACATTGCCGTCCACCTGGCCGGTCCGCCGATCCTGATCACCCAGTTTCCGGCTACTAAATTGTCCGCCGGCACCATCGAACCGGGCAGCTCAAAGTCTCTCGAGTTCATCGCGACCATGCCGCAATCGCTGCATCCGCAACAAGCGGAATTTCAGGTGTCGCTGTCAGGTATCGGCGGTCACGGCGCCCTGCCTCCGCAAACGCTGCTCGCCTCTGTGCAACCAACGGGCGTGAACACCGGTGACGTGGATCAGATCCCCGCCATGACGACAGGGTTTCAGCGACCGGGAGACTTTCTGCTTTCGATTGGCCTCAGCAGCTATCGGGAGCAGCAGGTTCCTGCACGAAAATATGCGGCCCTCGACGCCGAGATGGTCGCCACCTACTTCCAGTCGCTGGGTGGATTACCCCGGAGCAATGTCCGACTGTTGCAAGACTGGAGCGCGTTACGCCCGGACATTGAAGAAGCATTGCTCGATTGGCTGCCATCCAAAATCACGAAGGATTCGGTCGTCATGGTCTACTTCGCCGGACAGGCCATCGTCTCACCTGCGGGAGAGACGTTTCTGATCCCGTATGACGGTGCCTTAGAAGCCACCACACGCCTGTATCCGCTCAAAGACTTGGAGACCGCTCTGGGAAGACTCAAAGCCAAACAAATCCTGTTCGTATTCGATGGGACCGTGCTGAAAAACGGAGCCGATGGACGGACAAAGGTATCATTGCCAAAATGGCCGGCAGCCAATGGGTCGGTCCTTCACGTCCTGGCCACTACGGGCTTCGGGAAAAGCTTGGAATCAGACACGTTGCGTCACGGATTGTTCACGTATTATCTCTTGCGTGGGCTTCGCGGCGAAGCGGACCTCAACCGCAACGGTGAGGTGACGATCGGCGAGGTGACAGCGTATGTCACTCGCACGGTGCCGATGATGGCCCGGAGCACGTTCAAGCAAGAGCAACAACCACAAGTGCTGCCGGTGTCGCGCTCCTCCGATAGGAACCTGGACCTGATTCTCACCAAGCCGCCCGCTATTCCTGCATTCGAACATCCCTAACAGGTAACCGAGCTCCGGCCTCCTTGCGGGATCGGAACAAAGCTTCGAAGAATCCGCAGAGCCGGTATCCATCTGTCCCAATTTCTCGCGGCTACCATCACACCAATCTTGCCCACAGCAATCGGTATAAAAAAATGAAAGAGGCAGCGAGGATATCCTCGCTGCCTCTTTTTGTTCAGCCTGCTCGCTGAAGAAACGACCTATTCTTCTCCGCCCTTGCAGAAGCTTCGCTCGTAATTGATGATGGTCCAGGCTTCTTCTTCCGTGATTGCCGCCGGGATCAACGACACCATGCCGGTTCCCACGCTGCCGTTCTTGATCACCCAGAAGAGTTCGCCGTCTTTCCGTTTTTTGTGGAATTTGCAGTTGGTGAAGTTTCTTGGGCTCGGATTCAAAATCGCGCCGGCAGGGCCGTCGCCCTTACCTTCCTTCCCATGACAATTGAAGCAGGTGCCCTTGCCCTCGTACAGTGCCTTGCCCTTGGCAATGTTTTCCGGGTTTGAAGCAACTGGATTCTTCATCGCCTTCGCGTCCGCCATCTGATCCGGCGCAACACGGGGCTTCAACGGATCTTTTTCCTCTGCACCCACCACCGTCACGGACAACAAGGTAACGGCCGCACACACGCCGAAAAACTTAAAAAGATACCCCATCACAACTCCTCCTTTGTGTTGAACCCACCACGTGAACCATGACGATCTAGTATGAAACAGCAGGGCAAAATCAGAATACAAGCCGACAAAACAGGCGAACTATAACAACGCATTTTCTGTCTTGTCAAGGGAACGGGCGGCCTGTACCTCGCTCTCTCGTCCATGCCGACTCAGCAATTACTCAAAGGGCATGCCAGAAAATGGGGAAGGGCGAAGGGCGAGATTTGGGGCGGTTTTTAGGATGATGGCGCCCGGTAACTACGTAATCGCTGCTGAGCGTGACACTTTTGCGCCCCGGAGCTCCACGCCCGCCTCATCCGAGGGAGAGGCACCGTGAAGATGAAAGCGATAAGACTACCCTGGCAGGAATGCGAACGGCAGCACGAAAAAGGACATTCTTGCGGCCCAACGCGTCAGCGCTTGAGAACCACGTCCCGTACGACCTTTCCACTGGGACCAAAAGCCTTTTGCGGCCTGCCGTTCAATTCGGCGTGGACTCCCCCGGCATTGCCGAGCGTGACGGTAAACTGGTCCTGCGCCTTCCACTGGGCCTTCTCACCTGGACGCAGCAGTGCTTCCTGTGGGCTGCCAGAATCGACCTGAACCACCACCCAACTCAGCTCAGTCGCATCAAGATCGAGCACAAGAGGGCCATCAGACCCGGCAGGGCCGTTGATCGACAGGCCTGCAAGGGGGCCATCAGAACCCATCGATGGAGCAGAATGAGCAGGGACCGTTTCCGGCTGTACCGGCGCCTTGGCCACTACGGCAGGAGCGGGAGATAGCGGGGCCTGTAGTTTTTCCTGGGTCGACTTCGGCGGTAACACTCCCGGCTCACCCTGCTTTGTCACTGAGGCGATGGGTGGCGGAAGGTCCAATCCGGAACGCGACGACTCGCGCGCGTCCTTGCCGAACGGTGCGCTTTTCTTAGCGGGCATCGGCACATCCGACCCGGATCGACGCACGAGTGTTGATGATTGCTCGCGGCTCAGTAAAAAGATCAGCGTCGCAATGGCCACGGCAATGGCGATACCCACCGCTTTGCGATTGGCCTTTCGACGCCGCTCCTCTTCCACCTGCCGCTGTCTCAGTCGTTCTCTCTCGCCCTGCTTTTCATAAAACGCCCCGGCCGACTGAACGAATCGATGAATGGCATCTTCCTCATCCAACCCCAGTGAACGCGCATAGGACCGAACAAACCCACGAGCGAACACTTGATCGGGTAATTTGGCAAAATTTCCCTCTTCGATGGCCTGGACGAAATCCGCGCGGATGCGGGTCTTCGAGGCCACCTCGTCGACGGTCAGCCCTTTCGTTTCGCGTACCTGCCGAAAAAATTCACCCACTGATTCCATGGTATCCGCCTATGGTTTGAGCTTGCCGAGCAATTCTTGCGCTGCGGCTGCCTGTTCTCCGCTCTTATCCAACGTCGAGACCTTCGAGAGGGCCTCGCGTGCCCGCACATCGAACCCGAGCTGGTGATACACGCGCGCCAACTCCAATTGCAGCATGGCGGGAGGAACATTCGGGGGCGTGACGGTCGTCGCATCTTCCAAGGCCTCCATAGCGCCCTGCAGATCGCCCTCATGCATGAGGGCTTTCCCCAAGTGGAGTCGTGTCAGATCCGGCGTCGGATACAAAGGATTACTCAGTGCCTGGCGGTAGGCCACAATCGCCTCTTTCCAACGATCCTGATTCATGAGCACTTGTCCGAGGTACGTATGCGCCTCGGCATAATCGCCGTCGATGCGGATCGCCTCCCGGAAGGATTCTTCGGCTAATTTGAATCGTCCCTGTGAGGAATAGATGTGCCCTAAGCCGTAGTGCGCTTCCTTGTTGTCAGGGTTCAGCTTGACGGCTTTTTGAAAGGACACATGGGCTTGCTGTTGATCGGAATTCAGTCGCGCGATCCCCTCCTGATAAAACCCTTTCGACTTGCGCAGGTTCTCTTCATTGACGCAACCTGATAGCATGCAGAGTCCCACCAGCATCAGCATCCAGGGAGCAGCCGCTCCCCGCGCTTCTCGCACCGATCGATTCTGAACCGGACGACTCGTCATCATGCTCCGATGTCCTCGAAGTGGGTGAGCCGCTTGAACTCTTTGAATCGCGCCTCAATCTCTTTGTAATCTAGGACCTTCAATCGGTCAAGGCTAAAGGCTTCTACGGTAAACGACGCCATGACGCTCCCGAAGATGATGGCTTGCCTCATCGCGTCCGGCGACCGGTTTCCGGTCGCCGCCAAATACCCCAGAAATCCCCCGGCGAAGGTATCGCCCGCACCGGTTGGATCCCGCACGTCATCCAAGGGGAACGCCGGTGCGCCGAACACATGCTGCTCATTGAACATCAGCACGCCATATTCACCACGTTTTACGATCAAGTGTTTGGGCCCTCGCGAGAGAATTTTCTTCGCCACCTTGACGAGATTCGTGTCCTCACCCAACGCGCGCGCTTCGCCGTCATTGATGATGAGAATGTCGATGTGTTGCAGCACATTCCAGAGCGCATCCCGCTTGCCGTTGATCCAGAAGTTCATCGTGTCGCAGGCGACCAACGGCGGTCGTTTCACTTGCTGTAGCACATCAAGCTGCAATTCCGGATCGATATTCCCCAGGAAAAGCACCTCCGGCGCACCATACTGGGCGGGAATCTTCGGACGAAACGTTTCAAACACGTTCAGACGTGTGTCGAGCGTCTGGGCTTCGTTCAATTGATGCGAATAGGCGCCTTTCCAGCGGAATGTGGCGCCAGGCCGCCGCTCCAACCCCGTCAAGTCGATCTTGCGGCTCTTGAGAAACGCGACATGTTGATCGGG
>JACCYV010000300.1 GCA_013696305.1 Nitrospira sp.
TATTGACCGGCTGTGCGTCCAACGTTCGGGATACCGACCTGCTCACCAGCAACAGCGTCATGCTGCCGCCTTCGACGGCGAAAACGCTATTCCTCCAAAATCGGAATTCCTCCGACAATCAAGCCGCATCGTTAAATGACCTCGCAGCGCGCCTGAGCACAAAAGGGTACCAGGTCGTGCAGGATCCCCAGACTGCTGCCTACGTCGTGCTGACGAACATTGTGTACTGCAATCAAACCAAGGTCGAATTACCTGTTGAGGGCATGGTCGCCGGCGGTTACGGATCGGGGATCGGCAGTTCCATCATGTCGGGATTGCACGGGCTGGCGGGGATGGCGAGCATGGCCGGTCCACAGGGCGCGCTGGCGGGCGGCGCCGCCAGCATGGGACTCAACGCCGCCGAGGGAATCGGGAACGCCGTAGGAAATATGTTCGGCGGACCGTCGCGGCCCAACGTGAATGAAAACATCAACTACGCCTGCGTGGCCGATCTTCAAATCACGGAGCGGGTGAAAATCGGAGGGAGTCTGCCCCTTTCACAGCCTGGCGCGCCGCCCCCTTCGGGTGTCTTTCAAACCCGTCTAGCAGCCAGCGTGCACCAAAAGAAACTCGACGAGCAGGAAGCCACTCCCTTGGTGCAACAACGACTCAGCGCAGCCGTGGCGGGACATTTCTGACCTCTTTTATAAACAGACAATGAAGGCGAACCTCTACCACACCGCAAAAATCTGCTTCCTTGCCTGCCTGTTCTTGATTACCGGTTGCAGCAACGTCTTGCGCTCCGGATTGGTCAATGACACGTCCATTCTCCTACCGCCGAGCGGTGCGCGCACCATTTTCGTGCAGATCCGTAACACCTCTGAAAACCAGGGTGCCACGCCTTCAGATATTCCCGCCAGACTGAGCGCGAAAGGCTACGACGTGGTCAAGGACCCCGTGGACGCCGCCTACTGGCTGCAGACCCAAGTGGTCTATTGTCACAAAGCGGGGGATGGGGTGAAGCCAGAAACGGTCGCCAAGGCCGGCTTCGGCGCGGGCATCGGCAGCGGAGGAACGCCGCTGGTGGTCGCGGGCGGAACCGATTTGGATACCATGGGAGGAATGTTCCCGGGCGGTATGAACATCCAAGCGATGCGCGGCATGGCGATGGGTGGCGGCGCGATGCCGGACATGAACGCCATGATGCGCATGGCGATGAGCGGCAGGGGCGGCTACCCGAGCATGACTCAGCCGCCGCAGAGCGAAGACACGACCTATCTTTGCGTCGCGGACGTTCTGGTCACCGAACAGGGAAAGAACGGTCCGTTGCGCACCTACAAAATGCGATCAGTGGCCCATGTGCTTCAAAAAAACCTGAACCTTGAAGAAGCCACACCCATCGTGCGGGACAAGTTTGGCACCAGCATCACGGGCGCCTTCTAGCCGACTCATTAGGGAAATATCAGCGCGCTGGTACAGACACTCTGTTCACCCCCCTCTAATCGCCCTGCCTTGAGACGAGATGAACGGCTCCGGCCTTGATCGCGGCCGCCACAGGGAGACCGGAGACCAGCTCAAATTCCTCCACGGCCGAGCGAGTGACCATGGCCACGAGGGGAAATCCGCAATTGATCGTCACCCGCGCTAATGCCCCAAGCGCTGTGACAGTGGTCACCGTCCCCGCGAGATGATTCCGCGCGCTACTTGCATCGGCGCGTCCTCGCTCCAACACCACGTCCTCCGCCCTGATACAGACAAAGACATCCGCTGCGGTAGACTCAGCCTTCACGACTGTCAGCATGGTGCCGTTCACGCTGACACGGAACATGCCGTCCACCATCCCCTCTATTCGACCCTTCACGACCGTCTCCACCCCGACGACGTGCGCCACCTCCGCATTCTGCGGATGGCTGAACACGTCAAGGGGCGTCCCAACCTGCAACACATTACCGGCGCCCACGACCGCCATGACATCACCCAGCGTCAGCGCTTCCGTCCAGTCGTGCGTGACGATCATCGAAGGCAACGCCAACTGTTTTAAGAGACTTCGCAGCTCGCCCCTCAGGTGGAGCCGAGTCGGGGCGTCCAAGGCGGACAAAGGTTCATCCAACAGCAGCAACAGCGGGCGAGGCGCGACCGCCCGGGCGAGCGCCACGCGCTGTTGTTGCCCTCCGGAAAGTTCACGGGGCTTTGCCGCCTCTAGTCCGCGCAGTTGAAACAACTCCACCATTTCATCCACCCGCTTTTTCCGGTCAGGGGAATTCAAATGACCAAGTCCGTAGGCGATATTCCCTGCGACCGTGTAGGTGGGAAAGAGCGCATAGTCCTGCGGCATATAGCCGATGTGCCGATCCTGCGGAACGACTCTGACCGCGGACGCGGTATCCAGCCACGTTCTCGACACAAACCGAATAGTCCCTTCCTCCGGCCACTCCAACCCGGCTACTGCTCGCAGAATCGTCGTTTTGCCGGACCCCGAGGGGCCGAACAGAATCAACACCGTCGAGGCCTCGAGCGGGTATCGGATTTGCGCGCGAATTGTCGCACGGCCCGGAAAAGTCTTGACGATATTGATGTCTATTTCTGCGGCCATGCTGCCCAGACATTGCGATTGATGGCATAGACGATGAGGAGGACGAGATAGGACACAACCAGAAGAAACAGGGCCGTCTTTGCGGCTCCGGCGTAGTTCAACGCCTGAACCTCGTCATAAATGTCGATCGAGACCGTACGTGTCGAGCCATCGATGTTGCCGCCGACCATCAACACCACGCCAAACTCGCCCAGCGTATGGGCGAAGCTCAGGACGAAACCGGTAATCAATCCGGCGAGGGACAATGGCGCGATCAGCTTCACGAAGGTCTTACACTTGGAGACGCCGAGCGTCCAGGATGTCTCGATCAACCGTCGATCCACCTGGTCGAACGCGGCCGAGAACGGTTGCACTGCAAAGGGCAAACTATACAGCACCGAGGCTAGAACGAGCCCTTCGAAGGTAAACGGCAGCGGGTGCCCGACCAGGTCGGTATACCAGCGCCCGAACGGACTATGCGGGCCGATCGCGACAAGAATGTAGAAGCCGAGCACGGTCGGCGGCAGCACCAAAGGCAGTGCCACCACCGACTCGATGAGGAATTTCCAGCGCCACCGTGAAAAACTGACCCAATAGGCAATCGGCACCCCAACCATCAGGAGGATCAGCGCCGTGAGAGCAGCCAGCTTGAAGGTCACCCAAATCGCAATCCAGTTCATGGTCTTAGCCGCGGAGGCTTATGACACAGCGCGGTAGAGCGAGGTGGCGTGGCCGCACCGCTGAACCTTCACTATTTTCCAACGATGACGTCAGTCGCTTTGATTGCAACGGTGACCGCATCGCCGATTTTGACCTCCATGGCCTTCACCGACCCCTCGGTGATCGCCGACACGAATTCTAAATTACCCACCTTCACGACAACTTCCGCCATCGCCTGACCCTCGGTGATACGGACGACCTGGCCTTGTAATTGATTTCTCGCGCTCAGTTTCATCCTGCCCTCCTGTTGTGTTGTGGTTGAGACATTTCAGCCGACGCTCAAAACCATTAACGCTGCTTGTCCTTGTCAATCATGCCGCTCCCGTTCGCTGCCGAGGCAACCTTGCATTCGAACTGAATTCCCCACCGCCT
Source organism: Nitrospira sp. (assembly GCA_013696305.1). GTDB lineage: Bacteria > Nitrospirota > Nitrospiria > Nitrospirales > Nitrospiraceae > Nitrospira_A. Next base: position 3,644 of record JACCYV010000300.1, read on the forward strand.
GCCCCTCGCTTCGTCCTCCGTTCCTTCTATCATGCCCATACCCGCACTGGTATAGCCCTTGACCTCCCCCTCACGGATGATTCGAGATCCTTTGCCGCACTTGGCCTGGATCGCATCCAGTGCCGGCTTTCGATATTGCGATCCCATGGGGCCGCCTCGATCTTCCTTATAGCTGTAGGTCATCATGCCCCGATGATCGGATTCTTGCCTCATCATCACCGCCTCGGAGCAACCACTGATGAGAAGCGCCAGCGAATAAAGAAACGATCGCGCTCGGCTAGTTCGGCAAGGTAAATCCATAACGGGTCATGATCTCCTGTCCTCGCGAACCCTTCATGAAATCCAGAAACTGTCGGGCAATCTCCTGGTTCTTGGACTGCTTCATAATGATCGCGCCCTGCTCCAATGGTGGATGATTTTCGGCAGGGATCTGCCAATAGCTGCCTGCGTTCTTCATCGCCGGGGCCATCGCCAGAGACAGGGCAATGATTCCGACATCGCACGCCCCGGACTCGATGTACTGAGCCGCTTGCGAAATATTCTCTCCGAGTACCAATCGATCTTTTATCTCCTCATAAATGTGCTCATGTTCCATTGCCGCGACCGCCGCGCGCCCGTAAGGCGCGTGCTTCGGATTGGCAATGGCAATTTTCTGAACCGCGGGGTCCCGAAGCACCGTCAGCCCCTTCGTGACATCGAGCGACGAACTCTTCGGCGCCCAGAGCACCACACGTCCGACCGCATAGCGATACAGTGTCCCCGGCACGGTGAGACCTGCTTCCTCCAACTTCCTCGGATAACCAATGTCGGCTGAAAAATACAGATCGAACGGCGCCCCTTGCTGAAGTTGCGCATAAAAATTCCCCGACGAACCCAATGAAAGTTTTACGTGGTGGCCGCTCTGTTTCTCATACTCCACGATTAATTCCTTGATGGCAAAATTCAGATCGGACGCAGCGGCGACAGTAAGGTCCTCTGCTTCGGCCAAGGAAATCACGCCACCGCTACAGACCATCGCCATCGTCAGGAACATTCCAGTCACGACCGATCTGATGTCGTTTTGTTTCATGATAAACACGCTCGACTCTCCTTTCATATCATGATCACTCTGGACTCAGCGCTTTCGCAGAGAGAACTCTCAGAGAACCGGCATACAGCGTTTACAAAAAGTCTGGCGGCCGATGACACGAGAGTTGGTCCATTGAATGTTTCTTCCACGCAAGCACATTCTTTCTAGAAAAAGATTTGATATTGGATGCGAATCGCATTTTCGATCAAGGTCCCGGCCATCGCATCGAGAGGAACCGTGCCCGATCCTGGCGGCAAGGGCGCGCTTCGGCCAATGGCATAACCCCCCGTGCCAAACTGGGTGTTGCTGTACGTCACCATGATTTGATGATCGTAGGTCCCGTTCAAAAACCAGTTCAAGGACACATTGGTTTCCCTGATCAAATCATTGGTTGAATGGGTATCCGGATCCCAATAGGAAAAACGTCCGGCCAATTCCAGCGTCCGAGGGATGAGATAATAACCGCTCTGCACATACCAGCCCATGGCATTTCCGAATGTATTGGGCGCCGTGGCTGAACAGGTCGTATTCAAACAGGTCAATCCTTTTTCATGACGGATGATGTTCTTGAAATACACTTCTCCCTGGAGGGAAAATCCGCGATATTTAAACACGCCATCCGCCGCCCAGGTGGAATAATCCACGATCCCCAGCCCGAGTTGTCGCCCGTTCCCGAACGCCGCCAGCTGGCGCCGAATATTCAAATTTGCCAGGTCGATCCCGACAAAGGCGTTATTGGTGCTGGTGTTCACACCGGGATTGTAGGAATAGCCGCCGCCCACCGCCAATTGCGGCTGTTCAGAATAGGCCAGATCGCCTTCGCCATACCCTGGCCGTCCCAGGATATTAAAATTTAGTCGTGCCACATACATGAGTCGATCGATATCGAAGCGCAGGTTGGCGTTCAGATTCCGTTGATTGATCGCACAATTCGCCGGAGACGGGAAGGGATTCCCACCGGTTTGCCCGCCGGGACAATTCACGGAGGGTTCTTCCGATGCAAACGAACCGAGCCGATTGAAACTCGGCCCTGCTCCATTAAAGACGCCGAAATAATAGCTGATCGGAAACAGCTCTTCGTCGTTCATGATCGTGATACCGATATCACGACGATCGAGACCGCTCGCGGTGAACGCATCCTGAACCAAAGCGCGTTCAGCAAATTGCATGGCCGCCGTCGAATTGATCTGTGCGCGGTTGAAGAAGACCTTGTACTGGCCGAATTGCACATTCGCCCACTTCAGATGCGTGGAGGTAAAATTTACGTCGAAGAGTGAGAGAGAGCCAGGGGCCTGTGCATTTTCTGCGGTCTCTGCCCGCATCTGAATATAGTATTTAAAGTCCGGATCAAACAGGTGGCCCATGAAATAAAACCGCATACGCCTGACATTGAACGACGAGGCGGAATTCTCTGAGCGATTGGCCCGATAGTCGCCGAACACTCCTAGCAACTCGGGAAAGTTCTTGGCTTCTCCCGGATTGCGCCAGGCGTCGTTGCGGAACCGTTGCGTATAACGAAGCTGACTGCGAAACCGGATCTTCAAAAAAAAGGCGTTGTCATTAAACGAAAGATTGAATCCCCGGTCGTACCAACCCTTGAAGCTCGGCATCAAGAGTTGAGACCGTTCTTCGGAATCCCGGACGACCTGGTTATATTCGTCTTGCGTGATCATGCCGCTCTTGACGGACCGTTCGAGGAGCAGTCTCATGGAGGGATCCATACTTTCGACGAAGACGTACTTGCCGTCTTTTTCCACCAATCTGCCGGCATCCGCCGCAAAGCTCATAATGGAGTCGCCAAGCAAAAAGGTAATCACAATAGCCATCAGGAGAAAGATTCTTCGAAACATAACCGGGTCACAGTAAATATGGAGGAATCCCGATCGGCTGTTCATGGCTCGTCTCCTGTCGTGATCAGGCTGTTATCACCCGGGGGTCGTGATTGTGTGTGAGAGCTTGACGACAGGCAGATCACTGCCGCCCGGGCCCGCCAGCTTCTCCTGATTTCAAAAACCCGCGAACTTCGACCGCACGAGCACCCTTGTCGTCGGTGACCCAAAATCGGCCAGGCTCGAAATAAAGGATGTAGTTTCCAGGTTTCGGCGGCGGGGTGGGATAGTTGTAGTCGTAGGCATCCGACTGTTGAGTCGGAATCTGACTGTGAAAATATTCGACGGTCAGGTACAGATAGGGCTCACGAACTGCCACCCAGCCCGCCACGACATCGCGGCGATAACGGGGGTTATACCCTGGGCTCCGGACTTCGAAGTGTGCCCGTTGATTCGTTCCCAGTTGTTGAAAGGTTTCTGAAAGATACGGCGCAAGAGTTTGAATTTCGTCTTCTCGAAGGAGGGGCTTCGGTGGGACCTCTTCGGCGAACCAGCGTAAAGGCAACCGCTGTTGTTCACGTATCGAAAAGCCTCTGAGCACGCCAGCGATATCAGCACCGCTCAATTGGATCGGGTGTGTGTAGGCGCGCGGCTCCACCTCCTGGTGCACGCTTACGACGACCCGTTCATCCTCATGGACCGTCCGCGTGGTGTAAGGCAGTCTGGCGCATCCCGTCATCGTCAACTCCGTTGTCCATGCAAGAGCGAACGCCAGCAGGGTCGCGCGTCGCCAAGCTATCCCGATTATTTGTTTCCTCATTGCCCCTCCCCAGCGGTAGTTCTGATAATTTATAGTAGAATTAAATTATTGTATTCTTGCTCATAGCCCAAAAAAATTATTTACTGAGGCCTTCCGGCAGGTATCGCGTATCCGGCCTGACGCACAAGGGTCTGTCCTTCGGCGCTTTGGATATAGGTCAGAAACTCTTCACACAGCGAACGATTGGAGCAGTATCGTTCCATGGCCATCGAATGCACGGTCGGTATGTACCCTTTATCTACGATCGCGACTACCCGCAACCGTTCCTGTTGTCGCACCGCCTCATGCCGGTAGATAATGCCCGCGTCTGCCTGTCCGCTCAGGACATGATCCAACACCCCTCGCGAATCCGTCGCCACATCCAACCGTCCCTTGAGAGATTCGTTGAGACCGAGCGCCTGAAGCATGTCACCCGTCTGCGTGCCGAGTCGCGTCCGCGACCGATCAGCAACCGCCAGCTTGGTCGTTCCACGACTGACGGCGTCGAGAGATTCCGGCGCCTCGACCAAGGACTCCGGCACGACGACGACAAGCTGATCCAAGGCATAAGGCCGTGTGGTGCCCGGCAACACGTAATATTTCTGCTCCAGTCGCGTAATCAGCTCATCGCCTCCCGGCGCGATAAGATGGATCGGGCCTCTTTCGATGAAATACTGCCCCACCATGCTGTTTTCCATGCCGGCGATGGTTTGCCGGAGGTTCAACCCGGAGTCGACATACAGCTGAACCCGAACATCAGGATGAGTCTTTTCAAACCCGTTGCCGAGACGTTGGAGCAAGTCCTTCAGGCTGGGAGAGGCCGCGATCACAAACGGCTCACCGGCCATCGCGCCCAGGTAATCGGTAAGGAACGGGGCCAGGCATGACACGACAAGGCATAGGATGATCCTGGTCGAACTCCGAATGTGACCGCACCTCTTCATCGATACCTCCGCGTCGAAAAATGATGCTAGTCCTTCATACAGCGCTGCTGACGCCGGATATACTGCAGTTTAGCCTGCACGGAGACTCCGCGTTTTCCCGGTCTCTGTCATGTCGTACCCGCCCAAGGCTTCGACTTCCGTCCTGAACTGACGGCTGGCAATGGCGTCCAGGAGATGAGAGAGCCCCGGGTGGCCGGCTAAATACCGCTTAGGAAGCACCAGGTCATAGCGAGCCTGCTGCAGGGGAATGAATTCGAGGCCGAAAATCTGGGTCGCCGACCGTATCCCGATTCCGACATCGGCATGATGTTCTGCAATATGCCGGGCGACTTCGAAGTGAGAGCTGACAAACGACCCGTATCCCTTGAGACCCGTCCCCTTGATTCCCAAAGTCAGGAGTCGCTGATCCAATAGCATCCTCGCCCCGGCACCCTCTTCGCGGTTCACCAGCACAACATCCGGACGGACCAGATCATCGACGCCGCGTATCCTTTTAGGATTACCTCCTCGAACGATGAGCCCTTCTTCCCAGGCGGCGAAGGTCACCACGATATAGTCGTCCCCCTGAAGATGGCGTCGAAGGTACGGCAGATTGGATTCGCCGGTCTTGGCATCCAGGATATGTACACCCGCCATGTGCACTTCTTTGCGTTTGAGCGCCTCGAGCGCCGCCGCGCTGCCCATCGACCACCCGACAACCGTCGAGGTGTCCTTTTGCCGGCGGAGATACTCACTCGCGATGTTGATCGCAGGATCACATCCTGCAACGGCAATCTCCTGCTCGATGATCGGTCGCTCGCGCAGCAACCGCACCCGAACGCGGCGATCGGCTGTGGAG
>JACCYV010000322.1 GCA_013696305.1 Nitrospira sp.
GATTGAAGCCGTAGCCGAAGTATCGCAGATGCGTCAGCAGGCGGATCGGACCGGCCTGCCGGTACCCGGTCTTCGCCTCGACGAGGTCGCGCACGTTGCGATCCAAGGGAATTCGGGGATCGCCAAGATGGTCGCTCTGCCTCAACCAGGCCAAGTTGGGTGTATAAGCGGACCAGAGCCACCGTCTGCGGAACAGGTCAGGTAACTCGACCAGATTCAGGTACATCATAAAGATCGAATACCGGAACGCAGATGGACAGGTGCAGTGCGGCGATGCCTCACCGTTCCCTCGTAGACGCAGCTCTTCATGCTAGCCTTTCTCCAGGGGATGGCAGGCCGCCATGGCACTGTTGACGCCGTCTTCGTGAAACCCAAACCCCCAATAGGCGCCGCAGTAGAAGGTGCGGTTCTTCCCGTTGATCTCTCCATGCCGCTGCTGCGCGGCAATGGCCTCAGGGGTATATAGAGGATGGTGATAGGTGATGCGTTTCAGGATCGTCGCCGGATTGATCGCGTCCGTATGGTTCAGCGTGACGCAAAACTCACAGGGTGCCGCCAGCCCCTGGAGTTGATTCATGTGGTATGTCACCAAGGCGCGGTCCGGCTGCGTGGGTAACAGGTGATAGTTCCAGGCGGCCCAGGCGAGGCGACGCCTCGGCAGGAGCGACCGATCCGTATGCAGAACCGCCTCGTTCCGCTGATAATGGATGGCTCCAAGAATGTCCTTCTCCAATGGAGACGGATCAGCGAGCAGCCCCAGCGCCTGGTCGCTATGGCAGGCAACGACGACGCCGTCGAATCGTTCCGCCCGATAGGTCCCGCAGCGGTCACGTCCCCGCACTTCGACCCAATCCGGAAAGCGGCTGATCGATTCCACCGGAGACTGGAGCCGGATTCGATCACGGAAGGGATGCACCAGCGTTTCAACATAGCGTTGCGAGCCGCCGGTGATGACCCGCCAGGCGGGTCGTTCATCGACCGACAACATCCCGTGGTTTTTAAAAAACTGAACAAGATAGCGCGCCGGAAACTCCCACATGGTGGCGTGGCCGGCCGACCAGATCGCCCCTCCCATGGGGACAATATAGTGTCGAATAAACGGTTGGGAGTACCGGTTGCGCTCCAAGTAAGCGCCAAGAGAGGGACCGGGGCCCGGCTGATCCAGGAGTTCGAGCGATTCCCGGTTGAAACGAAGGATGTCGAGGATCATGCGATAGAACGACGGCCGCAGCAGATTACGCCGCTGAGCAAACAGGCTGTTCAACGTGGCGCCGTTGTACTCCAGCCCGGTCTGGTCGCAACGGACGCTGAAACTCATGTCGCTCGGCTGTGACGCAACCCCCAGGCGGTCCAACAGGGCGATGAAGTTCGGATACGTCCAGTCGTTGAACACGATAAACCCTGTATCGACCGCGTAGGTCATCCCCTGTCGTTCCACCTCAACCGTGTTTGTATGTCCGCCGATGTACTCACCGGCTTCAAAGACGGTGAGGTCATGGTTCTGATGCAGCAGATGAGCCGCCGTCATGCCTGCAATGCCGGTTCCGACGATGGCAAGTTTCATGGCTGCGTCACTATCTTCGCGCACCATCCGATGTACCAGCGGCTGGGGAGCAAGGTCAGCAGCTTGAAGGGCAGGCTGAATCGCTTGGGGAAATGAATCTCCGGCCTCTTGGCCTCGATTCCATCGACGATCCGTTTGGCTGCCTCATCGGCCTTGATCCGGAAGGGCATCGGAAAATCGTTTCGGTCGGTGAGCGGCGTCCGCACAAAGCCCGGGCATACCACGGAGACGCTGATGCCGTCGGACAACAAATCGATGTGCAGCGATTCGAACAGATTCTTGATCGCCGCCTTTGACGCTCCATAGGCTTCAGCTCGCGGCAAGCCACCATAGGCTACCGTGCTGCTCATCCCCACGAGTTGCGGAGATGGCGACTGCCGGAGCAGCGGCAGCACGGCCTCAATGCCATAGACCATGCTCAGAAAGTTGGTGCGCATGGTCCGTTCGAAGAGGGCGCTGTCAAACTTCCTGACATCGACGTATTCGCAGATGCCGGCGTTGAAGAATGTCAGATCGAGACCCCCCAGGCGCCGATGGATCTCGTCCGCAGCTCGCTGGTTGGCCCGGCGGTCGGTCACATCGAACGAAAGCACTATGACGCGATCCTCACCGCATTCACGGGCAAGTTCGGTCAGTGCCGGCTCATTCCGCGCGGAGACGATGACGGTGGCACCTCGACGGACGAGCTCCACTGTGACCGCCCTGCCGATGCCGGTCGAGGCCCCGGTGACCCACACTCGCCGCCCTTTGACGCTGATGCGACTCATAGTTCAGACTCGATCCTTGATAATCCGGATGACCGTTCCAATCAGCGGAAGCTGCTCGTACAGCATCGCCCCGGCATCGAAGTAGTCCCGGTGAGAGAAAACCTTGTCATGAAATCGAATGTGCGTCGAACCGGGAACCGTCACTAACTTTCCTCCATTCAACCTCGGATGCCTCAGTGACATGGTCCACGTCAGTACCGCGCGATCGCCTTGTCCCACCTCCTCCTCGAACGCGAAGGTACAGAACTCCACCGCGCATAGAGTTGTTCAAAATATTGTCTGAGAGCGGAGAGACCCGTGAGATGATGAAAGGGGTCCTGAAACTCGAGGTCGTCGCTATACAGGTCGCTCAACAATCCCAGCGATTGCACGTTCAACCGGCCATAGGTTTGTGTGGATCGCTCGACAACTGATTGCACGTTGGAGCCCTCCGCTCATGTCATTCTTTTACGCACGAACCCAATGATGGATTCATTGGCCTAGTGGTCTTCCGCCGGCTCGAGCCGTTTCGGCACGTCATCCAGCGCCTGTTCGGGTGTGATCCCCGGCGCAAGCTACAATGTCCCCCTCTACACCTTGATGATCGCAAGCCTTCGCCGGACCGACGGTTCCGTTACATTCAACGAGATGTTCGCTGTCGTCTCTGAAGACCACACCTGCACCATGCAACTTAGTACGCGCCGCACGGCCGGTTGGATGTATGCGGATGAAGCGGTCAGGAAAATCGTTTGATTTGCTCAGCGAGAGTGTTCGCAACCAGATTCACATCAAACGGCCACGCATAGCGGAGTTGGACTCCGGGATACTGAGGCTGAAGAAGATCGAGGATTTCCGGAATCTCGACTTCCGAATGCGATCCTCCCGGAGTAAACATGGTCGTCGTGACGGTAATCTGGGTCGCCCCCTGCTTGATAAGTTGCTCCACCGATTCTTCCAGCGTCGGGGCGCAAAACTCGTTATAGGCTATCGCGAAAAGCACCTCCCCGAGGTTAGCACGCAGTTGCGCGGCTACCGCTTCGAGCCCGGCTTGATAGGGGTCCGTCTCCGGCGTCCTCGGCCACCGGCGAATTTTCGTATCCAGCTCATTCTCCTCCATCGTGGGGGGCAGCTTCGCGGCCCTCCGTTGCGCCTCCAACCGCTTCAGTCGCGTCACGAGCTCTGGGGGGCAGTCTTTCGGAATCCCTCCATGACCCACCAAAACCACACCTCTAGTCGTTGTCGGCATGTCATTACTCCTTTGCATCCCTAATGTTCGTGCACACTCACACGTGCCGGTCGTCGACTCCAGGTAGTTCTGAAGCCTCGCTACGGCCATCCTGCTAGACATGGTTTCGCAACATGAGCTCCTTCGGATGCGGGTTGAGATAGACCTGATCGCGGATGTAGCCGACGTCAAACGTCTGAACGTAGTGTTTGATCAAGGTCAGGGGAACGATCAAAGGCGTCAGTCCATGGTGATATTCCCCGATCACGCCTAATAACTCGGCTTTCTCTTGCGCATCAAGCCGCTCCTTGAAATACCCGAGAATATGATGCAGCACATTGACATGCTTGCGTACCGTCGCCTTCACCGCCAGGGCTTTCATGAAGAGCTCTCCATACCGACAGGCGAGATCTTTAGAGCGATACTCTTTTACCTGCGCCACCATGCGGCCGAGGAGAGAGTAGTGCTGGGCGCTATGGGCGAGCAGCAAATACTTATGGATCGTGTGAAACCGTATTACCGCCCGCCTGGTGATACCACTCTGGACAAGGTCATGCCAACGCCGATAGCAGAATACCCGTTCAATGAAATTCTCTCGAAGCCGGGCATCGCACAGCCGTCCCTCCTCCTCGACAGGAATCAGCGGGAACCGCTCGAGAAACGCCCGGGCAAAGAGCCCGACTCCATTCCGACTGGGCATGCCATGCTCGTTGTAGGTGCGCACCCGTTCTACGCCGCAGCTCGGCGAGTCCCTCTTGAAAACATACCCGGACAGGTCCAGTCCTTCAAGATCGCGCAGGCGATTCTTGGTCATCGTCTCGAAAACACGCGTATGATCCTGCCCGCTTTTGATGGTCACAAGCCGGAGACGTCGCGGGTCACCGACGAGCCGCATCGCTTCGCGGGGGGTGCCGAGTCCTGCCTCGACCTCCGGACAGACCGGCACCCACTCCACGTACTGGCCCAACACATCGGTCAGAAATCCGTCCCGCTTATGTCCTCCGTTGAATCGAACTTCCTCTCCGAGGAGACAACGGCTGATACCAAGACGAAGCGGAGTGTTCGTCACGATGCCACCGGCTGCTTCCCGAGGTCCAAGTATTCCTGGCGCGCTTGGCGATGATCTACAATCGGGGCGGGATACTCCGATCCGATGCG
>JACCYV010000325.1 GCA_013696305.1 Nitrospira sp.
AGCGGCAGGAGACGAATCATGGGCGATCTTACAAAAAGTCACCAAGCAGCGGCAACTAGGACGGTGCCCAGGTAATGAAGGGAAGATGATTCCCGTCAACCGGCTTGATCGGGCTTCGTTCTTAAGACGAGAGCTATGGCTCTGCTCGGGAGACCGTAATCATGGGCATGACCTTCGACGAGGCTCGCCATTTCCTGTCCCGCACCGGGTTCGGCGGGACCCCTGACGAGATTCGATCACTCATGCGGCTGGATCGTGACGCGGCGGTCGCGCAAGCCCTGACGATTCCCACACACAAAGCCCAGACTCCGCCGCCGTCATGGATCGATCGGCTTCCCCCACCGCCCAACGAGCGCAAGCACTGGAGCGAGATTGAGAGGAAGGCCTTTCGTGAGGCACGAAAGCAAGAGGGCCATGAACTGAAAAGTTGGTGGTACCGGGAACTGCTGACCACGCGCAGTCCGCTGTTGGAGCGCATGACCCTGTTGTGGCACAACCACTTCACGTCCAGTTTGCGAAAGGTGAAATGGCCACCGTTTTTGTACCAGCAGAACGTGCTCTTTCGGCTGCACGCGCTGGGGTCGTTTCGCACGCTACTGCATGCTGTCGCGAAGAATCCGGCCATGCTGCTCTACCTCGACACACAAACCAGCCACAAGGAGCATCCCAATGAAAACTTTGCCCGCGACTTGTTTGAGCTGTTTACGTTGGGAGAAGGACAGTATACCGAACAAGACATCAAGCAGGCGGCACGGGCTTTTACCGGATGGCACCTCGACCATCGCACCGGCGCATTCCGGATCGAACGGCACCGGCACGACGACGGGCGAAAAGAGGTCTTGAGCAAATCCGGCTATTTCGACGGGGACGACATCCTGTCTCTGACACTCGAGCAGCCTCAGGTGGCACGCACTCTGGCCCGCAAGTTGTGGCATGAATTTATTTCGGATGAACCTGATTCGGCGGAGGTCGACCGTCTCGCCAATTTGTTCAGACAGAAAAACTACGACATTGCAGCCCTCCTCAACGCGCTCCTCTTGACGCCGCATTTCTGGGCGCCCGAGAATCGAGGCTGCCTGATCAAGTCTCCGGTGGACCTCACGATAGGCACGACGCGATTATTCAACCTGCCGATCGAGGAACCGTTGCCATTCGTCCGTTACGGGCGCCGGCTTGGACAGGACCTGTTTGATCCTCCCAACGTCAAAGGGTGGCCTGGCGGCACGCGATGGATTACCACCGCGTGCCTCCTGGACCGGACGCAGATGCTGCATCGTGCCATTCGCGGGCATGAAACTGGTCATGTAGAGGGGCAGGGGATGGGTGGGAGGAGCCACGCGCATGGCGCAACCTGGTTGGCGATGGAACCCATCGGCATCATCCAGACGACTCTGCTTCCGCTCAGCCCCGTGCAACCATTGGCTGCACGGGAGGAGCGCGGCCACGCCGTTCGCCAATTGGTTCTCGATCCCGTTTATCAACTGAAATGAGGCCGTCATGATCCAGAATGGGCTGCAGCGACGCGAGATATTGAAAGCCGCCGTGGCGCTGCCGTTGGTTCTTTTGCGCCCATTCTGGCTGGAACGGCTATGGGCTACGCAGGCGAATGAGCCGCTCCCGGGTCGACGCGTTCAAGACCGAATGTTGGTGCTCGTCGAACTCCATGGAGGCAACGATGGTCTCAACACCCTCGTGCCATTCGAAGATAGCGCCTATTACCGCGTCCGGCCACAGTTAGCCATTCCGCGCGACCAGGTTCGTCAACTCACGCCAAAATTCGGATTTCATCCGGCGTTGGCACCCTTGATGCCCCTGTGGGAGAGCAAGCAACTGGTGGTGGTGAACGGTGTCGGGTATCCGAGACCTAATCGTTCACATTTTCGCGCGATTAAAATCTGGGAGACCGCCTCGAGCAGCGAGCAGGTAGCGGATGAAGGATGGTTGTCGAGAGTCTTTGAACAATTCCCTTTGTCGCCTGTATTTACCGCGGAGGGCATTCTTCTCGGTAAAGGGGATGCCGGTCCGTTAAGTGGAGGACAGACACGGACCATTTCTCTGCACGATCCCGAGCATTTTTTGCAACAGGCCGGATCAATAAGGCCGTTCTCTTTACTGACGACAAACCGCTCGTTGACTCATATCCTGAATGTGCGGCGTGAGATCTCCCTTTGCTGGGATGGATCTGCGGGGCCGCGTCCAACAGGCGCTACCGTTGGGGGTCGATTTTCCCTTCAGCAGGATCGGCAAGCAACTTGAGGTGGCTGCCAAGTTGATCGCAGCGCATGTTCCCGTCGCGGTGATCAAAGTCACTCATGGGAGCTTCGACACCCATGCCGGACAACGGCTTGCGCAGCATCGAATGCTGGATGAACTTGCCCAAGCGTTGATGGCCTTTCGTGCAGCGATGCAAAAACAGGGCGCCTGGGACGATGTGCTGATGATGACCTATTCCGAGTTCGGTCGCCGGGTAAGAGAAAATGCCAGCCATGGAACAGACCACGGTACGGCTGCCCCGCATCTTGTCCTGGGTGGGCGCG
>JACCYV010000330.1 GCA_013696305.1 Nitrospira sp.
ATCCAATGCCATCTTAAGCTATCGAGTCCACGAAAAGAAATGGGGCACTGGACGCAACATGATTCTCGATTGGAGAGGACAGCTGCGGCACATGGGAGATGATAAGGAATATGCGAGCAGGATGTTCAAAAGACCGTCCAGCGCGTCCGCAGCGAGGTGCGCGACGCGCTGAATACAGAGCGTCACGTTCGCGCACGCCGGCGAGACGGTGAGCCGGCTATCGTGCTCCTTCGAATCTTGTGCGTAACTCGTTCTCCCAATGCGCCGTCATATGAAGAAGAGGGCGAGTCCGGGCAAACGGGGCGTCTGCTAAAGAAATCGCAGTCAAATTTTCAAGTCGGATAGCGCAGTGTATACTGCAGAGAAGCGCCCTTCGTGGCCGCCCGGAGGACTCGATGACTCTCGACCCTGCCCTCCTCGAACCCCGGATCCGCATCATCGGCGAGGACTTGGCACGACGTTCCAGCGGGCAGGCTCCCGGTCTGTTCGATTCCCGCTGGTGGTCACAAGCGGCCATCAACCTGGCAATGAAAGATCCTGCCTTTAAGTTCCAGTTGTTCCGATTCATCGATGTGCTGCCGGTGCTACGGGATGATGCGCAGGTCATCCGTGTCGCGGAGGAATACTTCGGCGACATGAGCCGGCATTTGTTCGGCGTGCAGTGGGGTCTCAGGGCGCTCGCCTCCACCAGGCTGGGCGCCGCGTTGAGTGGAAAGGCCATCCGGCATCAGGTGGAACAGATGGCGACATCCTTTATCGCCGGAGCCTCCATCGAACAAGCCGTTCCGACTCTCCATACATTGTGGAACGACGGGCGGGCCTTTTCAGTCGATTTACTGGGGGAAGCGACCGTCAGCGAGCGGGAAGCGGATCGATATCGTGATCATTGCCTTGCGGCGTTGGATAGACTGGGTGAAGTCTGTGCGGCCTGGTCGCCTACGCCGTTGCTTGAACGGGATCATCTGGGCCCGCTCCCCCGTGTGCAGCTCTCGATCAAAATTTCCGCGCTCTATTCGCAGCTCGATTCGATCGATCCCGAAGGTAGTTATCACGCGCTCGCGGCCCGTCTGCGGCCGCTCTTGAATACGGCCTGCACTCTCCCCGCCTCGGTGATCTTCGATATGGAGCAGTCGGATACCAAGGATCTGACTCTCGCCACCTTCATGCGGATGTTTTCGGAAGAGGCCTACCGGACATTCCCGCACGCCGGGATTGCGTTGCAAGCCTATCGAACAGATACCCAGGAGGATGTGCGGAAGCTCTTAGCATGGACCGCCCGTCGACAGGTCCCGATCACCATTCGGCTCGTCAAGGGCGCCTACTGGGATTCGGATGCGATTCGTTATCGCCAGCGCGGCTGGCCCATGCCGCTGTTCGAGCAGAAGGCGCAGACTGATGTGAATTATGAATTGCTGACCCGGTTGCTTCTGGAGCACAGCCATATCGTGAGGCCCGCATTCGGCACACACAACCTTCGCAGTCTCGCCGTGGTCGAAGCGGCGGCGGAGGCTCTGCGGTTGCCTCCGGATGCCTTGGAATATCAGATGATCTATGGAATGGCCGAGCCGTTTCAGCATGCCATGGCCAATCGGGGACGGCGCGTGCGGCTCTATGCTCCGGTGGGAGAGTTGCTGCCGGGCATGGCCTACCTCGTCCGTCGCCTGTTGGAGAACACCTCGAATGAATCGTTCCTGCGGAAGGAGTATGTGGAGTCGCAGCCGCTCGCGGTCCTGCTCTCTCCGCCCGAGGTCACCTTGCCTTCGCCTTCGTCGTCCAGGCAGGCAGAGGACGTGATCTCGCCGGCCGGTCGCGACTCCCGATTCATCAACGAACCGGTGGCGGATTTTTCCCGACCTGACGTACGTTCCGCGATGGCCGGAGCTCTTGATCTCGCTCGCAAGCAATTGGGGCAGCGGCTGGATGTCTCGAAGCTGGCCTGCGCTATCCCGACAGGACCGGAGTTGCGCTCGTTCAATCCCGGCCAACCGGATCAAGTGGTGTCTGTCGTCCAGAGTTATCAACCTGCCGATGTCGCGGGCCTGATGAATGCCGCCGAGTCTCATGCGGAAGAATGGAAAAACAGGACGGTCGCCGAGCGCGTCGCAATCATCCGCAAGACGGCGGCACTCATGCGCGCGCAGCGCTGGGAACTGGCGGCATGGGAAGTGTACGAGGAAGGCAAGCTCTGGCGCGATGCCGACGCTGACGTCGCGGAGGCCATCGATTTTCTGGAATATTATGCCGCAGAAATGGAGCAGCTCGGACTGACTCGGCGTCTCGGGCATTATCCTGGCGAGATGAATGAATTGCTCTGGAGCCCGCGCGGCCTCACCGTCGTCATTGCGCCGTGGAATTTTCCGCTCGCCATTCCGACCGGCATGGTCGCCGCCGCCCTGGTGTCCGGTAATGCAGTCTTGTTCAAACCATCCGAGCGGGCGTCGGCCATGGGGTATCGGCTGGCCCGGATCATGACGGACGCGGGGGTGCCGGTGGGAGTGCTGCAATACGTTCCCGGGGGGCCTGATCTGGGGCGCGAACTCGTGACTGAGCCGGCAGTGGCGACGATTGCGTTTACGGGCTCAAAGGACGTCGGCCTGGGAATCATGCAGGCCGCCGGCGTTCAACAGCCTGGACAGCGGTTCGTCAAGCGGGTCATTGCCGAAATGGGCGGAAAAAACGCGATCATCGTCGATGATACCGCCGATCTCGACGAAGCGGTGACGGGCGTCGTGCAGTCCTTTACGGGGTATGCAGGGCAAAAGTGTTCCGCCTGTTCGCGGGTCATCCTGATAGATTCCATCCATGATGAGTTTGTCCGACGATTGGCCGACGCGATCATGAGTCTTCGCATCGGTGCGGCCGACGATCCCGGCACTCACCTCGCTCCTGTCATCGATGCGCGTGCCCGGAAACGAATTCAAGAGTATCTGGAGATCGGCCGGCGTGAAGGACGGGTCCTGGTCGATCGGTCGTCCGAAGGTCCGGGTTACTCGGTCGGCCCCGTGGTGTTTATAGATATTGAGCCAACTCACCGGCTGGCTCAGGAGGAAATTTTTGGCCCGGTGCTGGCCGTGATGCGGGCACGGACATTCGAGGTGGCCCTGCAGATGGCGAACGACACCGCCTATGCGCTGACCGGGGGACTCTATTCACGCAGTCCCCGACATATCGAATTGGCGCGTCAGGCGTTCGATGTCGGGAATCTTTACATCAACCGACCGATCACCGGTGCGTTGGTCGGTCGGCAGCCGTTCGGCGGACATCGATTATCGGGGGTGGGCGCGAAGGCCGGTGGAGAAGAGTACTTGAAACAATTCATGACCCCGCGTGTCGTCAGCGAACAGACCCTGCGGCGCGGATTCGCTCCGACCCTGTAAAGTCGGGGCGGACTTCACCTCGACTGCTTCGAGCTCTTCGGTAATGTCGGTGATATTTCCCCGGTCGTCTTTGAGCGCGGCCAACTCCTGCCGTTCGATATATTTGACCAGCCCCACTCCCTTTGCAAACCACGCTGTCATGACGTCCGTGCCGACCGCGGTTCGATCGATGGAAGACAGTCGAATCCGCAGCGTCATCCGCGCTTCCACTCGTATGGCATCGGCGTAGGTACCGGCGGGAACGGTGATCGATTCTTGGCCGAGTACCGTCGAATGCCCTTCGACGTCGACATGCTCGTTGGTCCCGTCGCCATCGATATCGCTGCCGAAATCAATATCGGCGCGGTTGAATTGTTGAAACGACTGCGACAGGGTCATCGGAAACCGGATGATCTGGTACGGCACGAGTTGCTTCTCCAGAGGAGTCCCCGGTTCAGACCCGTAATAGACGATGCCGGCCGCGTCGCGCCGGTAGAAGCTGTCCGAGGGGCCGTGATTGCCGGGATTCGTATCGTGAAAGACGCTGACGGTGGGGCCGCCTTTCAGGGTCCGGGTTCCGGTGACGGACGACACATTGCTAAAATACTTATTCTCGATCGTTTGCAGGGGGCCTTCGGAGATCTGTCCGCGGTACTGCCAACGCGTGCCGATGGTATCCGGAAAGTAGTCGACGGATTGGCCGATACTGTCTGCGGCCCGGGCTGCGGATGTGTCGTCATAATCCGGGAGGATGCCCATGCATCCCAGTATGCCCATTCCGACCAGGGTTGAACGAATCCAGTGTTGAACGATCACGGGTGTCCTCCAGTCAAAAAAATACGGTACCATACTGCCTGAACCGCAGCAAGCCTGCGCTTTGCCGCCTTGCCTTCTCCTGTTCCACCTCGCATAATCGCTCGCCGTGATCTCGGAGCCACCTCTCTCCATGCAGGACTCTCATGAAGGCCGGACCGTGCTGGTCACCGGCGGCTCCGGTGGAATCGGGCGCGGACTCTGTCTCGCGTTTGCTCAGGCCGGGTGGTGGGTCGGCGTTCACTACTTCAACCATGTCCAAGAAGCGGAACGGACTTTGGCGCTGCTCTCGCAGATCGAGAGACAGGGAGCGCTCTATCAGGCAGACATACGCGTAGGTCATGAGGTCCAGGCCATCATCGACGCCATCGAACGACGGCGGGGTCGACTCGATGTCCTGCTCTGTAACGCAGGGACGGCGAGCGGACAGTTGATGGTGACCTGCCCCGAACAAGAATGGACGCGAATCATCGACACGAACCTGACCGGCACCTACCACTGCATGAAAGCGGCAGCGATGTCCATGATGACACATGGGGGTGGATCCATCGTGGTCATCGGATCCTATGCGGGTTTGCAGGGTACGATCGGACAAGGCGCCTATGCGGCCTCGAAGGCCGGCCTTACAGGTCTCGTGAAGACGGCGGCGCGCGAATGGGGACCGCACAATATCCGCGTAAATCTGGTCTGTCCAGGCCGGCAGCAGACCGGAATGACGGGCGATTCATTTCCTTCGGCGCTGCGGCTTGGGGATCATGTGCTGAAACGCACCTCGAACCTTGATGCCGTCGCCAGGACGATCTGCCAGCTCGCGCAACTCTCCGACGTGTCAGGCCAAATATGGAATCTGGACAGCCGAATTTTCTAATAGGATGCCGGCATATTCACTCGTGGTTCCAGATACTCGTCTCGTTGATTCCGCATGGCTTCACATAGTTTTCCGCAGTCTGTTAGACGGGGAAAAGCATGGGAATAGATAAAGGGTTGTTCGTGACAGGAACGGATACCGGCGTTGGAAAGACTGTCGTGGCGGCCGCGCTCATCCGAAGGCTTGTTCAGATGCGTTGTTCAGTCGGGGTGATGAAACCGGTCGAAACCGGCCTGTCGGTTGATTTACAGAATGAGAGCGA
>JACCYV010000331.1 GCA_013696305.1 Nitrospira sp.
CGAGATGGCCCGCCACATCGAACGGCTTCCATTCAAGGGCTTCCAACCCCAACTGGCCGCTATAGTCCCGTTCGCAGGCCGGATGATCGGTCATGCGCTCCAGATTGCGTTTGCAGGTTTCACACACGTCTACTCCTTCACCGATGATTAACTGGTAGTCGCCTGCGTACACCAAGTGGACCATCATAGTCCAGAAGAGCAACAAAAAGACGAGTGACTTTTTCATTGAGCGACTCCCTAGGTCTTGAACTCAGTGGAGTGCGATAGTCTCAACCCTGCACATCAGGCCCCACGTCCCGCAAACCTTCCTGCATGGGCTGCAGTAATAGACCGGGCAAATATGGCTGGATGATCTATCCTGATCCGACCGGCATGAACCGAATCGTCCTTCTCTTTCTCCAATGGTACCGCAGCATTGGATACCGTCAACCTCTCCCGGAACAGCGCCTCCGAGCGTACACGTTTGATTTTTGCTGCCTGGTAGGCGCTACTTGATCGACATCGCTCGCATCCAATGAGGACCCTCCGAGACCGCGCGTTGGACAAGGTGCGCGACACGAGGGTAAGGAACGTCCCGTTTCCGTACGCCCGGAGGGTGAACCGACCGTATCTTCCAAGGGTAATCCGGTTGTTCCCCCCCTCTGAGGCCACCCGTCGTGAGAATCAGCGATCACTCAACGGTCACGGTCCTCCGTTTTCACAGGCTCGTCCTTGCGGGGCCATCCCCGCACTCCCTGCTGATCCCCGCATGATTCGCCGACCTCTCGCATCCCAACGCTCTTCCTAACCCCTTGTTCTACTTTTGCTTTGCCTCGTTCGGCCGCCTTCATTCCACTGGTCTCCGCCTTGCTCTACACCAGGCCAACGGCGGTCAACTCGGCAGGGAAGGGAGGTGAAACTCAACAGCCCGACATCGGGGTGAACGGACAAGCTCACGACTCATGACCCCATCAAACAGGGTCGGTGTCATTCGGCCCTACAACACAAGGAGCACACGACCATGCAGAAGACGCCCATAGCCACCGTCAGTGCAGGACCAGTCGCCCCCACAATCGTCGGACCCGACAAGGACATGAAGGACGTGTATATGCTCAGCGGATTGGTATTCTTCCTGGCGGTCGTCATCGCCGCCTTCTGGTATTACTCACAGAGCGACGAGGCCGCCCATAGCAGTCGTTCTGCAGAAGCCCTCAACCCTACACAGGTGTCGCAAGTCCTCAAAACCTCAACAGACAGCGCGCCGGTTTCTGTACCGGTACTGGCTACTCATGTGGATGCAGCACCGCTGGCGACCAGAAGTACGGACATTCTGCACGATGACATTCAGTTTGAAATCGGCCGGAAGGGCCTGAGCGACGACGAAAAGGCTGCACTGCAACGACATGCGGAGTTTCTCAAAGGCGAGCCGGACTGGGGTGTATTGCTCCAAGGCTACACCGATCAACAGGGCT
This sequence comes from Nitrospira sp., assembly GCA_013696305.1. Classification (GTDB taxonomy): domain Bacteria; phylum Nitrospirota; class Nitrospiria; order Nitrospirales; family Nitrospiraceae; genus Nitrospira_A. The sequence continues at coordinate 1,452 of JACCYV010000331.1, forward strand.
CTATGAGCTTCAACAAAAACCTGGGTTTGAAACGTGCCGAGACCGTCAAACAACGGCTGATGGCGTTGGGCGTGCCTGAGACGTCGATCCGCACCGTCAGCCTGGGTGAAGAAGGCGCCTTGTGCATCGACAACAGCGACGTCTGCCGACGAATGAATCGCCGCGTGCACTTGGAGATGCGGAAGGTAGGCCAGGAACATCTGGCGGTTTCCGCCTTGGCTGTCGAAACGGCGACCGATCCTCTCGAATCCGGCATTGATCCCTCGACAGAAGCTGAGGCGACCGGCTCTATGAGCAAGAACCTCCCGCTGTCTGGATCCGACCCGGCAGAGACCATTCTCGAACCGACTGCCGGCAACTAGCCTGATGAGGGTGTCCCCTGGGAAAGATACTCCGTCTTTCCCAGGCCACCCCCCCGCATCTCCTTCACACCGGACGCGACAACATGAGAACATGATGCTGTATGACTACCTCTGTGCCCAACGCCACCATATGCGTCAACTCGCGGTGCGCCTGACCCTCTGCGCATTTCACATCACCCTCGCCATGGCCACTCCGCTTCCACCGGCTTCAGCTGCCGAATCGGCTGAGTCGTTCAGTACCGGCATCATTCCCACTGGGTATCAACGACGTCAGGACACGTCAACTCCACTGCTCTCCCTGGCCAGAACGGCACGATGGTCATGACCGGTCATCGGAGATACCCATTTTCGGTTTTTGGAATACGTGAAGTCGCGCGATGAGATTGATCTGACGGGAACAGACGGGAAAATGCAACGCTACAGAGTGAGCGAGAGATTGATCATGGATTCGCGACGGGACGTCATCCGACTAGAAAGCGACGGGCAGATCCGGTGCTCGCCACCTATTTCCCTTCGACGCGATCAAGACGGGCGGGCCGTTGCGATATGGCGTGATGGCCGAGCGCGCGAACTGAAGTCCCTGGAACACCTCGGCGCACCAGGGAGCGTTTGTCAGGAGACACAAGGTTCTAGAAATGGATACGGGAATCTCCAAGAGGTCCGACCGCGCCGGACGCATGCTCCACCTTTCAGATCACAGCTGCAGGGGTGTCGTCCAAAAACAAGTTTTCCACGACGTCCGGGCGGGGATAAGGTATAAAAAAAAGAACACTTCGCGAAACATCTCTATGCCATGTCACAGGGCTCAGACTTTCTTCCTGCCGTCCATCGCCGCTCAGACGATTCTTCACAACGATCGCCCATCTAGCTGAATGAATCCATAAAGGAAAGTGTCTTTCACCATGAAACTCCGCATCCTATTCTTACTGTCCCTATCATGGATGGGCGCCTTGACGCAGGCTTCTGCGGAAACCTACATTGCCGGTACGCTAGGCATCGCCGTTCCGCTTCCCGCATCCGTACGGGCCGATGAAAACCTGAATTATCCTAACCCTCCCGGGCCGGGCCAACTATTCCGCGGATCAACCACGCAGATCGGAATGAAGGAGTCAGTGGCCTATGGGGTGAAGCTTGGTCATTATTTTAGCTCCGTGCCGTGGCTGGGCGTGGAAACCGATGTCACCACCGCGACACCGCATGTGATGGCGGGAACCATCTCGATTGATACCAAATCCTCGACGGCAGGCGTCTTCCGGGAGGCGCAAAGCGGAGTTCACCTCCGATTCACCACCTGGGCATTCAGTCTCCTGGCCCGGTATCCCGGGATCCACTGGCAACCTTATGTGGGCCTAGGTCCGGCCATCTATTGGGGGCATGCTCAAGGCACCGGCCTGTCGTGCAATAACACCTGTGCGGGACCCCCCGTCGATACCAACAGTGTGACACCGGGTTGGGTCGGCCAGGCCGGTCTGCGGTACGTGACTGATGCATCAATCGTTTTGTTCGGCGAGTGGAAGTACATGTCGACCACAGCACAGTTTGATCAGGTCCGGAGTTTCAGCAACATTGATGTCCACTATCAGGCGCATCTCTTTCTTGCCGGCCTTGGGTATCAGTTCAATTAGTCGGCCTATCATTTTGCCTGCCTGTCGGAACATCCGCCCCAGGCTCCAACTACTCAACCCGATTCTGTGAAGTTGATTGCCCGCCAAATCGATGCAGGGCCTGATACAGCACCGGCAACACCAGCAAAATCAGCGCAGCGGAGGTCAACATGCCGCCCACCACGACCCGGGCCAGCGGCTGTTGCGATTGCGCACCGATGCCGCTCGCGATGGCCGCGGGCAAGAGCCCGATGGCCGCAGCCAGCGAGGTCATCAGCACGGGGCGCATCCGGACCTCGGCGCTCTTCAAGATCGCTTCTTTGATCTCATACCCTTCTCGCAGCATATCCCGCATGCGACTGATGAGGATCAAGGCTCCCTGCACGGCCACGCCGAACAGCGAAATGAATCCCACCGCCGCCGAGATACTGAAATGCGTCCCCGTCACCAACAGCGCCAGCACGCCGCCGACCAACGAGAACGGCACAGCGGCCAGCACCAGTAAAGCATCGCGGAGGTTGTTGAGGACCAAGTACACCAGGAAGAGAATGATGAGCAGCGTAATGGGGACAATCTTGGCTAAGCGCGCCTTCTCTTCTTGCAACTGATCGAACTCCCCGTGCCATTCGATCCGATAGCCTGAGGGGAACTGAACCTGTTTCTCAATCCGTTCTTGCGCCTCCCGCACCGTGCCTTCCAAGTCCCGTCCACGAACGCTGAACTTGATGGGAATATACCGTTCATTGTTTTCCCGATAGACGATGAACGCGCCGGTCTGCTCGGTAATCGACGCCAATTGCTTGAGCGGAATGCGCGCGCCTTCAGGCGTACTGACGACGATGTTCCCGATCGACTCGATGTCTCGCCTGAACTCCGGGAGAAACCGCACGACGAGATCGAACCATCGTTCACCTTCATAAATTTGGGTGACGGCCTGGCCGCCGATAGCCGCCTGCACGACATCGTTGACATCGCCCACCTTGAGACCATATCTCGCGCACTCCTCGCGGTTCACTTCAATCACGAGATTCGGCTGCCCCAGCAAGTGCAGTACGCCCAGATCTTTGACGCCCTGCACGTCCTTCATCACCTGCTCAATCTGCTTCGCCAGTTGCTCCAAGGTCTGCAGATCGCTGCCAAAGAGTTTGACGGCATTCTCTCCCTTCACCCCGGACATGGCTTCTTGCACATTGTCCTGAATTGCTTGAGAGAAGTTGAACGTGACGCCGGGATTCACGGCAAGACGTTGTTCGATCTGATCGATCAATGCTTTTTTCGTCGGCACTTCAGCGCGCCATTCTTTGAGCGGCTTTAAGGTCACCAAGAATTCCGCATTGAAAAAACTTGTCGGGTCGGTTCCGTCGTCGGGACGGCCCAGTTGCGAAGCCGCGCTGATGACCTCCGGGAACTGCCGAAAAATTCCCCGGATATCTGTCACGAGATGGGCGGCCTCTTCGAACGAAAATATCCACCGGAAACGTGGTGCGCATCCAAATATTGCCCTCTTCCAACGCCGGCATAAACTCGCCACCGATGAACGGCACCGCCGCAAGGGCCATCACTAACGAGAGGATCGCAATGCCGATCACGAGCCATTCTCGACTGAGCCCCCAATTCAGCAGTGCCAGGTACCGGTTTTTCAAGAATTCCACGACCGCAGTGTCGCGCTCCCCGATGGGGCCGGTGAGCAACAAGGAACAGAGCGCCGGCGCCAGCGTAAAGGCCATCAACGGCGCGCCGCTCAAGGCAAATCCATAGGTGAGGGACATCGGCGCAAATACCTTGCCCGGCACCCCCGTCATGGTGAATAGCGGCAGGAACGCGACCACAATGATCGTGGTCGCGAAGAAAATCGGCCGTCCCACTTCGCGCGCAGCACGCATGACATGCATCGGCACCGTGCTCCCAGACGAGGCCCTATGCGCGAGGTGATAGAAAATGCTCTCGACCATGATCAGCGTGGAATCGACGATGATCCCAAAATCGACGGCCCCCAACGAAATCAGGTTCGCCGACTGTCCGCTGAGCACCATCATGCCGAAGGTAAACAACAGCGCCACGGGAACCGTCAATGCGACAATCATTGCCGTCCGGAAATGACCGAGAAACACGTACAGGATGATGGACACCAGCACGATGCCGGCGATCAAGATATCGATCACCGTTTCAATGGTCGTATGGATGAGGACCGTCCGGTCGAAAAAGTCTTGATCCCCACGCCTGGGGGGAGTTTACGGGCGTTGAGGTCCTGGATCTTTTCTTGGACCTTGTCCAATACCGGCAACGCCTTGGCGCCTCGCTGCAGCAACACCACGCCTTCGACGACGTCATCCCGATCATCAATACCGACTTTGCCCAAGCGCACGCGGGATCCAATGCTGGTCTTGCCCAGATTCCTCACAAATAC
>JACCYV010000337.1 GCA_013696305.1 Nitrospira sp.
GGGGGACAACGTGACGGTGACGGGGGAGTTGATCAGCCCGATCGCCATGGACCAGGGGCTGCGCTTTGCGGTGCGCGAGGGTGGCAAAACCGTCGGCTCCGGGGTCGTCACTGAAATTCTAGCGTAGCGATGTCACCGTCATTAGACCGGCATGTGAGGAGTTGAGCGTGAAAGTCGATCAAAGAATTCGTATCAGGTTGCGCGGGTTCGATTATCGCGTGCTTGATCAGTCGGTGGTTGAAATTGTTGAAACGGTTAGGCGCAGTGGGGCGAGAGTCGTGGGTCCGATTCCGTTGCCGACAAGAATTGAGAAGTTCACAGTCCAGCGGTCGACTCACGTCGATAAGAAGTCCCGCGAACAATTTGAAATCCGCACTCACAAGCGGCTACTCGATATCATGGAGCCGACGCCGGAGACGATGGATTCATTGATGAAATTGAACTTAGCGGCAGGTGTCGATGTAGAGATCAAGCTTTGACGGTTGGGATCGGCCAACTTTATCTGAGCTGACAGGAAGACGATGACAAACGGATTGTTGGGCAAAAAATTGGGGATGACACAAATTTACGATGAAAGCGTTTTGTCTCCGGTGACGGTGATCGAGGCCGGTCCTTGTCGAGTCGTCGCCATTAAGACGAAAGAACGTGACGGTTATGAGGCGGTGCAGCTGTCGTTTGGAGAAGTGAAGGAGCGCAAGTTGTCTCAGGGTGAGCTTGGTCACCTCAAGAAACATCAGGCCCCGGCCAGTCGTTGGCTTCGTGAATTTCCCAAAGTCGGGGAAGTCGCTGTGGGAGAAACGATCAAGGTCGATATCTTTAAGAAGGGTGATTGGGTCGATGTGGTTGGGGTTTCCAAAGGGAAGGGATTCCAGGGGGTCATGAAGCGCCACAATTATTCCGGTGGGCCAGAGTCTCACGGTTCTATGTTTCATCGGGCACCGGGCTCGATTGGGGCCAGTTCGTATCCATCACGAGTCTGGAAGAATAAGGCCTTACCTGGACACATGGGAGATGAGCGTGTGACGGTTCAACGCCTGAAGGTCATTGATGCTCGTCCTGAAGAAAACCTGTTGTTTGTCCGCGGAGCAGTGCCCGGTGGAGAGAATGGGTTGCTGATCGTGCGGAAGTCGAAGAAGAGTTGAGCTATGCCGACCGTTGATGTGATTGACTCGAAAAAGAAAAAAATTGGTACGGTGGATTTACCGAACGAAGTGTTCGGCTGCAAGCCCCATGTCACCCTCGTTCACGAGGTAATCGTGATGCAGCGCGCCTGCGATCGTCAGGGCACCGCATCGACTTTGCATCGAGGTGAAGTGAGCGGGTCCGGCAAGAAGCCTTGGAAGCAAAAACATACGGGACGAGCCCGTGCTGGTTCGATTCGTTCTCCTGTATGGAGGCATGGAGGGACCGTATTCGGTCCTAAGCCACGAAGTTACGCATTCGGAATGCCGAGAAAGAAATATCGGGCAGCACTGCAAAGCGCGCTGTCGGCAAAAGTGATTGAGGGAGGCCTGATTGTAGTTTCCGAGTTAACCATTGAGCACGCTAAGACCAAATTGCTCGCCAAGGCGTTGATGCAGATCGGGGTTTCAGGCAGTACATTACTCGTCATTGGCGATGCGAATTCAAATGTCATGCAGGCTGGAAAAAATCTTTCCAACGTCATGGTGCTCCGCCCGGAAGAATTGAATGTATACGACATAGTTCGCTGTCACTCTATTGTTATTCCTCAGGGTGAGTTGGAGCGTGTCCGGGAGGTGTGGTCATGAAGGGAGACCTCCATCAGGTACTTATCCAACCGTTGTTGACGGAAAAAATTACCGCGTTGCGCGAGCAAACCAATACGGTCGGCTTTCTCGTGCATCCGAGCGCGAATAAGATCCAAATCAAGCAGGCTGTCGAAACGCTTTTGAAGGTGAAAGTGTCTCGTGTGAATGTGGTGAATATTCGTGGCAAGGTGAAGCGATTGGGTCGGTTTGTTGGAAAAAGATCGGATTGGAAAAAAGCGTTCGTCACGTTGAAAGAAGGCGAGAAGCTGGAGCTGTACGAAGGCGTGTAGCGTGCGGTCCTCTCGAAAGAGTGAGAATCAGTTATGGCGATAAAAGTTTATAAGCCAACGTCTCCTGGCCGGCGTGGCATGACGGCTATCCAGGGCGAGCAGCTTACGAAAAAAAAGCCTGAAAAGGCGTTGACGGGGTTTCACCTTCGTACAGGTGGAAGAAATAATGATGGACGCCAAACGATTCGTTTTCGTGGCGGAGGCCATAAACGACTGTATCGGCAGATTGATTTCTGCCGGGACAAGGTGGGCATTCCAGCGAAGGTGGCAGCGATTGAATACGATCCTAATCGATCTGCCAGAATCGCATTGCTGCATTATGGCGACGGGGAGAAGCGTTACATTCTGGCTCCTGTGGGCCTGGCGGTGAATGATGTGGTCCAGGCTGGGGCCGGTGCTGAGGTGCGTCCAGGGAATGCGCTTCCGCTAGTCAACATCCCTCTTGGCACCACGATTCACAACATTGAGTTAAAGCCTGGAAAAGGCGGTCAGTTGATCCGTAGTGCGGGAGGATCGGCCCAAGTCATGGGGCGCGATGGCGGGTATGTGCAGATTCGTCTCAAATCAGGAGAAATGCGCAAAGTATTATCGACCTGTATGGCCACCGTGGGGCAGGTAGGAAATGTCGATCATGAGAATGTCGTGGTGGGCAAGGCTGGACGCACACGATGGAAGGGGAAACGCCCCCATGTCCGTGGTGTGGTCATGAATCCGGTCGATCATCCGCACGGTGGTGGTGAGGGCAAGTCTGGTCAAGGCAACCCCCATCCTGTGTCTCCCTGGGGCACTCCGGCCAAGGGTTACAAAACGCGCAAGAACAAGGCGACGGACAAGTTCATCATCTCGCGCAGAAAGAAGTAGGAGAGGACTTATGCCTCGTTCAGTTACAAAGGGCCCATTTGTGGATGATCATCTGTTGAAAAAAGTTGAGCAGATGAATCAAACCAAGGATCGTAGGCTCATAAAGACCTGGTCGCGGCGGTCAACCGTTGTTCCGGATATGATCGGGCATACCTTTGCGGTCCATAACGGCAAGAAGTTCATTCCCGTATTCGTCACGGAAAATATGGTCGGCCATAAGCTGGGAGAATTTGCTCCAACGCGCTTCTTCAAAGGGCACGGACAGGCCAGGACTGAAAAGGCAGTGGCGCTTAAGTAATTGCTGGTTTCGTAAGACCGGCAGGTTTGGATGGGGACAGCTATGGCAGAAGCAAAAGCCAATTTGCGGTTTGTACGAGTGACGCCTCGAAAGGCGCGCGTCGTGATCGACATGATTCGTGGGCAACAAGTTCCGATGGCGCTCGCCATGCTCAGGCATACCCCGAAGCATGCGGCGCGGGTGGTCGAAAAGCTGCTGAGGTCGGCGGTGGCTAATGCTGAGCAGAAGGAACTGGGCGAGACCGATGAGATGTGGATTTCTCAAGCTGTCGTGAACTGTGGCCCGATCTACAAGCGGTTCCGAGCCCGGTCAATGGGGCGGGCGAATTCGATTCAGAAGCGCACAAGTCATATTACGATCGCGGTGGCTGCTCCTGGCGTGTGACCGGATAGTAGAGTTTTTACACTTAGACTGAGGTTGACTTTCAATGGGTCAGAAGACACATCCAATCGGTTATCGCATCGGGTATAACTACACGTGGAGCTCGCGCTGGTATGCTGACAAAGACTACGCCAGACTTCTCCATCAGGATATCAAAATACGAAAGATGGTGAAGGCCAAATTGTACCATGCCGGAGTGGCCAAGGTGGAGATCGAGCGTTCCGGGGATCAGACGAGGGTGATTATCCATACCGCCCGTCCGGGTATTATCATCGGCCGTAAGGGGGCTGAGGTCGACAAACTCAAAGCCGTCTTGGAGAAGGAATACTCCGGACAGGCCTACATCACAGTCAAGGAAATCAAGAAGCCGGAACTGGATGCTCAGTTGGTCAGCGAAAACGTCGCGACTCAGTTGGAGAAGCGCGTGGCGTTTCGACGAGCCATGAAGCGCAGTGTGCAGTCGGCTCTTCGTTTGGGCGCTCAGGGAATCAAGATTATGGTTGCGGGACGCTTGGGCGGGGCGGAAATCGCCAGGACCGAATGGTATCGCGAGGGGCGCGTACCGCTTCATACGCTGCGAGCCGAGATCGATTACGGTTTTGCCGAGGCTCACACTACCATGGGGCAGATAGGAGTGAAGACCTGGATTTATAAGGGGGAGCTTCTGCCGGCCCTCCAGTTAAGGACAGACTCAGGAATGGGTCGACTTGGGTAAAGAGCCTCGATTAAGGAAAAGGTGGTTTTGTGTTAGCGCCAAAGAAAGTCAAGTTCAGAAAAATGCAGAAGGGCCGAATGCGGGGGAAGGCCTACCGTGGCGGATCGATCACGCTTGGAGAATTCGGATTGAAGGCTCTTGAGCCCGGATGGGTGACGAGTCGTCAGATTGAAGCCGCCCGTATCGCCATTACGCGCTTCGTCAAACGGGGTGGGCAAGTGTGGACGAGAATTTTTCCCGACAAGCCAATCACGAAGAAGCCGGCCGAAACCCGTATGGGCAAGGGTAAAGGCAACCCGGAGTATTGGGTGGCCGTGGTGAAGCCGGGACGGATCATGTACGAGATGGGTGGCGTGGCCCCTGATGTGGCGAAGCAAGCCTTGAAACTAGCGGCCTATAAACTTCCCATTGCAACGAAGTTTGTTGCGCGCGGTGAATTTCTGTAACCTATAGAACGTGTTGAGTGGTGATGTGATGGATGTGAAGGATTTGAACGTGCTTACGATTGATGAATTGACCGATAAGGAAAAACAGTTGCGACAGGAGCTGTTTAACTTTCGGTTCCAGCTTGGCACTGGTCGGCTCGAAAATCCGATGCAAGTTCGGAATACCAAGCGGGACATTGCTCGGCTCAAAACAGTGAAACGTCAAATGGAATTGCTCCAGACACAGGCCGGCCGGTCCGGCGGCAAGTAAGAGAGAAGAGGCGTATGAACGAAGGCCAACAACATCGGCGTGAGTGGTATGGTAGCGTCGTGAGTAACAAAATGAATAAGACGGTGGTAGTCGCCGTCGCCCGATCTGTGATTCATCCGGTCTACAAGAAAGTTCTTAGACGTGTGACCAAGCTCAAGGCCCATGATGAGGGGAATGTGTGCAAGGTCGGGGATAGGGTTCAACTGACTGAGACACGTCCCATCAGCAAAGACAAACATTGGCGTGTGGTACGCGTCATGGTCAAGGGACAGGCTGAAAAGTAACTCCGGATACACTTGAAAAGCCAAGAGGACTGTTCCTTTTTGGCAGGGTGAGCAGGGCAGGAGCATGATTCAGAATTACACATACATGGATGTAGCCGATAATTCCGGCGCGAAGCAGGTGATGTGTTTTCATGTGCTGGGTGGGACCAGGCGACGATACGGTTCGCTCGGTGATATTGTCGTGGTTGCAGTCAAAGAAGCGATCCCTCAGGCTGGTGTCAAGAAGGGTGATGTGAGCCGAGCGGTCATCGTGCGCACCACGAAGGAAGTTCGGCGAGATGACGGCTCCTATATTAAGTTTGATCGCAATGCGTGCGTGCTGATCAATGCTCAGGGTGAGCCTGTGGGTACTCGTATCTTCGGGCCGGTCGCACGTGAGCTGCGCTGGAAGAAGTTCATGAAGATCATCTCGCTTGCGCCGGAAGTGTTGTAGTTGAAGAAAGAAAGGTTCTGGTAGGGATGGCACGAACCAAATCGAAAATTCGCAAGGGCGATACCGTTGTAGTGATTACCGGTCGGGAACGAGGGAAGTCCGGCAAAGTCTTGTCGGTCGATACCGTGAATGCCAAGATCGTCGTGGAGAAGCTCAATATGCTCAAGCGCCATACGAAGCCAAATCAAAAGCTTCGTCAGGGAGGTATTCTTGAGCGAGAGGCACCGCTTGCCATTTCAAATGTCATGTTTTTGTGCCCCGTCACGAAGACACCAACTCGGTTAAGTATCAGCCGTAAGGATGATGGCGGTCGCGCCAGACTGAGTAAGAAATCAAAAGAAATCGTTGAATAGTCGGAACAGGAAAGACGTTCATGGCAAAAGTAGAGAAGGGTAAGGGCGGCAAGGGGTCGGCCCCTCGGTCGTCAGCAAAGAAGGAGCTCGCCGCACCTGAAGTGTCTCAGGATTCAGGGAGTGAGCATCAGTTCGCACCGAGGCTCAGGGAGACCTATCGCGATCAGGTTGTACCGACTCTCATGAAAGAGTTTGGGTATGGCAATCTCATGCAGGTGCCACGACTTGAACGAATCGTGTTGAACGTTGGAATGGGCGACGCTATTCAGAATGTAAAATTACTTGAGGGCGCCTCCAGCGAGTTGGGAATTATTACGGGACAAAAGCCGATTACCACGCGAGCGAAAAAAGCAATTGCTGGATTTAAGCTGCGACAAGGCATGCCGATCGGCGCTAAAGTCACCCTCCGCAGCCGCCGCATGTGGGAATTCTTAGATCGTTTGATCTCCCTCGCGCTTCCCCGCATTCGTGATTTCCGCGGAGTGTCTCCAAAGGCTTTCGATGGACGTGGGAATTATACCCTCGGATTGAAAGAGCAGTTAATCTTCCCCGAAATCGAATATGACACGGTGGCCTCCATTCATGGAATGGATATCACCATCGTCACCACCGCCCGGACGAATGACGAAGGCAAGGCCTTGCTAAAGCATTTGGGTATGCCATTCCGGGCCTGATAGGATCGATCTGAAATGGGAACCGTATTCTGCCATGTACTAGTAAGGGGGATTGCGTGTCAAGATTAGCGCTCAAGAATAAAGCTGCCGCGAAATCAAAATTTCCGTCACGTGAGTATCATCGATGCGGACTCTGCGGTCGAGTACGCGGGTTTCTACGCCGCTTTCGTATGTGTCGAATCTGTTTTCGATTCCTGAGCCTCAAGGGAGAGATTCCCGGAGTCAGAAAATCAAGTTGGTAGTGGCCGAGATGGCATGCTTGCCGGTGCAAGCGCAGAAGAGGATTGCATGATGACTGATCCAATTGCTGATTTGTTAGTGAGATTAAAGAATGCTGCGAGTCGTCGTCAGGATGTGGTGAAAGTCCCGGTTTCCAAGGTCAAGCGCCAGATCCTCAACATTCTTGGGAAAGAAGGGTTCATTCAAGGATACGGTGAAATGCAGGAAGAGGGCCATCCTTTTTTCTCCGTCCAGCTTCGCTACGTTGAGGAAGCACGACCGATGATCACGGGAATGCGCCGAATCAGCAAGCCGGGACGTCGTGTTTACGTGGGAAGAGATGATGTGCCGAAGGTTCGAAACGGCATTGGGGTGGCCGTTATTTCCACTTCGAAAGGTCTGATGACCGACAGTGATTCCAGGCGGTCTGGATTAGGTGGGGAAGTTCTTTGTTCCGTCTGGTAAGGATAGTCGGCTGAGACGCGCAGTAATAACTAGAATCGCAGTAACGTAACGGGGTTCGTATGTCGCGGATAGGGCGAAAACCAATTGTAGTTCCAGCCGGTGTCGATGTTAAGGTCGCCGGTCACGTCATATCGATCAAGGGGCCTATGGGCAAGCTTGATTGGAAACTGACTGAAGGGATGACCGTAGGTGTGAATGATGACCAGCTTGTCGTGACCCGATCAGGAGAGGCCCGACAGTTACGAGCGATGCACGGGTTAGTGCGTGCGGAGCTCAGCAACATGATTCAGGGCGTGACGAAGGGCTACGAGAAGGCCATGGAAATCACCGGGGTGGGTTACAAAGCGCAGCTCCAGGGGCGGGAAATGAGTTTTAATGTCGGCTACATCAATCCTGTGAATTATACGGTTCCTCAAGGTATTGAGGTGAAGGTCGATAAACAGACACTTATTTCAATTCGCGGCGTCGATAAACGACTAGTTGGTCAAGT
>JACCYV010000340.1 GCA_013696305.1 Nitrospira sp.
GGTGTTGACAGAGTTGTACGGTGTGGCGCAATGAATCGAGAAAGATTTCGCAATTCGGGCAATCGCCGAGGTGGGTGCGAATTTCCTGGCAGACATCGCCGGACAGTTCGTTGTCCAAAAAGGCCGACAGCCGCTCCAGAATTTTGACACAATTCCGTTTTCCGTGACCCTGGTGAGGGGTGGGATTCCGGGTGCCTGGATATGTGCGTACGCGGTCGGCCATGGCGGTTCTTCTTGACTATACCAAACTATTCGAGCCGGGTGTGAACGTTCCGGTTCAATTCACCCGCAAGACCTTTGCCGCTGAGTTCTTTTCTGACAAAGAGCCGGGCTCGATGCAACCGGGATTTGATTGCGCGTTCGTTCAACCCCAAAATGCCACCCACTTCTTTGGCGCTCAACCCTTCCATATCGCGAAGCACCAGGACCATGCGGTATTTCCGCGGCAACTTGGCGATGGCGCGATCCAAAATCTGGCGGAGTTCCTTATTCTCTAGAGCTTCCTGGGGGCTCAGACCTTCCACCGGAATCTGCAGGGCGAACTCGCCTTCCGACGTCGGCACGAATTCCTCCAGCGATAACTCGCGATCCGGTTCCCCTTTTCGCTTTCGGCGCATGCGCAGGCAGGCATGGGACGCAATGGCATAGAGCCAGGTCGAAACTTGCGCGTCACCCCGAAAACGGCCGTACGCGCGATAGGCGTTCAAAAACGTTTCCTGGACCAGATCTTTGGCCGCTTCGGCCTCCCCGCATAGGCGATAGGCGAACCGGTACATGATGTCGACGTGATCGCGATAAAGTTGGTCGAAGGAACCGGATACGGGAATGGAAGGAGCGGGGCCGTCGTCGTTCCGGCGACGACTTTTCTTCTCTAAGGTCATAGGCGGGGCGAGTCTACGGGTGGCGTTCGACCCTGTCAAGCGAGGGATAGCCGTGAAGGCGCTGAGGCGCGGTCGCTAATTGACACGGCGGATATCGACGAGCTCGCCCTGCTGGTCGAGCTCGACCGTGATCGGCAGACCTTCCTTCAAGGCCGCGAGGGAGGCAGGCCGTTGCGTGAGAGGGATGGATTGCTCTCCCTCGGGGGTCTGCATGATAAGGCGGTTGTGCTCATCAGTGGCATAGGTGAGCGGGCCGGATAAAAACCGGCGTGACGGTGTCGAAAGGTCATCGTGATACAAGTCGATGGCCACGTGCCGCTCCTGTATCCACACCGACATTTCCTGCCCTACCTTGGCGTTCCGGACTCCGGTTTTCTCGCTCACCGTCACGATGCCCAGAGGAGTCTTGAGGAACACATAATTCGACTTCAGCTTCGAGACCGTTCCATTCAACAGCAGGTGCAGCGGGGACGCTGCCCGAGGAATCTGATTGACCTGGAGGTCGAATTGCACGTCATGGAGGCCGCGGATCGCACCTGACCGGTCGACTTCGATGGTGAACGGGAGATGGTCCGGGCGCCCGGCAATCTTGGTTTCGAACGCGCCGAGCGCAAAAGATCGTTCACCGTCCGGTGTCCACAATGTCACCGTGTTTTTTTCCGGGGACGTAAAGTTGGGCATGCCGGTCACATAGCGGTGGACGAGGGTGTCGGCCCCCTTCTCGCGGATATCGATCACGGTGGTCGACCCGTGGATCCAGAGGGTGATCTTATGGGAGCCGCGGATGTCTCGAAGGGTGGATTTCGAGCTGAGCGATAAGGGTCCGATGGGAGTTTGCAGAAACACAATCCCGGGTTTCGATCTCCAGATCGTGCCGGAAATATGCACCGAGGGAGAGATCGGCGCGACGGCTGGTTCAGCGGGCTCCGGCGCGACCGGTTCACTAAGTTCAGGCTCGGGAGCCGGATCGATGGCCGGTGCTGTGGTGGTCTCTGCCCAGGCCGAGGGGATGAGCAAAGCCAGAGAGAGAAGCGCGCCGCACATGACCGATCGGAACGAGAGGCGCTGATACGGGACCGCATGGCTGATCATGTAGCTCACAGATTCATCGAGATTGGATTGCGTGACATCGATGACGAAACCAGCGGGTTCTCCGGTTCTGAAGAGGCCGGGTTTCTGTCG
>JACCYV010000342.1 GCA_013696305.1 Nitrospira sp.
GGGCAGGAACGCATGAGAGATATAGAGATCGAGGAGGACTCGACCTTCATGGTCTTCGAGATGCGCCAGCCGCATCTGGGTCTCGAACAGCTCAGGCCACTTGCGATAGTCGGCCAGAATCGAGTGGATCACGGCCGGGCTGCCGGGGAATAGCAAGGTAGCCTTCGCTCGAACGCCGCCGTCCGGATCGGGCTTCACGATAAGCGACCGAAGCGACCGGACCGAACCGACCTCTTCTGCCGTTGCAATCTCCACAGGAAACGAAACCTGGGCCATCAGGCAATGGAACAGAAACGCACAAAAGAAGACGGTTCGTAGCATGGTATTCAATGAAGATGAGTAAAAGAGCCCACGACCCGCACGAACCTGAGCATAGGGGACGGAGTCCAACACTCCCAGCTCACGCTCATAACGTCCATTACGAACCTCCACACGATCAAGGCTTGATCAAATAGGCCAGCGGCAGGGTAGGCCTCGCTCGCTCGAGGGTCTCCTCATCCGAGAACGCCGTCAGGTAGATCACGGGAATGGCGTATTGGGATTGGATCGTCCCGGCCGCTTCAATGCCATCCATCGGGCCCTTCAATTTGATGTCCATGAGGATCAAATCCGGCCGGTGTTCACCAGCCAGCTGAATCGCTTCCAGCCCTGTAGACACCACCCCGACCACCAGGTATCCCAGCGAACGCAACTGCTGGCGGATGGCTTCAGCCACCACCACTTCGTCATCAACGATCAGAATCTTCGCGGGCGTCATCGTGTTCACCAGACCGAACGAGACGAGTTTATGATTGTGTGCCCTTCATCCCGCAGGCTATTCGGATCCTCAGCATGTTGATGGACCTATCCATTTTCCCACTGCACACCTGTCCGTACCCATCTCATGCCGGCAGTTAACGCAACTAACATGCCACTTCCGCCTCTCAGCCTTGTCGGGAAGTTATAAAGCACAGGGCCTGGCCGGCCATACAGCAACGGTGGTTTTTGGACTATGCCTGGACGGAACAGGAAGATACGAAGCTCGCGCGGTTCGCCGCAGTCACCATGGCTGTGGTACCATGCCGTCTTCTACAGGAGCCTCTCCAAGATGCAACGGTTCGTTCGTGTTTTTGTCTTCTTGACGCTGCGCGGCACGATTATCGCCCTCTGCCTGGTTCCCCCCTTAGGGCAAGCCCAGTCGCCGGCAGATTCCTCTGCGACGACCGAGCAATCCTGCAGTTTCGGCATGGCGAAGGGCGACCCCACCCATCAATGCCAGGTGCCGATCCCGGCTGGATGCGTCATCGCCCGTTTCCCCGGAACCGATAAACCCTGGACGACGGTCTCCAAAGCAGGTCGCACCTTTTGCACCTTCGAAGAGAAAGCCACGGATTGGAAGACTCGCATTACCGGACGGTGTACCCGCTGCGATTCCAGTCAGTGCACCGGGCAGTTTATGGTGCGGTTCGATTGCTCGAAGCCGTAATGTCCACCCCGCTCACAGCCATCATCAAGCAGGCCGCGCGCGATCTCGGATTTGACGTGGTTGGGATTAGCGTCCTGCCTGCCCGACCAGACGAAGCAACCGCTCACAATCACGCCTCACCTACCGGCAGGCTCGTCGGCCGCTTGAATGACTGGCTCGGAAGAGGATTTCACGCCACCATGGCCTGGATGGCTCGCGACCCCGAACGTCGAGCCGATCCAGCCCGGGTACTACCCGGCTGCCGTTCCATTATTTCGGTCGGCATGAACTATTACACGGAGCATCGGGCCGACGAAGGTGCAGGAAACGGTCGCATCGCGCGCTATGCCTGGGGCGTCGACTACCATCAGATCCTAGGCGATCGATTGACTCAACTGACCGAGCGCATCAGCACGCTGGCTCCGGACAGCCGCCATCGCGCCTATGTCGACACGGGACCCGTCATGGAAAAGGCCTGGGCTCAGCAGGCCGGCCTCGGGTGGATCGGAAAACATTCCAATTTAGTCTCCGCCCAATTCGGCTCGTGGCTACTGTTGGGGGAAATCCTGACGACATTGGAGTTGGAGCCGGACGAGCCGGGCACCGATCTCTGCGGCACCTGTACCCTCTGTGTTCAAACCTGCCCGACAGGCGCGATTACCGAACCCTACGTCGTCGATGCCGGACGCTGCATTTCCTACCTCACAATCGAGCTGCGCGGAGGCGAACCACCTCTAGAAGATGACCTTCGCCGAAAGGTGGGCAATAGAATTTTCGGCTGTGACGATTGTTTAGACATCTGTCCCTACAACCTGCAGGCGGAGCCGACCAGCGAAGCGGGGTTTCAGCCCACTGCACTCGCCAGGGCCCCCTCGCTGCTGACAATGACGAAGATGACCGAGCAGACTTTCGCCGCCACGTTCAAACAAAGTCCCATCCGCCGCGCAAAACATCTGGGGCTTCAACGCAACCTGTCCCAGGCGCTGGCCAATGAGACTACGCCCGATGATCGCGCCGCCGCCACGCCTCCATCGAGTGAAATCTCGTAACCTGGCCCTACTGTTTCTCCCCTGCCGATAGTGGTAGGCTACGGTCTCGTGTTTTCATTCACATGAAAACACTCCCTCAATCGGTGGCGACGCCATGCACGCAGCAACCCTCCTGATCGTGGAAGATGAAGAACGGATGCGGCGGCTCTTCGAGCTGGTGCTGAAGCCGGCCGGCTATGAGCTGCTGTTGGCCCGCTCCGGTGCTGAAGCGATCGGCCTCATCCAGGACCATGGCACCTTCGACATGATCATTACGGACCTTCAAGTGGGTAGCGTGTCAGGGATGGATGTGCTTGCGGCGGCCCACCAATACATGCCTGACGTGCCGGTCCTTATCGTGACCGGCTATGGCACCGTGAAATCAGCCGTCGAGGCCATGCGGAAGGGTGCGTACGACTACATCTCCAAGCCGGTCGACAATGAAGAATTGAAGATCGTCATCGCCCGCGCCTTGCATCTCCGCCAGCTGGCGCAGGACAACCGAACCCTGCGGGCAGGATTGCACGAGCAGTTCGGGTTCGACCGGATGATCGGCGTCTCAAAGGAAATGGAACTCGTGAAGCGTTTGGCCAAGGAAGTGGCACAGACCGACGCCACGGTGCTCATCACGGGCGAAAGCGGAACAGGAAAGGATTTGCTTGCACGCGCCATTCATCTCGTCAGCCCGCGTGCCCAAGGACCGATAGTCGCCTTGAACTGCGCCGGCATTCCCGAGCACCTGTTGGAATCCGAATTGTTCGGCTACGAGAAAGGCGCCTTCACCGATGCCAAGAAGGCCAAGCCGGGACGTTTTCAGCTGGCGGATCGAGGCACACTATTTCTGGATGAAATCGGTGAATTAAGCCTGACGGCACAGGCCAAACTCTTGCGCGTCCTCGAACAACATGTGGTGGAGCCGCTGGGCAGTGTGCGAAGTGTCACGGTGGATCTTCGCGTCATTGCCGCGACCAATCAGGAATTGCCTGATTTGATCAAGGCCGGCCGCTTCCGCCTGGATCTGTACTATCGCCTGAACGTGTATCAGCTCCGGATGCCGGCCCTACGTGAGCGGCCCGAAGACATTGAACCCATTCTTCTCCAATTCTTGGACCGGGCTCGCCGGGAACGCGGCAGTCGCATCAGGCGCGTATCTGTCGAAGCCATGACGGTCATGAAACAATACGCCTGGCCCGGCAACGTGCGGGAACTGCATAATGTCGCGGAGTGGCTGACCATCACCTGCAAGCAGGACGAGATTATGCCCGACCATCTTCCGGCCTCACTAAACGCCCCTTCTCCACACCAGGCCGAGGCGCCGGCCGATCAGCCCTCGCTTCTCTCTCTAGGGCTTTCGGTTGAGGAGGTCGAAAAGGCGATGCTCCGGGAAGCGCTGCACAAGACCGGCGGCAATGTGTCGGAAGCCAGCCGCTTGCTCAAAATCACCCGTAACACACTCCGCTATCGAATGACCAAACATAACCTGTCGCAGCCTTCAGGCTGATGCGTCCAGCACGACGAACCGGCGGATTACAGAGAAAGTTGTTCTTCGCGTTGCTGATTGTCGGGATCGTGCCCGGCAGCGCGGCGCTCTGGGCGACCTACCTTTTCAGCACTGCCAGTCTCAAGCAAGCCATCGGCGAAGGTTTTCAGGAGATTGCCCGTTCCACCGCCATACGCTTGGCCGCCGCCGTTGACAATGAAATCGATCGAGCCATTCGGCTGGCCCTCGTCCCGCTGCATGTCAGACAACCGGTCATGCTCGCAAATCAACGGGAGCGCGGCTCCTTCGACGCGGCCAGGCCGCATGCATCGCCGGGCCCTCAACCGCGAGATCACGCCGCTCCCGCTGCCATCGCGTCTATCGTCCGGTACCTCGAAGAATGGGCTCGCGAGTCCGGGCACTATGTGCGTGTGACCATTGCCGATCGGCAGGGCGTCGTCGTGGCCTCGACCGATCCACTGTTGCCGCTGCAGCAGACAGACCAAGCCTGGTGGCGTGAAGCGATGCGCGCTGTTCCCGGCACCTACTATGTGAGCAGCTTGATACGCGATCCTCAGGCGAACGACACGGTCTTCCATGTGGCGGTTCCGATTCTTGATGAAGCTCAGGGTGTCCCCATCGGTGCGGTCGGACTCGTGATTCGTCGCGACCTTCTCACACAGATGATTCTTCCTATTCATATCGGCAACACGGGCCACGGCATGCTCCTCGATACTCAAGGAACCCCATTGATCTGTCCGCTGCTCCCGCCGACCGCACACTTGATTCCCCATGCCTTGCTGGGCAGGCTGACACTGGATCGCCCCCTCTGGCTGGTCGCGGACGATGATGCCCACGGCGGCCGCGATGCGATCGTCGGGGCGGCACCGGTTCGATTCAGTCATCAGCTGATTCCTGCCAGCCTGGGAGGCGACCCGTGGTATGCCTTCATCCGGCAAGCGCCGGAGGAAACCTATGCTCCGATTTATGCACTGCTGGTGACGGTGGGGGTGATCGGATTCGGGCTCGTGATCGCGCTCTCCCTATCGGGATTCCTCGTCGGGTATCGCATTGTCAAACCGCTCGCGGCGCTTCAGCGCGAAGCCGAAGGCCTCCGCCACAATCTGACAAGGCCGAACAATGCGTCGATTCCACACATCGTTCCTCTCCTGCCGGTGGAGTACCAAACCGGAGATGAGATTGAGGACCTGGCCAAGAGCTTCGCCGCGATGCGAGCGGTGCTGGAGGAAAATCTCAGAACGATCCTGTCACAACAGCATGAGCTGATCCGTCAGGAAAAACTCGCGTCAGTGGGGCAACTCCTCGCCGCCCTCGCCCACGATCTCCGGAATCCCCTCGGGGTCATCCGGAGTAGCGCACAAGTGGTACTGGAGGGTCCGCAGGAAGAGGCCATTCGCCAGGAAATGGCCCGCTACATCATCGATGAAGTCGATAAACTCTCGCTCCGTCTGCACGACTTCCTCAGATTTGCGAGACAGAAACCGCCGGACGTCTCAGTAGTTTCTGCAGAAGATGTGGTGCGCGCCGCTCTGTGGCAGTGGGAGGCCCAAGGCGGACATGAACACATAGGCGTCGAGCACCGGTTCGCGCACCACCTGCCCTCGATTCAGGTCGATCCTGAACAGGTCAAGGAGGCCTTGATGAACCTCCTGATCAACGCGCGGGAAGCCATGCCGGAAGGCGGGCAGCTGACCTTGTCCACACGCATGGCGGAGCAGAGCGGCGTGGAAATTGAAGTGACCGACACCGGGAGCGGCATCGCCCCTGATCATCTCTCGCGGATCTTCGAGCCTTTCTTCACAACGAAGGACTACGGAACCGGCCTCGGTCTCACGAATGTCAAACGGCTGGTTGAAGATAACGACGGAACCCTGGTGGTACGCAGCCGCCTCGGGAAGGGAACATCCTGCATGCTCCGCTTTCGCCCCATTGCGGCAGGCTAGGCTCGCCTCTGAAAACCATGACTCACCGGTGTTGGGTCATGAGAAGGTTATCCCGTCGCCGCCGCAACGGCATTCATCGAGCCAGCTCCAGGATGGCAACACGTGTGGTATATCGGGGCGATGGACGTGATGGCCACCGCTGCCGGTTCATCGCAACTCCACGATCGTGACTCCGTCTCCCCCTTCTGCGCCACCGCCCGGTCTGAAAGCCACGACATAGGGCGACGCTTTCAAATACTCACGTAATGCCGCTTTGAGCCGTCCGGTCCCATGCCCGTGAACGATGCGGACGAAGGGACCTCCACCGAGCATTGCGCGATCGAGTCCGGCCACCACCACATCAAGTGCGTCATCCGCCGTCTGTCCGCGCACATCGAACGTTTCCTGAATGTCCTCGGGCG
Source organism: Nitrospira sp. (assembly GCA_013696305.1). Classification (GTDB taxonomy): domain Bacteria; phylum Nitrospirota; class Nitrospiria; order Nitrospirales; family Nitrospiraceae; genus Nitrospira_A. The sequence goes on from JACCYV010000342.1 coordinate 6,318, forward strand.
CCAGCGTCTGGCTGCCTCTCCTCAGCGGAGCTGCCGCTGCTTTGTTCGGTTCGCTTCGAGCAGGCTGCAAGGTGCGTGCGATCCCCGCCAGGCTCGCCACATTGGCCAGGATTTCTCCCTCCCCGACTTTCAAACGCACCCGTTTTTTCCCTAGCGGACTTTCGAGCAGAATTCCCGTCATGCCCAGCCCGACCACCTCCACTGCATCGCCGATCGACAGCTGACCGACAGGAATAGACTCATGCGGTTCCCTGATGTCACGCCTGACGTCCTGCTCAAGTTCAAAGAGCCGGACTTTAGTTTCTTTCGCCTTGAGCAGTTTTTGATCGCGTTTTAGCTCATCGAGCGTGGCTTGGACCGCCGACCGGGCACGCTGAAACTCCTGGGACAGTTTTTTCTTGAAG
>JACCYV010000356.1 GCA_013696305.1 Nitrospira sp.
GCTCACGCGGACGCAAATCAAGCAGTTGATGGATCCTCTCAAGACGTTGGGCGTGAGGGGGCAGGCGTCAGGGAGCGCAGAAAATGGTGGATCGGGATTAGGGGCGGCATCGGCGGCGGGAACCAGCGCCTCACGTCCGATGTTGCCGCCGGGTATTCCGCAATATTTTGTTCCGGTTCGAAGTGTGCAGATGAGTGGGAACAGGTTGATCTATCGGCCAGTCGTGCTGGGTTCGGCGCTGGTGCGATTCGCAGATGCGAAAGCAGGGATTGATACACAGGAGGAGCTGACATGGTTGGCACCTATCCAGGATGGAGCCGTGCCGGTGGAGTGGGAGCAAGCCACGGCGACACCCCTGACTCTGTCTGATTTGGAGCGTGATCCGTCCGGTGACGCGCAATTCCGACCACTTCCCGGTGCGGCGACCAAGGCCAAACAGTATGAAGTCTGGAAGACCGACTTGTCCGGCTGGTTGTACCGCACCCAGAAACTTGACCTGCTCCGCAGTCCCAGCACGAGGGACCTGTCGAAGCCTGGGGAGTCGGAGCGTGATTTTCGCCTCCGGCTTCAGCAGGCCGGTCGTGAGGAGCGCGATCAGCAAAGCGACAGTCTGCGAAAAAAATATGCCCCTAAGATAGCCGCTCTTCAAGATCGTATTCGGAAGGCTGAGCACATGGCCGAGCGGCAACAGGCGGAGTCACGGAGCAGTCAATTGCAGACGGCGATCTCGGTCGGTGCGACCATCTTGGGGGCCTTTCTCGGGCGCAAGGCGAGCAGCGCCACCTACATAGGCAAAGCGACGACCGCGATCCGAGGAGCCGGCCGGATCATAAAAGAATCGAAAGATGTCACTCAGGCCGAGGACAATGTGTCGGCGCTCCAACAGCAACTGGCTGACTTGGAGGCTCAGTTCAAGGCTGAAATCGCAGCGCGGACTGCGGCGACCGATCCGTTCACCGAGGAATTGGAAGGAGTGTCGGTAAGACCCGCCAAATCCAATATCACCATCAAGCTTGTCGCCCTAGCCTGGGCTCCGCATTGGCAGGATGGAAGCGGGACGCAGGTGCCTGCTTGGGAATGACCGCGGCTTCGGGAATCCGATTCTAACGAGACCTGCCCGCCCACGCGCGACTGCCGGGGCTCAACTCGACGTCAGGATGGGGCCGTGGTTATTTCGGTACTTCGGGGGAAGCTTCTTTTCCTCCAGGGGAGGTGCCTCGGCGAGCATGTAGCGCCTGGCACAGGGTTGAAAATTCCTGCTCGCCGCGTTGGAGCGCCGGACTCAGGACCTCCCACGCCACATGTTCACCCAAGCGGCGATACGACTCGAATTGCGCCTCGTCGAAAAACTGATCCGAGGTCGGTTCGTGGGGGAACACCGGATGGCGTGCGGCATAGTCTTGCACGTCCGAGGGCTCGTCGCCGGTCAATGAGGCTTTGAGATACAGCAAGGTCCCTGCGGTGGCGTTCGCATCGACGGTGTCATAACGGATCATGCCGATCGCATGGTGGCGGCTGCAGGTCGTCCCGCCTGGCTGTCGCCTCAGATGATCGAGATCAAGCTCGATGTCGATACCCAGGTCGATGCGAATCTTCCGGATGGCGTTTCCGAGATCCTCGAAAGTCCCGTGCGGGTCACAGCCCGCATCGACGACAAGAATGCAATGACAGCGGCGCAACACCATTTCATACAATCCCAGATTTTCAAAATGTCCCCCGTCCGATAAATAGACATAGGGATGCCGGGCATCAGTGAGGCCGAATGCTTCGGCCAGCAAGGGACCGACAGAGACGGTCGGTGACGCCTGTGTATAGGTGCGGGCTCCGGCCGTGCCCGGGTTGCCGAGCCACCAGCCAAGACGAATATTGAACAGCGCCAGGAGAAAGGTCACGGCCGAGGAGGAGTGATAGCCCATATTAGGGCTGGCTGCGGCTCCGGAAATCGCCAGCGCCGTGCCGAGGGAGAGGGGTTGGTCAAGATACTGGTTGGCTGCATAGTCTTCGGAGCGGCGATATCCCAGATTCCAGCTGCCGCTGTGGAGCGCGCTCATCGTAAAGGATTGCGCTTTCCGTTGTTGCCAGGCCAGATTGTCCCCTTTGACCAGATTGAGAGCGATATTGATCACATGCAGCGGCCGCGGCAGCCGGGTATATGACCGGTTGAGAAAAAGATTGGCGAACCAAATTGCGGCGCCCTGTCCGGAGGAGGTTCCATCGGTCTGTTGTTCCAGCGCCGCAATCATTGCGGCACAGGCCGGTCCCACGCGCAGCCGATCGGCGGCCAGGGACAGGGCGCCTCGCTGCAGCAAGGCCGATAATTCCTGCGTCAATCGATCGATCATGGCTTGCAACTGGGCGGGCGGTGGTTCGGGAACCGCATGGAACGCCTCGAGCTGCGCGCGGATCTCGGAGGAAAACTCGTGGGCATACAGCCATCGAGCCAGGCGAACGTCATCGAAACGCACATCGCTCATGGCGGGGTTGTCCAGGTTGTCGAACCCTGTGAAGGGATTGAAGGTCCGTTTCCGTTCGGTTTGAATGCGAGAGGCGCCGAGGTAGGCACGGATGAGCCGGTTGCGGTACATCGCATGGAGTGAAAACCGGTTGATGTTGATGAACCGGGCCATGACGAATCCCAGGAACCCTACCAGCAGGGTGAAGGCGAGTAGCATCCAGAGGGGAGTGTTATGGATCACCTGGCTATGCCCCCAGGGGTCCGGCGGCATCAGCTTCCCAACTCTTGTCGGGTCGG
>JACCYV010000362.1 GCA_013696305.1 Nitrospira sp.
CCCGGCTCGCTGTTTCTGGATCTTACCGGCACGAAACGGCTGTTCGGCCATCCGATCGATACAGCCGCCCGCATGGAGCGGGAACTGGCGGTCAAATGGGGATGGCACAGCATCATAGGGCTTGCCGGGAACAAGCTGGTTTCGCAGCTCGCGGCGACGACGCCTGGGCAGCCGCCCCAGATGCGTTCGATCTATTCCGGCTCGGAGCAACAGTTTCTTGCCCCCCTGCCGGCCACGCTGCTGCCGGGGCTCCATCGGGCGCAGGCCTCGCATATTCTCCGGCGGCTCGACGATCTGAATCTCAGAACCTTGGGATCGATCGCCGACGTCTCACTGGCGCAGATGGAATCGGTGTTCGGCGCGGCCGCCGGGCTGCTGCATGACTGGGCCTTGGGGATCGACCCCTCGCCCGTTCGTCCGCCCGCCGAACAGCCGGTGATCGAGCAATCCATCACCCTCGATCCGGACGAAATCGACGATCAACTCATTCTGGGACGGCTGTACCGCCTGATCGAACGGGTCTGCGCCACGCTGCGGCAACAACGACGAGTCTGCAGGCGCCTCTCGCTAGCCGTCCGCCACAGCGACCATGCCGAGCAGATAGCTCAGCAGACGTTGCCGCATGGCACGTACTGGGAGGCGGACCTCCAACCTGTGCTTGCGCACCTCTTGTTGCGATGTTTCCGGCGCCGCGTTCGACTCCAGCGCCTGACGCTTCGGGTGGATCGCCTGGAGCCGCCTGCCGAGCAACTGTTGCTCTTCGACGAATCGGCCGCTCTCGCGAAGCCGGCGGCCCATCGACTGTCCCTCGCACTCGATGCGATTCGCGCGAAATTCGGCGATGGAGCTGTATCGTGGGGAAGGACCTTACGATGATGACCGTCCCGTTCGTACATCTGCACGTCCATTCAGAGTATTCGGCCATGCGCGGGGTGTCGTCGCTGGAAGAACTCTGCGCTGCAACCAGGCGGCAAGGGCTGCGGACCCTGGCCATGACCGATACGAACGGCCTGTACGGGGCCATCAGATTTCTCGAACAGGCCAGGCACGAGGGCCTGCGGCCGATTCTCGGCGCCGAACTGACGACTGACGACCACCGCGCCCTGCTGTTGGTCAAAAATCCCGACGGTTACGCGAACCTCTGTCGCCTCCTGTCCGAACGGCATTGCAAACCGTCGTTCAATTTTGTCGAGGCCGTGGCGCGCTATCGCGGCGGATTGATCGTGGCGACCGACGACGACGCGGCCCTGGCGGCCTGGGCGGCAGACGACCGGCAGGACCTCTACGTCGAATTGACGCCGGGGCTCGCGATGCGGGAGACGCTGCAGATCAGCCGTCGCACCGGCCTGCCTCCCGTTGCCACTAACCGCGTGTGCTTCGCCCGTGCGGACGACTTCTCGACGCATCGCCTCTTGCGCGCCATCGCGCTCAACCGCACGTTTTCCCGGCTGCCGCCGGAAGCCTGTTGCAGCCCGCGTCAATGGCTCGTGCCGCCGGCCTGGATGGCGGCGGAGTTGCCGCATGTCCCGGAGGCGCTGGAAAACAGCGTTCGCATCGCCGAGGCTTGTCACAGCGACTGGCGTTTCGGCGACACGATCTTTCCCGCCTTTCGCCGGTTCACCGACGACGACGCATTCACCACGCTCACACAAAAAACATATGCCGGCGCGCAGGAACGGTACGGAACGATCTCGTCGGAAGTCCGCGCACGGATCGAGAAGGAACTCGCGGTCATCCGCGAGAAGCGCTTTGCGCATTATTTTCTCGTCGTGGACGAAATCGTCCGCCAGGCCCCACGGACCTGTGGCCGCGGCTCGGTGGCGGCGTCGATCGTGTCCTATTGTCTCAAGATCACGCACGTGGACCCGCTCAAGCATCATTTGTTCTTCGAGCGGTTTTTGAATCCCGGACGGAAGGATCCGCCAGACATCGACATTGATTTTCCGTGGGACGAACGCGACGACATCCTGGACTGGGTCTTCCGGCAGTACGGCGATCGACAGGCGGCGATGGTGGCGAACCAGAACAGCCTGGGCTTCCGCGCGGCCATCCGCGAAACGGCAAAGGTCTACGGCATGCCGGCAGACGAAATCGGCGCGATGTCCTCGCGCGTCTTACGCCAACAGGCGATCCTGAGCTTCTCCGCCCCGCCAACCCCGGAGCAATGGCTCGGCCGGCTTTCGCAGACATTGGGGCTGAAAGCGCCCTGGCCCGAGATTCTCGGACAGGCGTTGCGCGCGCAAAACCATTTTCGTCATCTCTCCATGCACTGCGGCGGGGTCGTGATCGTCCCGGATGAAATCCGGCGCTACGTGCCGGTCGAGTTTACGGCCAAGGGGCTGCCGGTCATCCAATGGGAAAAGGACCAAACGGAAGAGGCGGGCCTCGTCAAGATCGACCTGTTAGGCAACCGCTCGCTCGCCGTCATCCGCGATGCCCTCGCCGCCGTCGCCCGCCATACCGGCCGCGAGATCGACTATGCGAGCTGGGATCCGCTTCAAGACGGCGCGACCCAGGATCTGATCCGGCGCGGCGACACGATCGGCTGCTTCTATATCGAATCGCCGGCGACGCGTCTCCTGCTCAAAAAACTGTGGAGCGGCATGCCGCCGGACCGCCTCGCCGTCGCCGACGTGTTCGAATATCTCGTGATGGTGTCGTCGCTCGTGCGGCCGGCGGCGATTACATTCGTGCATGACTTCGTCCGGCGAGCCCACGGCCGTCCGTACGAGCCGATGCATCCGCTGATGGAGGCCATCCTGGAAGAAACCCACGGCATCATGGTGTACCAGGAAGATGTCACGAAGGTGGCCATGGCCCTCGCAGATTTTTCCGTGGAAGATGCCGACCAGCTGCGCAAGGTCATCAGCAAGAAACATAAGGAGCGGCAGCTGCGGGACTACTATCATCAGTTCTGCCGCGGCGCCGCGAAGAACGGCGCTTCGCCGGACAGAATCGCCAAGATATGGACGATGATCATGAGCTTCGCCGGCTACAGTTTCTGCAAACCTCATTCGGCCAGCTATGCCCAGGTCTCCTTCAAATCTGCCTACCTTCGCGCTCATTATCCGGCGGAATTCATCGCGGCCGTCATCAGCAACCAAGGCGGCTTTTATTCGTCCTCCGCCTATGTCTCCGAAGCGAGGCGCATGGGGCTCGCGATCATGCCGCCCGACGTGAACGCCAGCGACTGGGCCTATCGCGGCGAGGGCGATCGGCTGCGAATCGGCTTGATGCAGGTGAAGACGCTTCAGGAAGACCTCGGCCGGCGCATTGTGGAAGAACGGACAAAAGCCGGCCCCTACCACTCGTTCCAGGACTTTCGCAAGCGTGTCGATCCTGAGCCGGCGCCGGCGCGGGCGCTGATCCGAGCCGGCTGCTGCGATTCCCTCGCCGGCGAACTGACCCGGCCGGCTTTGCTGTGGCGACTGTACGCGGAAGAACGCAGCCGTGCCGGTCCGCTTCCCGTGCCGGACGAGTATGGGGAACCGCAAAAGCTGGCCCATGAGGTCGAGTCACTCGGCTTCCTGGCGAGCCGTCACCCGTTGACCCTCTATCGCCACCAGATCGAGCGGCTGCAACCAGTCCCGGCCTCGCAGATGCACCGGTTCATCCGGCGCCGGATCACGATGGTAGGGTGGCTGGTCACGGAAAAGCCGGTGGAGACGAACAGCGGGCAGGCGATGGAATTCATCACGCTCGAAGACGTCACGGCCCTCTACGACGCGACGTTGTTTCCGAACGTCTTTCGCCGCTGCCATCAGTTCCTCGCGCCCAACCGGGCCTATGTGGTGCGCGGGCTGGTGGAAGAAGAGTTCGGCGTGGTGACGCTGACGGTTTCCGACTTGCAGATACTTGAAGCTGAACCGACCGGTGAGGCGGCGTGGAACAGGCCTCAGGAGGCATGGTATGGTGAATCATGCGACGTCCGGCCCGATCAGCCGCCGCCTTTCTCTCTTCCAAACTGACGATCACGAATCTGTGGGAGGCCTCCGCGTCCTGCACCGGCTGCGAGCTGTATAAACAGGCCCCGCAAACCGTCTTCGGCGAAGGGCCAGCGGAAGTTCAGGTGTTGGAGCCGCGCGTCGTCCTCTGCTTGGGAGTCACGGCCGCGCAGTCGGTGTTCGACAAAGCCGTACGGCTGAACGAGCTGCGGGGACGTCCCTTCAGTACGCCCTTCGCCTAATCCGTCTTTGTGACGACCCATCCGTCCGCGATTCTCCGGGCACCGGACCCGGCACAGCGAGACGACGACTATCGCCGCTTGGTCGAGGATTTACGGCGGATTGCGCAGCATCTCCAAACTCAAGCCTCCTGACGTCATCGCGCGAAAGCCAAGCACGCCCGTTCGTGGCTGCTCATCATCGACATGATTATGAGTTCAGTGTCCACCGGTATGGAGTTCAACTGGACGAGAGGATTTTGTCAGGCCACACCCTGTCGGCAGGATGCCACGTGGTGATTCGTGAGCGCATGAACCGCCATCAGCCGACCACGCCTTATGCCTCCCCAGGCACGACCCGAATCCATGTGAGACGCTTGATTGACTCTCTCCGTGCCCCTTCATATAATGCGAAAATTAACCGTTTAGGCTGATCTGACAAGCACTTATGTCTGCTTTCTCCGCTGCATTTTTATCCCGTCGCGTACAGGATCTTCAAGCCGGTCTCAGGCACGCCTTCGCCGTTCGCCCGGAACAAGAAAATATGACGATCGAAGACCTGGCCCTGCTCGAACGGGTGGCCGAAGCCATCGTCGCGCGCGGCATGGCGGCGCCGGCCACGCTCTTTCTCGAATCGATGGGACCCATGAACTTTCTCGGCAGCCAAGCATTGCACGTCCTGTCTCCCATCATTGAATGCGCATTGAGCGGAACCGAATTGACGCAGATCGCCCGTCTACTGGAACGACGTGATTCCATTCCTCGCCTGATGACTCTCATCGAAGCCAGAGCCACGCCCTCCCCAGGAGCGCCGGCTCAATGACGCTCGCGCCCAAGTCGTCCGAGCCGCCGAAGATCGACCGCCCGCTGAACATTATCGTGGCCACCGACTGCGGTAGTACGACCACCAAAGCCATTTTGATCGAGAAGGTCGGGGAGGAGTATCGCCAGACCTACCGTGGTGAAGCGCCGACGACCGTCGAGGCGCCGTTTGAGGACGTCACCCGTGGTGTGCTGAACGCCATTGCGGAGATCGAAGAATTGTCGGGTCGAACGATTCTGGAGAGCGACCGCATCATCACTCCCAATCAGGCGGCTCAGGGCCATCCCAAAAAAGGCGTGGACATCTACGTGTCCACCAGCAGCGCCGGAGGCGGGTTGCAGATGATGGTCACCGGCGTGGTGCAGAACATGACGGGTGAAAGCGCGCAACGGGCCGCCCTCGGCGCGGGAGCTATCGTGATCGACGTGCTGGCCTCCAACGACGGGCGGCTACCGTACGAAAAAATCGAACGGATTCGCACTATGCGTCCCGATATGATTTTGATGTCCGGCGGCACCGACGGCGGAGCCGTCACTCATGTCGTGGAGATGGCGGAGTATATCGCGGCCGCCGAACCTCGACCGCGCTTCGGCAGCACCTACCGCCTGCCGCTCGTGTATGCCGGAAACAAAGACGCGCAACCGCAAATCAACACGATCCTCGGCAAGAAGACGGCCCTGGAGTTCGCCGACAACATTCGCCCGGTACTCGAGCGGGAAAATCTGGCGCCGGCTCGCAACAAAATCCACGATCTGTTTCTCGAACACGTCATGCAGCAGGCCCCGGGCTACAAAAAGCTTATCGGGATGGCCGGCGCGCCCATCATGCCGACTCCGGCTGCGGTCGGCGTCATCATGGAAACCATCGCCAAACGCGACGGGATCAACCTGATCGGCGTCGACATCGGCGGCGCGACCACCGACGTGTTTTCAGTCTTCAACGGCCACTTCAACCGCACGGTCAGCGCGAACCTCGGCATGTCCTACAGCATTTCGAACGTGCTGGCGGAGGCGGGCCTCGACCACATCATGCGGTGGGTGCCGTTCACGATCGACGAACAAACGCTGCGAAACCGCATCAAGAACAAGATGGTACGGCCCACCACGATTCCGCAATCGCTCGACGAACTGCAGATCGAACATGCCATCGCCCGCGAGGCCCTTCGGCTGGCGCTCATTCACCACACGTCTCTCGCGACGGGGCTCAAAGGCGTCCAGCAGGAGCGCACCATTTCCGACGTGTTTGAACAACGCGCTTCCGGCAACACGCTGATCGACATGTTGAAACTGGATCTCATCGTCGGCAGCGGAGGCATTTTGTCGCATGCCCCACGCCGCATCCAATCCATGCTCATGATGATCGATGCCTACGAGCCGCTCGGCGTCACAACCCTGTCGGTAGACAGCATTTTTATGATGCCGCACCTGGGCGTGCTTTCCACCGTCAACGAGCAAGCCGCTACCGATGTCTTCGCGCGTGATTGCATGGTCTACCTCGGTACGTGCATCGCCCCGATCGGACAGGGCAAGGACGGAGAGCGCTGCACGGATTATGAAGTGGCTCTGCCTCATGGACGCATCGAGAAAGGCACGTTGAATTTCGGCGATCTCA
>JACCYV010000014.1 GCA_013696305.1 Nitrospira sp.
CCCATCGGCCTCCCCATGCGCATCGTCGTCGCGTCGTTGCGGCATTTCGGTCTCGCGCTGCTGCTTGCGACCGGAAGTGCCGAGCATCTCAATGACGTGCTGCGCCGGTTTCAGGGAGAGGGGTTCAAGGATTGGTCCGCCGTCCAGGCGCGGTTCTCCCATGCGGACGAAGCGGGCCTCTATGAGGCGATTGGGTTGCCGTACGTTCCACCGGAGCTGAGAGAAGGGCGAGGGGAGCTCGCCTTGGCGAGCCAGGGCACGTTGCCACCGCTGCTGGAGCCTCGCCAGATACAGGGCGTGTTTCATGTCCATACAGACTATTCTGACGGCGCTGGAACCGTCGACGAGATGGTCGCGGCCGCCCGTCGCCGAGGTCTCCGGTATCTGGGTATCTCCGATCATAGCCAATCCGCGTTCTATGCGAATGGTTTGAAAGAGCCGCGGATCCGGGCCCAGTGGCAGGAGATCGACAGAGTCCAACAGAAGTACCGCGACATCCATATTTTCAAGGGCATTGAGGCAGATATTTTGCCGAATGGGTCCATGGATTATCCTGATGCGCTGCTGGCGGAATTTGACTTCGTCATTGCCTCGGTCCACAGCCGCTTCAATCTGCCCGAGGCCGACCAAACCCACCGCATCTGCACGGCGCTCTCCAATCCTTATGTGACCATGCTCGGCCACCCCACCGGCCGCCTGCTGTTAGGCCGAACGGGGTACCGTGTGGACCTTGACCGCGTGATTGCCGTAGCGGCACGGCATCACAAGCTACTGGAGATCAACGGCAGTCGGCACCGGCTGGATTTGGATTGGCGATGGGTGCGGGTCGCGAAGGCTCAGGGCGTCCAATTCTGCGTGAATCCTGATGCCCATGCGGTAGAAGAGTTTGAAAACGTCACGTTCGGTGTCAACGTCGCCCAAAAGGCGGGATTAAGCAAAGGCGATGTGCTCAACACTCGAGCTTTGACCGCCATGAAGTCCTTCCTTAGGCAGGCTCGGGACCAACGGTAGCGGCAGCGAGCTACATTTCGCCGAGTGGACCTCTAACCTACGGCCTGCTGATTAAGAGTGAGTCGACGGGAATGGCTCAATGGCTGATGAAATGGGTCATTCCCGTCCTCACAACCCGATCCAAGGTGATGCTGTTCGGTCCTCTTTGTCTCTATTTCTCTCATATGCGGCTGCTTCGTCGCGTCCCTTAACACCTATTTAACACCAGCCTTTTCGGCGCCGCCGGGCGTCTGGTCCGGCGTCTACCTCTCCCGCGGCGTAGCGCTGGATTTCAATGCTATGTCGCTGTTTGTGACTGGGGTTGATAGAGATATCTTGAAACCCTTCAGAAGGGATGATTGTCCATCATCCAGTAGCCGTCGGCGTTGGGGCTCGCCATATGACCCCTCATTTCGGCGAGGATCTTGCGGCGCTGATCCCGCGGGAAGAGTTGGAACAAGCCCGCCATGCGAACGGTCATGCCTTCATGCCCGACGACTTTGTTGCACTTCATGTAGAAGACGGTGCCAACTCACGGGGTGGAAAGCGATGAAGTTGTTCCCGCGACCTCTTGTTGGTACGGCACTGTAGGAAAAGCCGTGTAAAACTGACCGAGGACGGCTTCAGAAAATGCAGGAGCGGTTGTGTACTGAGCAGATAACGCCTTGAGTTGACGAAAGGTTTCCGGGCTGTTGGGGAGATGCAAGAGTTTATACAAGCTCGTGAGGTATTCACCGCGGCCGCTAGAGAGATCCGTCAGGAGGTAGGTATGGTTCCTTAGCATGTAATTGCGAATCTGCCGTTCACTGGTCAGATCCTCCGGCTCAATCGGTGTCCGCACCGTTCTGGTCGGGTCATTCGGGTTCACCGAACTCGCGTTTAACGTCAGATGAAACATATTTGGTGAGTATTCGTCGTCACGGCGGTCATAAAGGCCGGTGGTGCGGGCGCTCTCATGGTTCGCCATTTGCTGGGCGATTTCGAGCTTGCCGCCATTGCGCAAGTATTCGGTGATACCTGTCGCGCGGAAGGTGTGACAACCGATCTTGGTTTTGATGCCGGCGTCGTCTGCCCGGCGATTGATCATGCGGTAAACATCAGTGCGGGACATCGGCCGATCGGTGAGCGTGCCGGACTGGCCTTCGGTCGTGCGGAACAGATAGCCCTTCGGGTCGTCGGCGAGATCTGCGGCGGCGATATAGGCTTCCAGATAAGCCTCAAGGCTATAGTGGCAGGGCATTTCGTGGCGCTTGCGGCCTTTCTCATGGAGGCGCGTCCAGGTGCGGCGTGCCTGCGCGTACACGTCTTCGACGCGCATCTGGACAGCCGCGCCGACGCGGGCAAAGGTATAAGTCAGAAGGGCAATAATGGCGCGGTCGCGCAAGCCCACGATGCGCGGCCGGTCAGGGCTTCCGTGGTCTATGTGGATGGAATCAAGCAGGGTGTGGGCTTCATCGGCCGAGAGGACTGGGGTCTTTCCCTTCTTGATTGAATGTTTCGGCCCGCGAACCACGCTGGCGGGGTTGGTGGGCACGATCTGCCCGAGGACCAGCCAATCGAAGAGCATACGGATGGCAGCGAGCTGGAGTTTGACGGAGGGCGCGGCGATCCGGTGCTGCAGCGCTTCGATATACGCCGCGACGTGGACGGGCTGCACATCCCGGAGGTGTGCCAGGCCTCTGGCCTCACACCATGCGGCGAATTCTCCTGTGGCTTTGGCGTAGGCTTTCCGTGTATTGGGGTTTCGGATATTGGCGGCGAAGAACTCGAACACGCGCTTGGCGGTCCCAGGATCAGGGGAGAAGAGGGCGGGGAGTGTCGAGCCGGCAAAGGACCGGATTTCTGTTTTCTGAAGTTTGACTAATGCTTGTTTCATGAGTGGGTTTGCTATTTTCCCCGTTTGGGGTTGGAGGTGATAGCTGAGGTGATGTGGGTTTTGCTGAAATCTTCGCCCTTAAAAAGAAGGGCATCGCCGGTGGATTTGGCAAGCGCGTAGGCGAAGCAGTCGCCGAGGTTGAGAGCGGCGGCGTGGCGACCCTTGCCAACCTCAGGGCATAGGCGCCATCATCTCGCAGTGGACGGGAACATTCGGTCATTCTCCGTGACCGGTGTCCTGTATACGCAGGCGGCAAATCGCTATGCCGTGCGTTTCAACTCGTCGACGAACTTCACCGCCTCGCGCCGCACATGGGAGGCGAGCGAGGGATGGATAATCGATTTGATCTTGCCTGACTTAATACCTTTTTCGCCGATGGTCTTGAAGTCAAGGACTTCGTGTGCGGCCTTCATCACGTCATCGCCAGGGACCTGCTTGAATCCTTCGCGCAGGAACGCGTTCTCCAGCTTGCTCGCCTGGTCAATCAGCAGGCGCTCGGTGGGTTCGAGCAGATGCGCGATGAAGCCGGAATGCTCGCCCATCGTCTTCGACCAGAAGTCGATCAGGTCGGCGCGATCGTCGTCAATCTCGCGGCGGTTATAGAGGGCGAGGCGGGCGGCGAGCCGGTCGGCTTCGCGCGCAGTGTGCTCGAAGAACTGGGTCCAGACCAGGCTGCGCATCTTGCCCTCCGCCTGCTGCTCGCCCATGATCTTCTTGTAGCCGCTGACGCGCTTTGCGAGGTCGATCGAGCGGCGGTTGAATGCAACGTAATTGCTGGCGTCGATGGCGCTCGACTCCTTGACCTGGATTGCGAGCAGGCGCTGAAACTCCGCAGCTTGCCTGCGCGGGCCGTCCAGCTCGGGACCCGGCATCATCATCTGGAAAAAGATCATGTGCTCCATCAGCTGGTCGTTCCAGAACAGGTTGTCGGCGCGCGAGTACGCGACGGGATCACGAGCTTCAGGAACGAAGGTCGGCTTATCCTCCGGCTCGACGCCCGAGAGCGGCACGAAGGATCCGGCCGTAGCCGCGGTCGTACGGGTCTGGCTGGTGTCCTGAATAACCTTGGCAAGCGGAGGGATCGCCCGGTTGATACCGGTAGCGGTGGCGCACCCACCGATCACGCCGCCGAGGAGGATCAGGCCCCCGGCTTTGAGAACGTCGCGTCGACCGAAGTTTGTTTGTTGCATGGTCATCTCTTGGGTTGAGGGTGCAGATGGCAAGTCCGTTGTGACAGCACGGGTCATGGTCTCGCCGGTTTCCTTGGCGAGGTCATGCGCGAGTTTGTGAGTTTCCGGGTCTTTGATGTTGAGAGACATAATAATCCTCCATAGTAGAAAATGGTCTGGTGAGTTTAACCGGTGAGCGCAACACCTGCGTCCAATATAGCCGCGGGCGTCTGAACTCCCAAGGTCTTCCGCGGCCGTTGATTCAATCGTAACGCGATCCTGTTCAAGTCTGCCTGCGAGTAGGGTGACAGGTCGGTGCCTTTCGGAAAATACTGACGTAGCAAGCGGTTCGTATTTTCATTGGTCCACCGCTGCCACGGACTTTTTGGGTCACAAAAATAGACTTGCACGCTGGTGTCAATCGTGAAATGTCTCTGATGGGCTAATTCCACTCCGCGATCCCAAGTTAACGACCGGCGCAAGGCCGAGGCGTCGGACCCGCTGGCTCAGCGCTGTCACCACGCTGACCGTGTCTTTCCCCGGGAGCTTCACCAGCATCGTAAAGCGCGACTGCCGTTCCACCAGGGTGGCGATGTGTGTATTCTGTGAGCCCGTAATCAGATCCCCTTCCCAGTGACCGGGAATGGGGCGGTCTTCCACCTCAGCAGGGGGTGACGGATGGAGAGGCCATCCACGATCTGCCCACGCGGTTGGCCAGCCGTAGTTGCGTGTTTCACTCGCCGCATCCGATGTCGGGATCGGAGATGCCTCAGGAATTCTTTCTTAAGCACGCCCCGGGCTTGGATGAACAGACTGCGGTAGACCGGATGGAGCGATTGGCCGCCAGACCCCGCGAAAATTCCTCGCGCGCCGCAAGTGTCAGCGCCCAGCGCGACCGCCTGCGAGTGGGACGAATACACCCACCCTGTGAGGACAGCACGCCATGAACCGATCCCGCGCGCTTGCCGAGCGCTCGCCCGATCTCACTCAACGACTGCCCCTGTTTCCATCGCTGCCCGAGGTCAGCTTTCTGGGCCACAGACAAGCCCGGACGTCCCATCTGTCCCATCACAATCACCCTCCCACTCCACTGTATCCCAGAGGGTGTTGCATTGATCGGTTGAACTCACCCTACCTATCTTTATTATGTCAAAATGGAGGGAGAGTCGAGGTACTTTTATGCATCATAACGGCCTTCATGATGCATAACAAGAGTCAGGGTCAGGAGGGCACATAAAGGCAATTATGATACATAGCAATAGAAGTCTTTAAGGTCGGGATAGGGGAGACAGATAAAGTGGTGAGGTTGTAGTGGTGAAAGCGTACACGCCAGACCGCTAGCACTTCGCCATTAAATCATCAATGTTCCTCCTGATTAGAAAAAGAACGAGAAGCCGCCATAGGGCAGGCTGGCATTGAGTCCGAGGTTCGGGTAGTGGGTGCCGGCATTGGAAATATGCTGAAAGCGATAACCGACGTTGAGTGCCGCCTGGTCGGTCAGGAAATAGGAGATTCCGAATCCGGCACTGTGTTCGGAATTTTGCTTCAGGCCGAAAGCCCGGTCCGAAGGCCGGGGCGTGTGGGTCAGGCGCTTGGCTGACCCGAATTTCACTCATCACTGGAGGAGGGACGACGATGCAAGTCAAAGCGGAAGGCGCGGTGCTGGGCTATGTGGAGCGGAGGAGCCGGGAAGGCAAGGTGTTCCGATCAGTGGATCTCTATGTGAAGGGCAGAGATCCGGGGGTGCTCCGGTTGGGCATTCCAGAGGAAGCCTCTGGCCGTTTCATTCTGGGAACCGTCAAAGGCTACAATATTTCCAAATCATCGTAGAAAATCCAAAACTTGACGTGGAAGTCCCCAGTTAACTTGGAACAAGGAAGCGCAAGATAGTGCTCCACGAATTCCTCCGGCAAAATCTCTGCTGATCGGGACACCTAGATTTCACAAGCGGGAATGTGCAAAATGCGGCCTGTACTTCATTCGTCACCTATTAGACGGATGTTATTGGTAGGCATGTCTAGCATGGATCTGCTGAAAGATTTTTCGACGTTCTCGTTTACTCACCTGGAACGCGAGCGAACCGTGTACCGAAAAGGCGGAGGCCCCGCCGTGCTCGTCATGCACGAGGTGCCGGGGATCTCC
>JACCYV010000017.1 GCA_013696305.1 Nitrospira sp.
CGATGGGACACATCCGGTTGAGCCGGGCATGGTGGTCACTCTCTGCGTTTTTCTTCCCGGACAGCACCCCACCGTATTTGTCGATCGTGCGACGGTTCGATGGTCGCGCGGGCAAGAGTTCGGTATCGCGGTCAGTTCGATTAAAGCCGACGAGCATGCTCGTCTCGAACAGTTCGTGACCGCGCTCGTGTAGCCGCAGTCCTTCTCCTTCCCATTCGGCCGGTGGCCATCGAGAGTTTCTCACCGGCTGTGTGGGAAAAAGAATCTTCTTGGCCATCTCCGCGCAAGTGGTAGACTGGATCGTAGTCGAGACTGGTCCTGACCGGACCCTGTTGCCTCGCACACCAACCATGACCAAGCCGCCTACACCTCGTTCGCATTGCCGCGTGCCGGTCAGCTGTTTTCTTTATTATCTTGGGGAAGGGCTGGTTGGGACCGGCAAGGTCTGCGATCTCTCCGTGAAGGGGTGGCGAATTGATGGGGACAAACCGGTGACGGTCGGTATGAAGCTGACCCTTCGCGTCTTTTTGCCTGATGAGCCCAAGGCCATCGATATCGAGGGGGTGATCGTGCAGTGGGTACATGAGCGTGTGTTCGGTCTCGAAATTGTGAACATGAACGCCACTGCCGAAGCGCGCATTCAGCAGTTTGTGGAGTCGATGCTCAAGACATCTGGTTCCTCCCGTGTCGCCTGACCAGCGGCTTCTCCCAGACAATGTGTTCCATGGCATGCTGCCCCACTGTCGTCCGATCGTGAGGTCCGGCCTTACTCTCGCCCGGTATCTCCGCTCATTTTCCAGACGCTCCCCCTGCACATCGTAAATCGAACGTGGATGGCATAGCCTAGGATCCCCCACTTTCGGGGACTATCGAGCCCTCCGTTGTTTTTCATATCCTGCCGAAGTGTGTGCTTGGAGGAATGGATGGAACAACAGAATCGCCCGCGTTTTATCGTCGAGTGCACGGGATCGCGTTCCGAAGACGGTCTCATAGTCTGGAACGGGCGGATGCTCGATCTCTCGATCCCAGGCTGGTCACGCACCGGGCTCAAGGGGTTACAAGCCGGGGACCTGCTCCAATTGCATCTGCATATTCCCGGACAACGCAAACCACTATCGGTGAGACTGGCGACTATTCGATGGGCGAGTGAGTCGCGGCTGGGGGTGGATCCCATTCTGATGGACGCCGACGACCAACTTCGATTGAACGCGTTCGTCCACGCCCGCAACGCCATTCCCGCTTTCAGTACGGATCGGAAGGAACAGATCGTTATTTCCGACGCCGGCTGATCGCTTCAATTGTTCACACGAGACCGTGCGTTCCTCGCTGGTTACTCCGTCCACTGAAACCGTAATTCCCATCATTGCCGATTCGAGATTGGCTTGTGGCGGCCTCGGAGCGGGATTGCTTGACATCGTCATGCGAGATGGTGTCTCTTACCTTCAGAGATAGTGTGACACACCAGCCTTTCGCCAATCCAGTTCGTGCATGTCATAAACAGATCATGAGGGCGGAGGCGTACGAGAACGAATCTATGACGCCTGGTCCTAACGTTTCTGACGGTGCCCATACCGCCCCGCTGACTCCTGAAACCGAAGCCCAAGTCGATCAATTTGCCCATACGGACATTTTGGTCGGCATTCCCAGTTTCAACAATGTTGAAACGATCGGGCATGTCGTCAGGGCGGTTAGCGCCGGCCTGGCAAAATATTTTCCTCAAGCCCGCGCCGTCCTGGTGAACTCCGATGGCGGCTCGACGGACGGCACGCAGGATGTGGTGACGCAGGCCGTGGTCGATTTCAAAACGCTCTTTATCGGTGATCAACAAAGTTCTCTCCATAAGATCATCACGCCCTATCACGGCATCCCCGGTAAGGGAAGCGCGTTTCGCACCATCTTTGAAATCGCGCGCCGACTGAAAGCCAGGGCTTGTGCCGTCGTGGATTCAGATCTGCGGAGCATTACCCCGGAATGGATTGAACTGCTGGTGAGTCCGGTGTTCGAGCAGGGATTCGACTATGTCGCGCCCTATTATTTGCGTCACAAGTACGATGGGACCATTACGAACAGTATCGTGTACCCCTTGACGCGAACGTTGTACGGTCATCGAATCAGGCAGCCCATCGGCGGAGATTTCGGATTTTCCGGTCCTTTGGCCCAGCACTATCTGGACAAACATGTGTGGGAATCGGAAGTGGCCAAGTTCGGCATCGACATCTGGATGACGACGGAGGCGATTGCCAGCGGCGCTCGGGTCTGTCAAAGTTTTCTCGGTGCGAAAATCCACAATCCAAAAGATCCCGCGGCGGACTTGTCGGCCATGTTGGTCCAGGTGCTCGGCGCGGTGTTTGCGTTGATGGAAGACCATTATGCCGTCTGGGCTAAAACGGATGGTTCGAACGCCGTGCCGCTATTTGGATTTCAATATGAGGTGGGGGTGGAACCGGTCAACGTCAACGTCGATCGCATGATCTCCACCTTTCGGCAGGGGCTGAGCGATCTAGGCACCATCTGGGATCAGATTTTGGCCCCCGGGACCAGACAGAGCCTGCGACTCTTGGGGACCTGTTCCTTGCAGGATTTTCGAATCCCCGATAATCTCTGGGCGCGAGTCGTCTATGATGCCGCCGTCGCTTATCGAAACCGGGTCCTGCCACGCGATCACGTATTGAAGGCCTTCACCCCCTTGTACCTGGGACGGACCGCGTCCTTCGTGTTGGATACGCAGGGGCTTACATCGAGCGAAGCCGAAGGACGCATCGAAGCGCTCTGCCAGGCATTTGAAAAGGACAAGTCCTATTTGGTGGCGCGGTGGAACGAACCCCATGCCAGCTGAGGCTTGTCAACTCGATCCATCTGAAGGCAGCTGCGGTGTAAGCCGGAGGAGGGAAGCATGAAGGAATTTTTTGAAAAGGGCCTGCTCGATCCTCTGGAGTTGATGGCCAGACAAGTGCTGGCGGTTTTGCCCAGTCTCTTAGCCATGTCCATCATTTTTTTCGCGGGGCTGGTCGTGGCATGGACCGCCAGCCAGGCGCTCGAGCGGTTATTGAGGGTGGTGGGGCTAGATCGTCTCTTCGATCGGTTAGGGGTCACGGGCGCTCTGCTGCGCGGTGGTGTGAAAACCGATCCGTCGCGGTTGGTGGGGCAAGCCGCATATTGGCTGGTCATGATTTTTGCGACCGTCGCTGCATTAGGGGCACTCAATCTGCAGCCGATCAACGATTTTGCCAAATCCTTTTTAGCCTACGTACCGCATCTCGTGACCGGTGGACTGATACTCGTTGCCGGATGGTTGCTGTCGAACTTTGTGTCGCAGGCCGTTCTGATTGCGGCGGTGAATGCGGGGCTTCCTCCGGCGCGCCTTGTGGCCACCTGTTCACGCTGGGGCATTCAATTGTTGGCCGTCGCCATGGCGCTCGAACAACTCGGCATTGCACAGAACATCGTGGTGGTGGGATTCGGCATCACCCTCGGCGGTATCGTCTTAGCCGGCGCAATCGCCTTTGGACTGGGTGCGAGAGATTTAGCGAAAGACTATCTCGAGCGTGGGCTCTCCGTTCGTTCGAGAGATGGGGCGCCTGATGACTTACGTCATTTATAAGGGGTGGATCCATCTGAGGAACGGACGATAAAGGACACCGTATGAATAAACACATCTCGGACGTCGATAGCGAAGCTAGAGCCCGTCGCTGGTTGGGAGGTGAAGCATCTGTCCCTCGCTATCCGCAGCGGCGTCAGAGCCCGTTCACGTTGAATGGCTCATTGATCAGTCTCGTGGCGCTGTCGGTTGGGCTGGGGCTCGTGGGAGGAATTCTCATAGGCCTTCAATGTCGTCGGCGCCCGGACGCTTCGCGGCAGAGGCCATAATGCGTCAATCATTGTGTCGCTGGCTCAGGGTGTTGCGGGAGTGTCGATCAGCCACCCGTCAGAGGTCGGGCAGGAGATCCATGAGACTTCGATTCCATCCGACTGGCCCAACCCCCTCGGCGCGGATGAGATGGGGAAGCTGCACGTCCGGATCGTAGGAGCCGTCCGGCTTCTGGACGAGGATGGCATAGTCCACCACTGCCAGCATGGGACGATCGTTGAGACTGTCCCCGATACCGATTGTCACCAGCCCATGTCCCTGTTCTTGCGCGAGGCGTCGATACCATGCCATGAGCCGCCGGCTCGCGATCCCCTTATCATTCGACCCCATCAAGTGATAAAAGCGCCCTCCTCGGGTACAGTGTAAGCCGCGTGTTTCAGCTGCCGTTTGAAGCTGACCCCAGGGGACCTCATTGCCCACGACCATAAAGGGTTCGCCATATTCCCGCTGTGTGGCCAGAAAGGCATCGGCGAGTGACAATCCCGTGAGCCGTGCGATTTCTTCGACGGATAGATCCCCGAATCCCTGCAAGCGACACCCTAGGACCCGGCCGATTTCTTTCAGCGCTGCACGCAGTCCGACATAGGGCACGCCCATGGCGACCACGTCGTACTTCCTGCCTGGCGTCGAGTGATCGAGCGGAAAGGGAAAATAGCCTTTCGGAATGAACAGCGCGCCCCCGTTCTCGACGATAAAGGGATGGTGGTGATGCAGGCGAAGACGAAGCGGTTCCATTTCTGAACATGTCTTGCTGGAGACCAAAATGAGCGCGGCACCGAGTGCCTGAATCGCTGAGCGGGCATCTTTCGCAGCGTCGAAGGAGTAAGTGGTGGCGTCGAGCAGACTTCCGTCGAGGTCCGTGAAAATAACGATTCGGCGCATAGTCAGTGGAGAGGATTTCTAGACGCAGTATACGGAACTTTCCGACGCGGGTAAAACCATCCTGCAGATTCCCGGTCCTTGTCGCATCCGTTTCTAATGTACTCCGCGTCCCCTTCTGCTCCTCCCTCTTCCTCGGCTCTTGGACATATTCGCTCGCCCTCTCCCTGCGTGCTCATGGTGTGCTCTGCGGAGGCCAACCACAAAGCGGATTATCTCGCACAACACAAGTAGTTCCGATGTTGTGCCCGGCCTGACACAGGAAAACCCCAATTAAGATCGCGCCAAGTAATGCCGAAAAGGATAAACACATGGTCGCGTCAGATCCTCTGGCGGGTAATTGGTGCGTATTGAGAGAATGACACGCAATCCCAGTTACAGGTGCAAGAGGGCACAAGGGGAGAACCATACAGTGGTCAAGGCACCTCTTTTGCTCCCCTCCGAATGGTTTCTTTCATTCCATGCTGCGGGGGTCATGCTCTGGCAGACCGCCGGTGGGTGCGCACTAATCCAATGTCATGACGGTTTAAAAACCTTCAACATTATAAGGTTATACCGTGCGATCCGATAAAAAAACTCTTCCAAAATCAGATAAAAAGTCCGTTTCGAAAATCCAGAAAAAGGGCACCATCGGCTACAACAAAAAGTCGGCGCTTCTTGAAGATGCCATTACACAAATGAACGCTGGCAAGTATGGCCGGGCGTCTTCTGCGCTGAAGGATCTCCTCGCGCTTGATCCGCTCAATGCCGAAGCCCGGCGTCTTTTCGCTACCCTCCATCTGCGACTCGGAAGTCTCATGAGTGCTAGGACGGCGTTCGAATCCCTGGCTCGCGAGGCGATGGAACGGCAGGACTTTTGGCTGGCGGAATCGCTCTTGCGGGAATACCTGACAGCGGGACCACGTTGTGTTCCCTTCTTGGAAATGCTGGGGCATATCTACGAGGAGAAGGGCGACGTTATGGCGGCGGTGGCAGAGTACGGCAAGGCGGTCGAGGTGTTATTGGAAGATCCGGGCACCGACCATCCAAACCGAGCCAGCGAGCTGTTCGTCCGAATTCGTTCCATCGGCCCCGGAAGTCCGGTGGCTTTCCGCTTTGCGGCCATGTTCGATACCCTGACGGGACAGGCATTGCAGGCCACCTCCCAGCCGGCGGTGGTCGAGTCGGAGGGCGAGCTTCCTCAGCCCCCATCGGTGTCGGAGTCGCTGGTGGACAATACTACCGCGGAGGCGATGCCATGGGAGGAAATGGAGTCAACACCGGCTGACGCTGCTTCACAAGAGGTACAGGTTCTGCGGACAGGGGACTCGAGCGAGACAATGGACTCGGTTGGTCCCCCCGCTTCGGTGGAGTTCGTGACAGAGGCTTCACGACAGACTGATACTCCTGATCGAATGCCGGCGGCGCAGGCGGCCGATTTACACACTGCGTCGGAGGTCCTGCTCGATGCTGAACCCTCGACGTTGTCAGTGGCGCCAAAAACAGAATCAGTTGAGGTCGCAGTTCATGACGAGCTGAGGGTTCCCGATTCAGCGCTTCCTGCCTTGCCGATTGACAAGAAATCGCAGCCTACCATCGAGGTGCTGGCGCAGGGTCACAGTCAGCCGATTACAGAAGAGCCGAATGGCCCGTCTCCCATGCCCTGGGATCAGATCGAAGAGGCTGCTCCTACGATCTCGCCGGTTGCCGACAGTCCGCTTCCGATGACTGTCGAATTGGATTCAGCGCTATCTGTGGATGCAGACCTTCCCGCCCTGCCGATCACCGAGGTTCCCCGGCCCTCAATCGAGATGTGGGCAGAGGATCATCGCCACCCGCTTGCGGAGAATCCAGCAAGGGCGGCTCTTATGCCGTGGGAAGTAGTGGAAGACGCGGCTCCTCTAAGCTCGCAGGAGGCAGACAATGACGGTTCCATTGGGGTTGAGGTTGCCCCTGTGGTGTTTGGTGGGGGAACATCGCCATTCCCTGTCGTCGAGGCAGCGTATCCAACGATTGAAGTGGTTCTAAGCGCCAGTGCTCACCCGATCGCAGAGGCCCCGATGAGCCCGGCCCCGATGCCCTGGGACCAGGTCGAGGAGACGGCCGTGTTCCCTAGGGCCGAGTTGATAATGGATGCCGATGTGACGATGGTGGAGAGAGCACACGAACCCGTCGCGACGGATCACCCGCTCGATGCAGGAGCCATCACAGAGCCGCCTGTCCCACCCGTCACCTCCTTTATTTCTTCGTTAGGACTGTCGTGGGAGGATATTCTTGCAGCGGTCACCGCGATGCAAGCCGCTCCCGCTCTCCCGCAGGCCAAGTCGACAGCTGAGAATGAAGCTGCAATCGATATCACCGTACCTGAAGAGACGGTCACGCCACCTTCCAATCCTTCAGAGACGGAGTGGCTGTCGTTCGCGCCTCCAGCGTCGAATTCTTTCGCCGGTTTAGGCAGTGAGTCGTCACGGCTTTCGGCGCCCATGCCTTGGGAACAGATCGAAGTCGAGGACGTGGCGATTCTCCGACAAGACCCTGAACCTGAGTTCGGATCGGTCTCTGTCGATGTTGTGGGAGGAGCTCAAGATGGCACTGTGGTCATGCCTGTTGCGGAGGACATGCATGACGCGGTGCTCCATACAGGGACCCTCGCGGACGGGACGGTCGGCGCCAGCCTCAGTCGCGTTGAATCACCTTCGATGCCGGGATTCCAGATTCTTTCACTGGATGCTCCGCTGGAACTATCCAAGCAGCCCATACCTATTCATATTCCTGTAGAGGCGCTTGAACCAGTCGAACGGGTCGAAGAGCCGGACCTAGCCGCCGTATCCGAGCCTGAACCATCAGCAGAATCAACCGTCGACCTGCCGGTGGAAGGCCTGTTACGGTTGCCCGAGAGCGAAGCGAATGCGGCACCGGAACCGGACGAGCCTAAGCTAATGGCTACCGAATCGTTGACGGAAGCGGTCGTTGGGGCATCTCTACAGATGGCCTCCCAGACGCGTGAGCAGAGCATTGCCGATGACATCCAGATCCTTCTCGTTAAAACGACCGAAGTATTTCATGTGAATCCAACATCTCTCGTGGACCAGCCAGTGGTTCAAGTTGCAGGGCAGGAGCCAACAATAGTCACTACTCCAGAACTTGTTGTCGAAGCGGCGGGTCCTTCAATTGCACCTTCCCTCTTGACCGATCACCCGGTCGGGCAGGCTGAACCGACCGCACTGATCTCCGAGATCGTCATTGTGGAGGAAGAGATTGCGCTGGCGTCGGAACCTCAGAGATCGCCGT
>JACCYV010000023.1 GCA_013696305.1 Nitrospira sp.
AGCAAGAGGCTCATGAGAAGCGGCGTCCACTGCCGCAGCAGGGATCGGTAACAGTCAGGACCGTGCATGGGTGTGATCTGAACGACAGATGGGCTTGGCACTCACGATGCGAGGGCGGTGAGCTACGATCTATTTGACCAGGCCCACCCTAATGGAGAACATCGGGAGTTGCAAGAGATGTATGAGAAACTGGCCGATGGGCATGGCGTGCACTCCGCGTTCATTTCGCGATCGTGATGCTGGGGACACCGGTCCGCGGGACGTCGGTAATGGTCATTTGGAAAAGTTGTGAAAGAAGTTTAAACGCTTCGAGGTTCCAGCGGGCTTGCGGCCCCGTGGCATTGACCGCGTAGTATCGGCCGTATGAGCCCACAGACAAACCCGATTCAGCCGGCGCCTTGTCCATGACGAGCAAGTCCATCGTCTTGACCGGATTTTCGGCGACCGGCGGCGTGCGCGGGTCTTTGTCCACGTCATACTCCACGTTCTCGTCGACCGAATGCCCCAAAAAATTCAGCATGGCGTTGAAACTTCGCAGTCTGAAGTCGCCTCGCAAAGGCCAGTCCCCGCCGTAATGTCCGGCTCGAACGTCAAAGGAGACATCGTTCACCGAGCGCTGGTCCGCAGCCTCGTGCAGACGGATGCGCTCCGCGGGCGAAAGGGTCGCAGGATCATAGTTGGTAATTAACACCCGTCCGGACACGGGTTTGCGCAGCGTATAGGTGCGTTGTTCGCGATGGTAGGTGATGAGATATTGTTGCTCCAGCGTGGCAAAGCCTTCCGCGGTGACGGATTCCGCCGGGATCGTCCAGGTGCGTTCAAAGGTCAAGGCTTCGGCATACAGACGGTTCGCGTCTTGAATCGCCGACAGATGGAGGACGACCTTTCGAAACATGTCATAACCCTCGTTGTCGAACGGGTCGTTGCGATAGGCCACCGCTTCCCCGTGGTCGCTCAGGCGGAGTTCCTTCGCCATGAGCCGCAGCAACAGGTCGATATCGACCCCTTGCCGCAGCAGCAAGGTGAGTTTGCTTTCCTGAAATGGGGCGAGGAGCCGTTTGGTGAATTCTTCGCCCTCGATCGGACTGATGCTGATCGTGGGGTTTTCGGCGATCGATCCGCCGAAGAGAGGCACGAGCGTGCGGCCATGTTCACCGGTAAGCGCCGGGGTTGCGCCGGCATTGATTCGAAAATCGAAGGTGGCGGCGACGTTGGCCACGCCGGTAAAGTGAATCGGCTCGTGATGGTGGGCCCTCGCGATATTGATCAACAGTTGCTTCGAGATGGCGCTGCTGATGGCCTCGTCATAGGCGAGGACGGCGCGGTTCAGCGCCGGAGGAGATAGACAGCCTGCGAGCGTCAGGACAGCGAGTAAGCCCATTAGCCATCGGAACGATCTGTCGGCGAGCGAATCATGCATCGGCATGGAGAAGAAGGTTATGGGTCGGCAGCAGGGATTTCTAGCACACCTGTCTCGGAATGCCTAGAGTCTGATGCTGACGAATTGAAACTGGCGTCCGGCTTTTCAACCCGCTGACTGGTGAAGGCAGGCATCAATGCCCGGCTATCGGGAGGAAGGAGACCGCAATCGAAATCATGATCAGCACGATGATGATCCATTCGAGGAGTTCCATCCGTTGGGTCGTGGCGCGGTCAGCCATCTTTCCATAGATACTCTCCAGTGTTTGCAGTTTCCGGAGAATGCTGGCGTCCCAGGCTTCAAGGTGAAACCGCTGGGAAGCCAATCGATAGACGCGGGCAAGGTACTGATCACCGAGGAGTTTGAGTGTATTGGTCACGCGTTCGAAGAGCACCGCGCTGTCGACTTGCAAATGCGCTATGAGCGTCAATGCGGCTTCGTGCGAACCGGGAAGCCATGATTTCGGGCCGGTCTTCCGCGTGAGCGCGTCATACCCCTGGTCGAGCGCCTTGTCGAGCTGCTCGTCCAAGGTACGCATTTCGAGCAGTTCCACGTTGACGAACCCCAGGACCGCCCGTACGTCATCCATGTCTTGTCCGAAAACAATCGCGGCATTCCAATCGATGAGGGCCGTATCATCCCGGCTGAATGAAATTCGGCAGGAGGTCGCTTCGTGGATTTCCTGATCCGAGAGCGGCGTGCGTTCGCTGCGAAGGACGTGGGCAAAGATCGGATCATAGGGGGCCCCGAACGTTTGAATGGCCGACGGCGTGCAACGCTCAATGGAAAAAACGAGATAATCCTCGACCTCGTTCAACGTCGACGGACGCTCAATCGCCGGCTGAATGTCACGCACCAGCTGATCCAGGCGATGACGCGACTCCGTCAGCAGCGTCTTGTTCTCATAGAGCGATTCGCTCAAACTCAGCAGGCCTTCGAAGGGCCCATTGATCGGAATGCGATAGATGACGGTCACCGCGCCGAAGTCGTACAGCATCACCTCCACCGCCTCGCTCGACTGGTAGTCGCCGAAAGCCAGGGAGAGCGTTTCTTGTGTCAGGCGCAGCGGCGCCGGACGATACTCGAAATAGTGCGGAGCGCGTGCCTTGTGACGGATGCGGCCGCGCTCCTTGATCGCGGTGACGTGCCGTTCCGCTTCGTCAAGATTGATAGCGAGACCGATGTCGTAGGCGAACAAGGCGTAACAGGTGCCTTGTTCAATCGTAAGCGGGGGATCATTGAGTGGCTCCATGGCGTGTTTCCGAGGGGAGACTATGAATAGGCCATTCGTGCGAGGACTGCAAGCGGGCTGCCAAGCCGGCAGTGCGTCGATCGCCCGGGCCTTTGCGGGCCTCACCACGGTGTGGTGGCTGCGTTACAAAGAAATTAGGAAATGATCAAGTTGTGATGAGTCATGCCCACAGGCGTTGTTTCGGCGTCCGGTGTCAGGTAGAAGTGGCACAGGCATGACGATGATCAAAGCCATCATCTTCGATTTTGACGGCGTGTTGTTCGATACCGAGCCGCTTCATTTCGCCATGTTTCAAACGGTCTTTCAGGCGGAAGGCATCACACTCGCCGCGGACCTGTACCACGCGAAAT
>JACCYV010000039.1 GCA_013696305.1 Nitrospira sp.
GATGATTTTCCTCTTTTTTCATGGTTGTATTCAATACAGTGCCGGCCCCGCCGGCTCGAACCGCACCCGAACGACCATGCGATGAATGCTGCAGGCTTTCCTTGTGCGCAATGCGCGAGGCGATGCAGTTCCATGCCGCCGCCTCAAAATATCAATCCTATGTCTGCCGATTCATGTTGCTTTTTGTTCTTGTTCTGCCTGCTCTCCCCATTGGAGATCAGCTCCCTGCTCCCCTGATCTCCTGGCGTCGTGCGGTCCGCCAGGAGAGGATGTGGTTGTCTATTCTCAGTCAGAAACACGACAAGAACTTTCAGCGTCTTCGTCCGGCTGGTGTTTTTCAACACGTGATGCGGAATGACGGTGAGCGTGGCGACAGTGCCGGGATTCAAGACGATCGCCGGCTTCCCATCCGCCGAATCCGTTCGTGCCGGGTAGTCCGATGGAGGCCATGCCGATCAAGAGGAGAAAAGCTCCAAGCGTCCTGCGCCTTCGAGCACGTAGACAAACTCGCCCCCGGCCGGGAATGCCACAAGTCGACCGCGCCGGGCCGCAGTTCCACCGTGATGACACTCCAATCCTTCCCCTTCCCCTCTGCGACCTCGGCCTTGAATGACACAACGGCTTGCGGGTCGCTCGTCTTCGCGTCGAGGTGCCGGCTCGTGCCGATGACTAGCACCGAGGTGAGAAAAAACACCCACGTAAGAGATCGCATCGAGTCCTCCTTGAACGAAATTCAACTCAGGCTGATCGGCAGACTCCGTAGTCGGTTTTGGAGAATAACCGGGTCGATACATTCGCCGCATTGCACACAGCGATGGCCCGGAAGATCGATCAACTGCTCCATCACCATCAGCCCTCCGCAGCGGTAACAATGCGTGATGCTGTCAGGGGACCTCCCTCCCATGGTCGATTCCTCTTGTGGCACTTTCGCAGGGTCAATTGCTGTTGCCATCGCAGGTCTCCTTTTCGTGATACCCCGGCCTATTCCGCCATCGCTTAATGCCAGCGGGATAGTCGCCGATGAACCGGTGGGTTGACCACCGACCGCCGAAGCCTAACCGGCACAGGCATCAGGCCATATCCCCGTTCCCACAGAACAAGGGTCAGGAGGAGCGCAGCGGGGAAGCAGTACGATCCGAGCACCATCATCCAGGTCATGGCGTCACGTCCTTTCACAATCTCGCCGATCGATCATCACTCTGCTTAATCTCGTCATTGTCTCCATGCCGATCATCAGATACGCATAGTTCGTTCCAGAGGCGGTGGAAACGTTACAGGTGATCCAAGTGGCTGATGGCAGAGGCGTTCCTGTTACAACACCCTGGAAGCGACTCCAATGCGACAGACGATGACGAGGTGTGCCGAGCCGACAGAGCGGCACGTGCCGAAAAATCGGCGCGCGATCATACAAACGAACGCGTGGTGTCGAGGATCAATCCAGCGTCTGGCGGTACCGCTTGACGCCGATGGTCAGGGCAATCGCGGCAAATAGGGCGATTTGCCACAGCTGGTGAACCACGTCGTCGAAGCCGTTTCCTTTGAGCAGGATGCCGCGCACGATCCTCAGAAAGTGAGTGAGCGGGAGGATTTCTCCGATCGCTTGGGCCCAAGCCGGCATGCCCCGAAATGGAAACATGAAGCCCGACAGCAGGATCGACGGTAAAAAGAAAAAGAAGGACATCTGCATGGCCTGCAACTGGTTCTGTGCCACGGTGGAAAACGTGATCCCCATCGCCAGGTTGGCAGCAATGAACACCAGGGCGACCATGAGAAGCAAGCCGAGGCTTCCGAGCATGGGCACGTGAAACAGAACACGCGACGCGACCAGGATGAGCCCTATTTGAATATACCCAACCAGAATATAGGGGATGATTTTTCCGATCATCACCTCGAAGGGGCGCGTGGGCATGGACAATAGATTTTCCATGGTGCCCCGTTCGCGTTCCCGGGTGATGGCCAGGCCGGTAATCATGACCATCGTCATCGTCAGCACCACCCCCATCAAGCCGGGCACAATGTTGTATTGGGTGATCGCTTCCGGATTGTATTTTGCGTGGATGCGCACGTCGACCGGACCGTCGGTGCCGACCAGAGGCGCCAACGGGCCTTTCAAATCATGCTGCAAGGCGGTATTGAGGGTGGTGCGGAGAGCGCCGATCGCATTGCTGGTTGCGGCGGGATCGGTGGCATCGGCCTCCACGAGCACCGCAGGCCGATCGCCGCGCAACAGATCGCGGGTGAAATTCTCAGGGATATTGATGACAAACTGGACTTCGCCGCGAGCCAACACGTCGTGCGCATCGGATTCACTGTTCACCTGCTGGACGAAGGCAAAATACCCGCTGTTCTGAATCGCCGTCAGCAACGTCCGTCCCTGCGGACCATAATCGGCCAATAGCACCGCAGCAGGCAGCTGCTTGGGATCTGAGTTGATGGCAAATCCGAAGAGAACGAGTTGCATGAGCGGAACCCCGATCATCATGCCGAAGGTCAGACGGTCCCGTCTCATCTGGACGAACTCCTTCACGACCACGGCCCACAACCGGGACAATGAGAAGGTGTGCCGCGTCTTCATCGTGAAAAATTGTCCGCAGAACGTTCCATCAGATGGATGAACACATCTTCGAGGCTCGAGCCGATCCTGGTCCACGCATAGGCTCCGGTCCGGAACGGAGCGATCGCCCGTTCGAGGGCCGCGGCATCGTCTCCGCTCACGTGCAACATGCTGCCGAATGCCACGGCCTGCTTCACACCCGGCCGGCCACGAAGTTGCTCGGCGAGGGCATGCAGATCGTGGCCGACGACCGACCATGTCGTCAACCCGGCATCAGCAATCACGTCCGGCACGGTCCCGTGCGTGAGCAATGTGCCGTAGGCGAGGTAGGCCAGGCGGTGACACCGTTCGGCTTCATCCATGTAATGCGTGGTGATGAGGAAGGTGAGACCCTCGGCGGCCAAATCGTGAATGTGTTCCCAAAACTCCCGGCGAGCCTTCGGATCGACGCCGGCCGTGGGCTCATCCAGCAGCAACAACTTCGGCTGATGAATGAGGCAGGCCGCCAGCGCGAGCCGCTGCTTCCACCCGCCGGACAGTTCGCCGGCCAATTGCCCCTGCCTGCCCGCCCAGGCCGAGTCGTTCGACGCTGGTGCGGACAGCCTCATGCCGCTTGGGCACTGAAAAGATGCGGGCAACAAAGTCGAGATTTTCGGCAATGCTCAGGTCCTCGTAAAAACTGAATCGCTGGGTCATATAGCCGACCTCGAGCTTGATGGCCTCACTCTCCGTGATCACGTCATGCCCGAGACAGGTCCCGCTCCCCGCATCGGGGCGGAGCAATCCGCACAGCATCCGGATAAACGTGGTCTTGCCGCTGCCGTTCGGACCGAGAAATCCATAAATTTCACCCCGGCGAACCTGGAGTTCGATGTGATCCACGACAGTCCGTTCACCGAACCGCTTGGTCATCCCCCGCACATCGATCGCCAGGTCGGAAGGGTGGTGCGCGTTCGTCATCGATCGGACCCGAATTGCACGTCTACCGGCTGCCCCGGATGCAGGCCGGCCGCCACGTCGGGCGCGAATACGGCTTCCACCATGAAGACCAGCTTCGCGCGACTCTCCTGGCTATAAATCACCGGAGGGGTGTATTCAGCCTTCGGCGAAATGTAACTCACCGTGCCGATGAATGGTTCGCGAACGCTGTCGACCGAAACCCGCACAGCATGGCCGGCATGAATCGTCCCGACCAAGGTTTCGGGCACGAATGTGCGCACCTTGATGTTCTGCGGCGGAAGGAGCACGACAACCGGACGGCCGGCCGCGACCCATTCCCCTTCGCGATACAGGGTATCGAACACCAGCCCCGCCGTCGGAGCCTGTTGCCGCTTTTGGGTCGACTCCCAATCCGCCTTAGCCAGCGCGGCCTCTCGTGCCCGCACTTCAGCCCCAGCCGCCATGACCTGATCGCTGCGAGAACCCAACTGCGCGGTCCGCAGTTCGGCCTCAAGCTCGGCGACGCGCTGGCGAGTCTGGTCGCGCGTGGAACGCGCCCGGTCAAAATCGATTTCCACCGTGGCGCCGGGGACGCCCATCAGTCCTTCCTGTCTCGTGAATTCGCTGGCCGACAGCCGGGAGGCCGCTCGCACCTGTTTGAGCTGCGCCCTGATGGCTTCGATTTCGGAAGGACGTTTCCCTTTTTTCACGTCTTCCCATGTGGCCCGCGCTTGCGCCAGCCGTCGTTCCGCTTCGTCCCTGACCGACTTTTCCGAGGTACTGTCCAACCGGAACAAGAGGTCGCCTGATTTGACCTGCGACCCTCGCTGGACGTGGAGTGACTCCAGCGCGCCCGCGAACGGCGAGGCGATATAGACGAACTCGCCTTCCACATATCCCTGCAGGCGATCGCGGTCCGGCTTGGAGCAGCTCACCAGCAGGCAGAGCAGGGACAGCGCGCCGGCGAGACGGGACGTCACGCGTGGAGACATGCCCCGTAAGGCATTCATCGTTTTCTCCTCCCGCTGTCGGTGATGACGCCTTCCAGGACGACCGTCACGATGGCGTGATAGCCGCTCGTCGGAGTGAGTCCCAACTCCAGAATCCTGGATGGATTCATGATGGCCTGTACGGCACTCAGCAGGATTTCCATGATCAAGCCGGTCGAAATGTCCTTGCGGATGATCCCGGCCTTCCGTCCCTGACTAAGCACCGTTCCGAAATGGCGCTGAATGACATCCCGACGCCGGACCTCCACCATGTGGAATGTCTCCGGAGACTCCCGCCGCATATCGCGTACGAACGGCGGCTTGATCTCGTCGGTGTGGTGTTGCATACAGGCAAGGAGTTGACGCAGTGACGCCAGTACATCCGGCGAACGAGTGGACGTAATGCCGCTGAGATCCTTTTCCACACTGCGGAATTTATCCACGAGCACCGCCTCTAGAAGAGCCATTTTGCTTGGGAATGACGCATATAACGTTTTCTTGCTGATCCCGAGCTCTCGCGCCAAATCGTCCATCGTGACCCGGCGGAACCCATGGGTCAAAAAATGTTGTCTCGCGGCAGCCACGATCCGTTCGGCCATCGAAAGGCCGGCGGCGGGTAAAGACTTGGTGGGATGAAGCTTCATTCGCTCATGGATACTTTGGAAACTATTATAGTACTACTAGTTTCCTCCGAGTCCGTCAAGCATCCGGTTTCGCAACGGCCCGGGATCAGCGGCTCACGGGATGTGTGGACCCGGAATTTATGTACGTTCTGATCGAGTGTGAACCGGGTAAGAGGGATGCGAGACAGGAGGATAGCCATCAGGAGCCGAGGCCGACGGCCCGAAGCTACGACGGACGCGCGATGCTCAGCTTGAGCATTCTCGATTGAAGCGTCGTGCGCTTCATCCCGAGTTTGGCGGCTGCGCCGTGAGGGCCGCCGATGATCCAATTGGCTGCCTGAAGCGCCCGCACAATATGCGCGCGCTCGGCGGCCTCCAGCGTACTCTCCGGATGGGTTTCCATGCCCAGCTTGGGCGTGATCTTTTCCAGCGCAACCTGGAGTTCTCCCCCTTGCGAAAGAATGGTGGCTCGCTCGATCACATTCTCCAATTCGCGGACGTTGCCGGGCCAGTCGTACTGCGCCAGCGCCGACATTCCCTCCGTGGAGATCGAATCGATCGTCTTCTTCATTCGCCGGGCGAACTTCTGGGCGAAATATCGCACCAACGAAGGAATGTCTTCGCGGCGATCGCGTAGGGCGGGAATCGTGAGCGGGAACACATTGAGCCGGTAATACAAATCGTTTCGAAACTCTTTCTCGGCCACCATGCGCACGAGATTGCGGTTTGTGGCCGCCAGCAGACGAATATTGACCTTGATCGTTCGCGTGCCTCCCAATCGCTCGAACTCCTGTTCCTGCAAGACACGCAATAACTTCGACTGCAATTCCAGGGGAATATCGCCGACCTCGTCCAGAAACAGCGTGCCTCCATCGGCGAGTTCGAAGCGGCCCACCTTTTGCGCGATGGCTCCCGTAAACGCGCCCCGCTCATGGCCGAACAGTTCGCTTTCGAGCAGACCGGTCGGAATCGCCGCGCAATTCATTTTGACCAGGGTCCGTTCCCTGCGGCTGCTGCGGTCATGAATGGCGCGGGCGAGCAACTCCTTGCCCGTGCCGGTTTCACCGAGTATCAATACGGTCGAGTCGGTCGGCGCCACGATCTCGACCTGTTTCAAGACCCGCCTGAGCGCCGCGCTGTGTCCGACGATATCCTCGAAATCGTACTCGGTCTTGATCTCTTCTTCGAGATACAACTTTTCCTTACTGAGCTTTTCCTTGAGGTCGGCGATCTCACGGTACGCCAGTCCGTTCTCGACCGCGATCGCGATCTGTTGCGCCACCTGATTCAACAATTCCACATCTTCTTGCGTAAAGGCGTCGTCGCGCTGCCTTCCCACATTCAGCGCGCCGAAGGCCTGGTTGCGAGAGAGCAGCGGCACGCAACACAAGGATTTCACGCCTTCAGCGAGAAGGTACTTCGCGATCGGCGATGTCGACGACAAGGCTTCCAAGTCTTGCTCTCGAAAGACGGCAGGCAGCCTGGTGGTGATCGCGATACCGGAGGGAGAGGGAACGAGGGCATCCACATCACGCTCTTCGGTAAAGGAGCGGTTCTCCGTCACGTGCAGCACATGGACCCGGCATCGTTGCGTTTCGCAGTCATAGAGCACGAGACTCGAGTCGTCGTGCCGAATGACCTTTCGCAAACACTCGCTGACGGCGGTGAACACCTCGCTCAAATCCAAATGGGACACGACGGCATTATTGACTTCCAGCAGCATCCGCTGGCGGTCGCGCTGATGTGCCAGCTGCGCTTGGGCAGCCCGCGCAGCCTCGGCATTCAGCGCGTTGTCCACGGCCACGGCCACCTGCTTCGCCACCTGATGCATGAAGTCCAGCTCGGCCGGTTGATAGATTCTCGGTTGCAGACTCCCGAACCCCATGGCGCCGAGACGGCGTTGCGCCGTCGTGAGAGGCACGACGCAGAACGACTGCACGCCATTGTCGCGCAGCATCGACATCAATGCCGGAAAGCGAGGCTCCTGCGCAATGTCGTTCACGATCAAGGGTTCCTGGGTCTGCCACACCAATCCTCCGGGAGATTCACTCACGGGCGATTCGAGACCAGGGCTGAGGGTGCTGGGTTCCGACGTCACCAGGAAACACAAGCGCATGACGTCGCGGGCCGGGTCATGCAGCACCAGATTGATATAATCGAACGGGACGATGTGCGGGAGCCGTTGAGCCAGATCGCGCAGTAATTCGTCCAGATCGCGGTGCGAGGCGATGGACTCGGACACTTCCAGGAGCAGCCGTAACCGGTCGCGATCGTGCGTGAGGTCCTGATGATGCAGCACATTATCCACCGCCACCGCCACTTGCTTGCCGACTTGTTGCAGGAACTCCACATCGATATCCCCATAGGCCTGCCGTTGCACACTCGCGAACCCCATGGTTCCCAGACGGCGGAGCGCCGTGGTCAGGGGCACGATACACAACGATCTGATCCCGTCCTCCTGCATCCGTGCCGTGACCTCAGGCCAGCGACGTTCTTCCTCCAATTCCGGAACACTGAGCGGCTGTTGTGTCTGCCACACGAATCCTGCAGGCGTCTCCTCCACCGGTTCCTCATGGCCGCCGACAATCTCCGCCGGAATATTGGCCTGCAGCGTATGGAGTCGCATCCGATTGCGCTCAGGATCGTGCAGCGAAAGGGCCACAAAATTCACCTCGACGACCTGGGGAAGGCGCTGCGCGAGGTCATGAAACAGGTCGTGCAGATCCCGGTGCGCGGCGATCGCTTTCGACACTTCCAGCAAGGCGCGGTGTCGGACAATTTCTAACTCGTGAGTCTGTAGGTTCCCGTGATCGTTCATGATGATTCCGATTCAATCAGAGGTCTGCAAGTCGTGCATGACAAGAGGATCCTGCAGCGAATCACTCTTCACCGCTCCGCCCTATTACCTGCCCGCCGGCCACACAGTGCCATAAGAAAGCCGTATGGCTCAAGGGCCCAACAGCAGAGCGCCCGGGGCGCGCGACATCCAGGCTTATCGTAGAGAGGGAGAACCGTTGAGGAGAGACAAGCTGGACGGCAAACAATCAGGACGGATGCGACGCCGAGAGCACGGTGTGCCGATCGACGGCCAGCAGGTCACCGATACATTCTATGGACAGATCGGCGGCAGGAAACGTGCGCAGTGCCTCGGGGTTCCTGGCGTAGTGACCCTGTCGTGGAAACACCGTGGTCACGCGAGAGTCCCAGTGCTTTTTCACGGCGGCCAGGATGCGTAACTTGTCGTCCACGAGGACGTAATGATCGGCGGGATACCGTCGTTCCACGTCATCCAGCTCCTGCTCTTTATGAATATAGATGAGAACGTTTTCCTCCACGGCATCGAAGAGACCCGATCGCTCGATCTTGCGCGGCTGAAACACCACGTCGCCATCCGACAGGATGACCGCCTTGCCCCATTGCCTGACGTGGCGCACAACCTCCAGCGCCTGCGGGAACAGCCGCTCGGCGAACGGATAATTCACCAGAAACCGCGAGACCGTCAAGAGATGCGAATCGCGCGGATGTTCCCGACGATACCGCTGCAGCGCACCCAGATAGTCGACATAGCCCAGGTCATGGCGCAGCTGTTCGAGGATATCCCAATAGAGTTGTCCCCGCTCGGGACCGACTTCCTGCTCCAGATGCTGCTTCAGATCGGTCGTCACACCATCATTATCCAGCAGCGTGTTATCGACATCGAACAGCACCACCATCGTCGGAGATGCCATGGCCGGTCCTTCTAGCGTTTGCCGCTCCATTTCCAATTTCTGATCTCCGGCATGTCCGTGCCATGCCTGGCAATAAACTGCTTATGCTGAATGCGCTTGTCACGCATGTCCTGCTTGAGATACGCGGCCCGCGCACCGAGCTGCGGCACGCGGTCCACGACATCGGCCACGAGATGAAACCGGTCCATATCGTTCAACACCACCATGTCGAACGGCGTGGTCGTCGTGCCTTCTTCCTTATAGCCGCGCACATGCAGATTGTCATGATTCGTCCGCCGATAGGTCAAGCGATGGATCAGCCATGGATATCCATGAAAGGCGAAAATGATCGGTTTGTCGGTGGTGAACAAGGCATCGAACTCCTTATCGGACAGTCCGTGCGGATGCTCGTTCGTGGGTTGCAACTTCATGAGATCGACGACATTGATGACGCGCACTTTCAGATTGGGAAGCGCGCTGCGCAAAATTTCCACCGCGGCCAGGGTTTCAATCGTCGGCACGTCGCCGCAGCAGGCCATCACAACATCGGGCTCGCTGCCCCGGTCGTTGCTGGCCCACTCCCAGATACCGATTCCGGCTGTGCAATGCATGACGGCCGAGTCCATGTCCAGCCATTGCGGCGACGGCTGTTTACCGGCCACCACCACATTGACGTAATCGCGGCTGCGCAGGCAATGATCGGTCACGGAGAGCAGCGTATTCGCATCGGGCGGCAGATAGACACGAATGACTTCGGCCTTTTTATTGACCACATGATCGATAAACCCGGGATCCTGGTGGCTGAACCCATTGTGGTCCTGCCGCCAGACATGCGATGTCAGCAGATAATTGAGCGAGGCGACCGGCCGACGCCATGGAATTCTCCGCGAGGTCTTGAGCCATTTCGCGTGTTGATTGAACATCGAATCCACGATGTGTATGAAGGCTTCATAACAACTCATAAACCCGTGGCGTCCCGTCAACAAATATCCTTCGAGCCAGCCCTGGCACAGATGTTCGCTGAGCACCTCCATGACCCGGCCGTCAGGCGCCACATGTTCGTCGGTCTTGAGAATTTCCTCCAGGGAACAGCGATCCGTCACTTCAAACACCGCCGTCCACCGGTTCGACGCGGTTTCGTCCGGCCCGAAGATCCGAAAATTGCTCACGTTCGTTTTCAGCACATCGCGTAAAAACAGTCCCTGGATCCTTGTCGCTTCGGCTTGGTCTGCGCCGGGCTTCGTCACCGGCACCGCATACTCCCGGAAATCCGGCATGCGGAGATCGTGAAGCAGACTGCCTCCGTTCGCGCAAGGAATCGATCCCATGCGGCGCTCACCCGTCGGCGCCAGCGCGGCCAGCTCAGGCACCAGCTTCCCCGTTTCGTCAAATAGCTCTTCCGGCTTGTAGCTTTTCATCCACTCTTCCAGCAACTGCACATGCTCGGGCCGGTCCATATCTGCCATCGGCACTTGGTGAGAGCGGAAGCTTCCTTCCACCGGCTTGCGGTCCACTTCCTTCGGCCCGGTCCATCCTTTCGGCGTCCGCAAGACGATCATGGGCCAGCGCGGCCGGCTGGCGAGGCCCTCTAATCGGGCCTCCTGCTGGATGCGCCGGATCGAGAGGGTGATCTCGTCGAGCGTGGAGGCCATCAGTTGATGCATGGTATCGGGATCGTCGCCTTCGACGAAGTACGGTTGATGACCGTACCCGATCAGCAGGGCCTCGAGTTCGTCGGGCGGCATGCGCGCCAGCACGGTCGGGCCGGCGATTTTGTAGCCGTTCAGATGCAGAATCGGCAGCACGGCCCCGTCCCGGACGGGATTCAGAAATTTATTCCCATGCCAGCTTCCTGCGAGAGGGCCCGTTTCGGCCTCACCATCTCCTATGACACAGGCCACCAAGAGGTCGGGATGGTCAAAGGCGGCTCCATAGGCATGGGCCAGGGAATATCCCAGCTCTCCGCCTTCGTGGATAGATCCGGGTGTTTCCGGCGCGACATGGCTGGGAATACCGCCGGGGAAGGAAAATTGCTTGAACAGGCCCTGCAGCCCTGACTCATCCTGGGTGATGTTCGGATAGATCTCGCTATACGTTCCCTCCAGATAGACATTCGCCACAATGCCCGGACCGCCATGTCCGGGGCCCGTGATATACAGCACGGGGAGGTCTTGCTCTTTGATGATTCGATTGAGGTGTACGTAGATAAAATTCAGCCCCGGCGTCGTCCCCCAATGGCCGAGCAGGCGCGGCTTGATGTGTTCCCGCTTCAGGGGCTGCTTCAGCAGCGGATTATCAAACAGATAAATCTGTCCGACGGATAGATAATTGGCCGCCCTCCAGTAGGCATGAATCCGTTGCACCATCTCGTTGCTCAACGTCTGATTCGTCTGAATGTGTGTGGGGTTCATGAATCCCTTCTTTCCGGTTCGGATATCCATGACGCATCGCCCGCGAGGAATCGCGTCGACCGTCCGTTCCTTCAACGGTGTGAATCGAATGCCGGCAACCGGCAAATCGATTGCGCAATCTGGCTCTCTTCATCGGTGCGCATGACACGCACCGTCACCCGGCTCTCAGGGTTGGAAATGACCGCCGCGTCCACCTCATTGCCCGCCTGATCCAGCCCGATGCCGAGGAACTCCAGACCCTCGCACATGCGAGCGCGCACGGCTGAGGCATGTTCACCGATTCCGCCGCTGAACACCAGCGTCTCCAGACCGCCCAATGCCGCCGCATAGGCCCCGATCCATTTTTTCCCTTGGTAACAGAACAAGGCCACGGCCTCTGCGGCCCGCGCATCACGGCCTTCCTGCTCCAACAGGTCGCGCATATCCGGGCTGGTCTCCGACAGTCCCAGCAAGCCGGAACGGGCATTCACCATTTTTTGAAACTGTTCCAACGTCATGCCTTCGGTCCCGGATAAATAGGAATAGAGGCCCGGGTCCAGGTCGCCGGACCTCGTGCTCATCGGCAGGCCGGAGGCGGGGGTGAATCCCATCGTCGTATCGATGCTGCTTCCGTCACGCACAGCGGCCATACTGGCTCCGTTTCCCAAATGCGCGAGGATCACCCTGCCGCGGGAGACTTCCGAACCAGCCATCCGTTCCAATTCATCCATGAGATAGGCATAGGAAAGGCCATGGAACCCGTACCGCCTGATGCCCAATTTTTCATACCGGCGCGGAATAGCGATCAAACGAGCCACAGGCGGCAAGTGGCGATGAAATCCCGTATCGAAGCAGGCCACCTGCGGCACGTGCGGATACTGTTTGCCGAACGCTTCGATCAGCGTGATCTCTGCCGGCAGATGTTCCGGGTCATAAGGACTGAGCCGGTGCAATTCATCCAATACCTCGGACGACACCACGAGAGGCTCCGCATACCGGTTCCCGCCATGCACAACACGATGGCCGATCGCCTGAATCGACAGTCCCTTGCCGTTCCTGCCAATCTGGTCGATGAGCCACGGCACAGAGGCGGCATGGTCTGCCACCTGGATGGTCCGTCGCGCGCTCTGTCCGGTCGCCGCGTCCGTGACGCTGAAGATTCCATCGGGGAGGCCGATGCGCTCGATCTTTCCCGCGGCCAAGCGAACCGGCGGAGAACCCGCGCGAAACAGCGCCCACTTCACGCTCGACGATCCGGCATTGAGGGTCAGAATCGTGGATGATGTGGTATCGGTGTCGGCCATGCCTGTCCTGCCTACTCCGTTCAACATAGTGGGACCACGCAGACAGCGCAACCTGAAAATCCGGTTCTCCTGCTTCCTATCACCATGCCGGGTCGCCACAAGGGACAACCCTAGTTCTGACTAATGGACAAATCGTTATAGTAGAGATGATGAGTCCAGAACGGCGGATTGCTCTCATGGTCGTCCTGTGCTGCACGCTAGGAGTCGCGGGGCCGGAAACCCCTGGCTACTCTCCTCCACTCATGGGCGGGACAGTGGTGTCCATCGAGCAGGAGGCCCTGACTGTGATCCTGAAAATGCCCGCGGGAGACATGCGATCCTTTGCGGCGATCGATCGGCGGCTGCTTCAAGGCATCAGCGTCGGTGACCACGTCAGCATCGACATGAATGACGAGGGCACGGTGATCAGGCTCACCAAACTTCCTACCGACCCCGCGAACTGATGGTCTCTCACCCCCGACAGGCCGACATCGGGCGATGCGAGCGGGGGCAGCAGGCTGAGGCGCCCGTGCCGGCGGGCGAGGACTAGGGTTCAGAGTTCCGGACAAGGGGAGGCGACGCAAGATTCATTGCGCACAAGGATGCTGAAAAAGGACCGCCAGCGGCGTTCTCACATCATTCTGACCCTCAACGTAGCCCAAGGGTCGCCTAGGCCCTTCATTCGTTGTTGTTTGTGTTTCATGTTCGGGACCGTTGACCTTCTCTTGCGCCAATAAAGCACTTCTGCAGCCTGTTAGACAAACGGCGGCGGTAGTGACCACGTCGCCGAAAACGACATGGGGAGAGCTTCGTAGCTCTCCCCATGATGGTGATGAGGACCGGCACTGCATTCACAGGGGCGGCGCCGCACCAAGCCAGCGCCGCCCTGACGCACTACTGCATGGAAGCGGAGGTACGAGACACTCGGCCCTCTCCCGGTTCTGATTCCGCTCGCTTCGCCGACGACCCATGCTGCGTCAACGGGAGGATCAGTTGATCGTCAGCCGGGAGGACCTTGAGCAGTCCCCACTGGCCTGATTGCGCATAGGGCAATCGCTGGTTGCTCCAGACGTAGTCGCCCGGCAAGCGGAAGCTTCCCCCGGCGGCCGGGATGAAGGCGTCCAACGTCTCGGATCCCGAGAACTCCACGACGCTGATCTGGTCGGCGCCGCGCATGAACGGCTCGATCGGCCATTCATGTTTCTCCACGCTGAACATGCCGTTCTGCTCGTTGCTGGCGCCGAACACATG
>JACCYV010000103.1 GCA_013696305.1 Nitrospira sp.
AGCGTGAAGAGCCGTCAGCATAGGCTCCCTCCCCTTGACTTCCAAGTCCGGCAGAGGGAAAAATAAAAGGTGTTGCAGGAAACTAACGGGCCGCCAGCACTCCGATGATCCGCATGTATGGCACAACGGAAAAATACTCCCGCGGGATGCTCAGACAGGCAACCTTCTTACCCGCCCAACCCTGGCGCTACGGCCTTATCCCAGGCAAGGCCGCAGCGAGGTCCGCGGCATGAAGTATAATGAGCGCCACGTTTGTCGACGCCGGCGAGACGGTGAGCCGGTAGTGTGTTAGCCGAGGCGTCACGCTCATACCCGCCCGCCCCGCACCTGCCGGGACAGGCTCTTTTCCCATGAGAGGTACGTTGAGGGTCTGAACGAGACGAGAACGCTGCTGGCGGACTGTTTCAGCATCCTGCTGGAAGTTCAAGGAGGAAGAATCCATGCCCGTGAATATGGATCCCAGTAAACGACGCCGAAGGCAATCGGACGAACAAGCCGCCACCCCGGAAGGTGAACACGATTCCCTCCGGACGAAAAAATTTGGAGAAGACACGGATGTGGATCGTGAGAAAGCCAGGGCCGACGCTGAGCTGAAGAATCTCTGGGATGCGACCGAAGTCATCGATATGGACACCTGGTAGGAGGACGCCTGAAAAATCCTGGCCGCTGCGGCCGCTTCTCGTTAAGCCCGCGACTGCAGCGCAGGCCTTTCACCCACTCCTGACCATCGTATCGCCAATGAAGCCCACGCTCTCACTCAATGCGTTATTCCATCCGTTTCATCTGTGCGCCCCCCGAACTCTGGAAACCTTGCTAGCGCACTATCACTCGATTCATTTTCGTGATTACATGGCGCTTCGCCTGACGCCATTGATGGGCACCATGGCCTATCAGGATCGCATGGGGGACGATCACCCCATCCTGGTGACATCGGGACGTCTGGTGCAAGGCTATGACGTCAGCGGGCGGCTGGATCCAGCCGCCGTGAAGGCCGTTGACCGGGATCTCGACGACCCCCGCTGGCGCGCCCTATTCCATGAAGCCTTGCGGAGCGATCGGCGATTTCAACGCGGCCTGTTCGATCTCACGCACTCTATGCGCATCGGACAGGCGCTCGTTCCGGGCCCGGCGGCATGGCTGCGCCTGCTGGAACCACACCGGGCCGAGAGTCGCTGCACCGTGGCCCTGGTGCAGAGTCTGGCCGGTCCAACCCTCGCGCTGGATGAGGCCTATGCATTCGAATACGGCCTGGCGCTCCTGAAAACCGCCTCCGCGCAGGTCTATACCATTCGCCTTTCGCAGGAACATGAACTCATCCCGGTGACTGACTCCCACACCCACTTCGCGCTGTTGGGCCACACCCTGGCGCGCGAAGGCCTGGACCTTGGCAGCGACTATGTCGATAGGACAGCCGGGCAACGGACTCCGCACGACCTGGGGTCATATGGCTGACGGGTCTTTCAGCATCGACGGTGGGAACGCCGGCTTTAATCGATACGCGGTCGCATGCACAGTGCTTCTGTCATCTCCGACATTCTCCGTCTGATGAGACGACCGATATGGGGACACTCACTCCTGTCATAACACCAGAAGCCCTCGACACGAGCGACGTGGGAACCGGCGACGATCTGGAGGCCCGGGTCATCGTCTTTAATTGCGACTGCCATACGTACCAGCAGGTCATCGCGCTGTTGTGCAAAAGCATCCCGGGGATGAACTCTTCCCGAGCCTTCGAACTGGCGTGGCGAATCGACCATGAAGGCCAGGCCACGGTCTATACGGGAGCACGAAAGCTGGCCGAGGAAATAGGAAAGAAACTGGCGGGCGGAGGATTACGCGTCGGCGTTCAGTAGGCTCGTTACCACACAGCATGCATGGGCGGCATCGCTCATATCGCCGCCGCCCGTGCTTACTTTGCTCGTTTCTTTTTTGCCGCCGCCTGTACGCTATTCGATTTGGTGGCCGGCGCGGCGGGAGGCGTGGAAGGTTTCTGACTGCCCTTGGAACTCCCATGGGCGGATTTTTGCGGTTTCCCCGACTTGGTGTTCGTGGGAGCCCCTTTGTGTTCTTGCGCGGCTGCCCCCTTGTAATAAGACTTATTGAGCTTGCTGAGCATGTCCCCGTTCAAGACGCGCACTTGATACAACTCAAATAGTTTGCTGATGGCTTTGGGATCGCCTTTACGCGCCAAGCCCAGAAGCCGCCGCCGCTGATTCATTTCTTCTTCTTCTGTATGTGACGCCGCTCGCCGCTCCATAGCGCTCCTTTCAAGGGATGCCCGTGACTCACTCTGCTGATAGGTCAAATTGCCGGATGAAATGCCCCGCAGTGTAACAGATTCGGCCTAGCCAGTACTACACAAACATGGGCGATCAGGGAAATCTTTTCTGGACAGGCACTCATGAAGAATCCTCCATGGTTCCGCTCGTTGCCGTTGTAGATGCGCGTCCAAGACCTCTATAATCACTGTGAAATTTTTTATCCTCAGTAAAAGGAGTGCTCCCTATGGAAACCCCTGCGCCGACCGATACAGGCAACGCTGTCGCCGACGATCCACAAGCCCGTGCTCTCCTCCAGCGTGCCTTTGAAAGCACCGCCCGCTGGCAACCTGATTTTCGGGGATTTTCAGCCGATCTCCTGGTCAACACGAATGGCCAC
Source organism: Nitrospira sp. (assembly GCA_013696305.1). Taxonomy (GTDB): domain Bacteria; phylum Nitrospirota; class Nitrospiria; order Nitrospirales; family Nitrospiraceae; genus Nitrospira_A. The sequence goes on from JACCYV010000103.1 coordinate 2,659, forward strand.
CACGTGAGCGGGACGGTGGTGGTGAAGGGACCTCAAGACGTGATGGTTCAGCTCCCGGATGAGGCCATCCAAAAATGGGCGCAAGAACAGATCGGCATGATCGCCGTGCATCGGGCGCCGCGCAAATTCGAGGAGTCGGACGGCAAACATCGCCTCACGCTGGAAGCGGGTACCGGCCACCCGCTAGGCCAACGACTGGACCTGCACGGCGGCGACATGCAGTCGTTCTATCGCATTAAGGACGATCGCATTACGCAGATCAATCGCAAATCGCCCCGCGTCGCGTTTACGATCAATGTGGAAGAAAGCAGCCGCACGCAGGACCGTAAACAACTGACCACCAAGTACACTGTGTATTATTGTGCTCCGCAGGATGGAAAGTTGCGCAACGTGGAAAGCTTTACCGACACTCATCTGCGGGTCGGCACATCGGATCTGCCGGCGACCAGACGCATCATTTCCTACGAAAACGGCGAGGTCACGGTCCGGACCATGACGTTCGAGAACCATAAGTTGCTGGCCTAATGGACTTACGCAAGGGGTTTCCGCGCAGCATGGGCGTCACGTTGGACGGTTATGTGCACCTGGCGCGCATGATCGACAAATGCCGCGCCGTGCTGGCGGGAACCGAGGGCGAATATATCTATCCCTGTCCGATGGATGACCGGCTCATGGGATTCGCCGGTCTGACAGCCGGGCAATTCACCGCGGCAGTGAAGTCCCACCAGACGGACGAGGCGGTCATTCAGTGGTTCCGTCAAACCGCCAAACCCCACAAACCGGCAGACATAGAAGAGTGGAACCGCATGATGTTGAGCCGCGGACCGACCACGCAGGAGAAGCAGGCGTCCTTCAACACATACCGGGATGCTGTCGATCCTTCACGAACCGACCTCACCACTTGGGCCGATCTCCAAGACCTGGAAGAAGGACGGATCGTGCCGCGCAGAGCCTAACTCTCCGGCTCGTCTGTCCCCAGAAATAAGGTGAGCCCGCAGTGTGTTCGAGCCGAGGCGAAGCGTCATCCTTCTTACCTACCTGCCCCGGGCCTGCCGGGACAGGCTCTTTTCCCATGGCGGTACGTTTCGCCTCGGCGCGACGCGAGAACAAAGCTAGAGGGCTTTTTCACCATCCTGCCAGTCGGCGTATCGCAGATCGCGAACATCGGCCAGCGAGAGATACGCCTCACCCCATTGATGCGGGCTCTGGAGACTCCAAGGCTCATCCAGGTGGATAGGCCTGAACCGAAGACCATAGAGCCCGCCATACACGAGGTACGCCAGCCCCGATCCGGAATCTTCAACGAGCTGAACATAGGCCTGGCAGACCGGCGCCTGCTCGTTATCACTCCAGCCTGTTATCCAACACCATTCGCCGACAGGATTTCGGTCATAGAGCCGAACCTGGACCACCGGTCGAGCGGGACCGACTTCCTTGAAGCGCGCGAAGAAGCTGCTGTCACAATTCTCGTTCGGTTCAACTTCCACGATCATAAGACGCTCTTGTATCAAATCACACGTTCACTCCCGACCCGGTTCCAGGCTGTCTCAAATTCTAGCGCAAGAAGGAGCGAAGAAATATACCTCCGACCCCAAACTTTGCGCATTCTGTCAATTCGCACCGCGAATGGGTATGCTCGCAGCGCTTAGTCCACCGCTTTGCGGGCATAGGCGTGCGCCGCAAGGAGGAATCCAAAATATCAGGAACATCCGTAATTCATGAGACGGCAATAGTTCCACTCATACCTATTCAAGAAAGATTCACAAAAGGAGAGGAGGCTTGGCCATGGCATCCGAGAAGATTCCGGCAGTGGTGGGGCAGTATTTCACCGCAATCCGAAACATGGACCCCGACGCATGGCTCGGCTGCTTCGCGGAGCAGGCCATCAGCTACGAACCTGGGGCTTCCACACCATTGCAAGGCCATGGGGCCCTTCGTCAGTTCCTTGCGGGAGTCCTCGGAGCATTTCAAAAAATCGAGATGACGCAAGACCATGTCTTCCAGTCCGGCAACCGGGTTGCGGTAAAGTTCACGGGTCATGGGACCGGCAAGAACGGCCGGGCGGCCGTGTTCGAGGGCATTGATGTGTTTGAGATCAATCAGGAGGGAAAAATTCAGACGATGTGGGGCTATTGGGACCCGGCTGCGAGATGGCGCAACTGCAGGGGTCATAGGTCGTCGGAGGCGCAGGAGGGAGCATCATTAGAAATCACATCATCTTACAACATCACCTCGACTGGTCGTCGACACAGAGCGGGCCCCCGCTCCTAGATCAGTGTGCTCACAGGCTCGGTTGAGACATGCTCTGCACTTGCGCCAACTACAACTGCTGCGTACAATGACTTTGTACCCAAAGATAGGACTCGGAGATCACAGTGCAGAACGTGTTGAAGCAAAAAGTAACGGTACAACCCGGTGGCATTGTGCATATCGAATCGCCGGAATTGGTGCCGGGATCCATCGCGGACGTCATCATCATTCCTGAAACACCCGCCGCGCTTGCAACCGCCCTCGCGAATCTGATCGGCACGGCAGCGGGGGGATTTGCTACGCCGCACGAGGCCGATGCGTTCATTCGTCAAGAACGAAACACATGGCACACCTAGAGACGCTCACCGGGCGCCTCTATCTCGACACCAATATCTTCGTGTACGCGTTGGAAGGCTATCCGGTCTTTCGACCAATCTTAACATCTCTCTTTGAAGCCATTGATCGTGGGGGCATCCAAGCCGTTACCAGTAAACTCACGCTGGCGGCAGTGCTCGTGAGGCCCCCTATTGGATCGGAGCCGTGGGCGGGAAGCGGCCTATCTCTCCCCTGCCGGATGGATTTTTGAAGGGGTTCGTCGATGGGCTCAAGGTGTCGTGGAAGGGAAAGAAGCTCCAGGCCAAGGACCAGGCCGGCATCAACCTCTTCGCCGGGGAGAAAGGCGACGAGGAGCGTTATCCGTTCAAGACCGACCACACGAAGGGACTGCGTGATCCCGATCTCGACGTCCTTCGAATCGATTATGATCTTTCGGGTAATCCCTTCTGGCTTCGACCCATCACCGACGAGATCGTCGAAGTGGAGAAAGGAAAATATCTGGGCAAAGTGCACCTCCGTATCCTGCCCAACTATCCGTTTACCATGGGCTATTTCCGACTTGAACAGTAGAACAGTGCTCGGCAGAAGGCGGAGGTGTTGATGATTCTCAAGTCCGGAGTCATGCATGACTCCGCATCGAGCAAAGAGCAACTAATCACCTCAAATCAGGCGCCATTGTTGCGGTCTGGAACCGAATATCGCAGAAAAGTTAGATGGTCTCCGGCGCGTTATAAATCTCAATCCGCACGTTCGGAGGATCGGTTGGTACGAGCTCTCCGCCTCCCGACCGTGCCAAGAATCGGAAGCGGGTGCTGGACATCGAAACGCAATGGTTTGGGTTGTAGTGGAGAAAGGAGGTAGGATAAAACTCCGGGGGGCCCTCTGCGATCGATCCCGTCCAGCTGAGACCGATGCGCTGCGTGGTGAGCCAATAACGGATTGCCGCAAGGGACCGCTGAATGAAGTCATGCTCCCCGAGCGTCTCGTGTTGGATGAACAGCGCGTTTCGCAGGAAGCGGAAGCCCCGGTCCGCGTTATACTCGAACATCGCATTGACAGACAAGGAGTTATTGCGCCCCGAATCACGCAGGGGGCCATGCTTCCAGAAATCACCAACATCAGACATCAGCTTGTTGCCGAGCGACGCTGCGTCGATCGCAGACCTATCCGCGAGGCCAGCAAGATCGGCCTGATGCTTAATGGCCACCGCCAAATTGCCCGCGAGCCGAGTTACGTCCGAAAGATCGGGCTGGAACGCGTACCGCTGTGACAGCAGCGTATTGAGCTCGTCCCACGGTTTTATTACGTCATTTATGAATCGCTGCGGATTCACGTTGAACAATCTAACTGCGTAATATACGGTTCAGTACAAGATGCCAATTGCCTCGCGATACTGAAGTGGACTCCTGCGGCATTTCAACTAGAGAGTGGCCCGCTTGGTCTCCTACTGCGCGCGTCCAACGAGGGCCTTCTCAAGCCGCGCGTTCCGCGAGGTGCGCGACGCGAGGAATAACGAGCGTCACGTTTGCGCACGCCGGCGAGACGGTGAGCAGGCCGTGTCCCCCGAGGACGACCAGCCCGCCCTCTCCCTCACTTCCACCCCTCCCCACTCGTCCCTCCGCCCATCCCGCCAAAGTTGCCTCCGAACCCTCCTTGGCCGCTCCCCCAATATTCTCCGCGCCGCAGGCGCGCATAGGGATGGCGCAGATCAGGACGGCTGAGCCACCAGAGAAACCAGAGGGCTCCACCGACGGTAAAAAGCGTAATCCAAAACCCGAGTCCGCGAAAGTGCGTCTTCTTGATCGAGCCGACGCGGATCTCCTGTGACACCGAGGCCAGTCCAACCACGGTACGGTAGAGGCCTTCCCCGAAATGTCCGTTTTTAATGGCCGGATCGAGATAGTCATGACCGACTTGCCCGACGACCTGCCCGCCCATCACGGGGATCATGCGCCTTCCCATGGTGACGGCAGCCTGACGCTCCTGCACGGACAACAACACCAGCACCCCATGTTCATCCTGGGCTGAACCGATCCCCCATTTTTGATAAAGGCCGGTCGCATAATCGTTGGCCGATCCGTAGGGCTTCAATGTGGGCACGGTCACCACCACCAATTCCACCCCGGTCTTGCGCTCAAGATCCTGACAGACGGATCGAATCCGCTCGCGCCATTCCGCCTCGATCACGCCGGCATGGTCGCTGACATAGCCCTGCGGGTCATAAGCCGGCGCAGCCTCCCGCGCGTGACCAGCCGTGGACGCCACC
>JACCYV010000110.1 GCA_013696305.1 Nitrospira sp.
GATTCGGGTGGGCACCGAAACCTTTGCCGTCACCGGTTTGAGCTGGATGGACCACGAATTCGGCTCGGCTGACCTCGGTCGGGACGTGGTGGGGTGGGACTGGTTCAGCCTCCAATTGAGCGACTCGACAGAGCTCATGTGGTATTCATTGCGACGAGAGGATGGATCGGCCGATCCCCTGTCGAGCGGCACACTCGTTCTGGCCGATGGGCATACGCAGCCGCTCCGCGCGGAGGATCTCACCATTGAGCCGCTTGCCTATTGGACAAGTCCCCATTCCCAGGCGCGTTATCCGCAGCGTTGGCGAATTACCGCTCCCTCCCTGAAGCTGAATCTCGATGTAGTGTCGTTGCTCGCAGATCAAGAATTGCAGACTGCTCGCAGCACTCGCGTGACGTACTGGGAAGGGGCCGTGTCCGCCATCGGCCAGGTGCGGGGCGCGCCTGTCAGAGGGCGCGGTTATGTCGAATTGACGGGATACGCCGAACGATTTACCCAACGACTGTAAGCCTTCCACACGACTCTACGAGGCCCCACCTTGACTCAGTCGCCGCGCTATGGTTAGGTCTGCCGCCATTGTGATGTCCTGTAGGAATCAAGCTTGTGCCATTCTCCGCGCATCCCTTCTTTTGATCGGCCTGCTCCTGACGGCCTGCGGAACCAGGGAAGCGGCCGTGGTCTCGATCGCGCTTCATCCATCGAATCCCAACATCGTCTATATCGCCACGAACGACGCAGTGTACAAGACCAGGGACGGCGGCGGGACCTGGGAGCAATTCTCCAACTTCACCGCCCGCCGCGTTACGACTGTGGCCATCGATCCGAAGCTCCCTGCCACGGTCTACGCCGGCACCATGGGGGATGCCATCTATAAAAGTCCGGACGGCGGCCAACATTGGCTGCCGCACAACGTGGGGCTTAAAGAACACGTCTCGTTCATCAATGAAATCATCTTTCATCCCGACAATACCGAGTTGATCTACCTGGCCACCACGGTCGGGGCGTTCGTCACCAAAAACGGAGGCCGGGAGTGGGAGGAACGGATGGCGGGGATGAAGGAAGTTCACATCGTCACCTGCATCACCATGGATCACACACACCCGCGAGTCCTCTACGCCGGGACGACCGGCGGCACTTATCGCAGCGAAGATGGCGGCGGGATCTGGCAGAAGAAGAATAGCGGGCTCATTCCGGACGACGTACTGAACGCCGCTATGGCACTCGGGGTGAATGTGCTGGCGGTGGATCCGCGGCATTCCGGGATCGTCTATGCCGGAACCACCAAGGGTCTCTTTCGAACCACCAACCGGGCGGACTACTGGGAACAGATCGGGCAGGGACTGTCGGACCAATTCATCAGCACCCTGGTCGTGCATCCGACGAATTCCGGCATTCTCTACATCGGCGGGCCGGCCGGCGTCCTCAAGACGGTCGATGGCGGAAAAACCTGGCAGCCGCACAATCAGGGACTCGCCACGTTGAATGTGCGCATCATCGCCATCAGTGCGCGCGATCCCCAGCTCCTCTATGCCGGCACGAACGGAAGCGGGTTGTACCGCTCGACCGACGGCGGGGAAAACTGGACGCCAATTCCGCTCACCAATCCGGTTCTGGCTGTACCGTAACCTCAACGAGTGTCACTGATGCCGATTCTGCTGTTTATCAGACATGGGGAAACCGACTGGAACCGGTCCGGTCGCGTGATGGGCGACCAATCGATTCCTCTCAACCGGACCGGCGAACGCCAAGCCCATGCCTGCGCAGAGGTCTTGTCCCGCACCCCGATGACCGGCATCTTCACCAGCCCTGTCTTGCGCGCCGTGCAGACGGCCGAAATTTTACGCCCCTCGCAAGAGGTTCCCATCCGGACCCTGCCGGGGCTCAGTGAGATCGGGGTAGGTGATTGGATCAATCGGTACTGGAAGGATTTCGTCGATGATCCGGCGAGGCAGAACTGGTACAGCCAGCCGGACCAGGCACGCCCATCAGGCGGCGAGACGCTCAGAGAAATTCAACGTCGTGCGGTGGCGGAGGTGGAACACGTAATCGACGGTGCGCAGGACATGCCCTATGTGTTCGTGTCCCACGGCGATATCATCCGCTCGATTCTCGCCCACTACATGCTCCTCGACTTAGCGATCATACGCCATGTAAGAATCGATCATGTCTCCGTCAGCGGGCTGGACCTCACAGACCACGTCGCTCAACTTCTGTTCCTCAACCATCGACCAGGCGCGGACCGGCTGATTTGAGCGTGGGAAACTCCGTCGCTGAAGCAGGCGAATCCGTTCTCTTCCTATAGTAGCATCTGCCGTGCCTCTTCAGGTCCTTGGACAGACCCGCCCATTCTTGGGCCGTCACCAGTGCGTTCATCTTAAAGCGGAGCCCCAAAATCTTCGCTGAAGAACGCATCCGGGCACTGTCGATGTTGCTCTCGTGCCGACGTGACCTCGCTGATGATGTCCCCCATCACCGCATTCACCTGTTTCGCCTTCTCCGGGTCTTGGACATGCTTCTCAACCAGGCCGCTCTTATCCTGAGCGGCCTGGTTCCAGTAGCCGCTTTGCGCGCGGTCATCACACCCGTGATGATGGGACGAACAACCGGTGAATAGGATCAGAATGAACCGCTGAGCAACATCAGGTACCGATGACTCATGTCCGACCTCCATTGATGAGACAGAAAAATACATCGTCAAATGAAAACG
>JACCYV010000129.1 GCA_013696305.1 Nitrospira sp.
CGCCCAGCGTCTCCAACTCGGCAAACTGCGCCTCGTCATTAGCATCGGCAATCGAACCCGGTCGCAAGCCATCGCCCAGACTGAACGACACATCGTAGGCCTTCATGATCTCGCAAATCTCTTCGAAATGCGTGTAAGCGAAGTTCTCTTGATGGTGAGACAGGCACCATTTCGCATGAATCGATCCGCCGCGCGAGACGATACCGGTCATGCGCTTGGCCGTCATAGGAACGTATCGTAGCAGCACGCCCGCGTGAATGGTGAAATAGTCCACGCCCTGTTCGGCCTGCTCGATCAACGTATCCCGAAAAATTTCCCAGGTCAGATCTTCGGCTTTGCCGTTCACCTTTTCGAGCGCCTGATAAATGGGCACGGTGCCGATCGGCACAGGCGAGTTGCGAATGATCCACTCGCGTGTCTCGTGAATGTTTTTGCCGGTCGAGAGATCCATCACGGTGTCGGCGCCCCAACGAATCGACCAGATCATCTTTTCGACTTCTTCTTCGATCGAAGAAGCCACGGCGGAGTTGCCGATGTTGGAATTGATCTTCACGAGGAAGTTCCGGCCGATGATCATCGGCTCGGTTTCCGGGTGATTGATATTGGCTGGGATAATGGCGCGGCCGCGTGCGACTTCGTCGCGCACGAATTCGGCCATAATCCTGTTTGGAATACTCGCACCCCAGGCTTGGCCGGGGTGCTGCACGACCCCCCCGCCATGGCCGTTGTTCTCAAGCATTAATTCCCGGGCTCGTTCGCGGGATTGGTTTTCCCGAATGGCAATGAATTCCATTTCCGGGGTGATGATGCCACGTTTCGCATAGTGCATCTGGCTGACGTTCTGCCCGGATTTGGCGCGGAGCGGCTTGCGAATGTGCATGAACCGGAGGTCGGTCAGTTTAGGATCCGACGCGCGCAGGCGTCCATATTGAGACGTGACCTGAGGGAGTTCCTCGCTGTCCTGGCGGCTGTCGATCCAGGCCCGTCGTACCGGCGGCAGGCCCGCCCGTACATCAATCGTGATATCGGGATCGGTATAGGGACCTGACGTATCGTAGATCGTCACAGGCTGATTAGGCGTTTCGCCCGTCCCGTTGGCCGAATGGGTCGGGGTCAAGCTAATTTCGCGCATCGGGACGCGAACGCCGGGTAGTGATCCGTCGACATGGACCTTGCGTGATGCGGCAAATGGCGTCGTAGTGAGACGGGCGGTCGAGGGCATGGAGTTGTGACCATTACTGGAACCATTCTGTGTAGAGGCCTCGCTCATAGCGGCAATCCTTTCATCTCATCGAAGGTGAGCGCCTGGCGGCCAAATAAAAAAAGCCGCATCCAGCTTGGGTGCGGCTTGAAGCGATCACGAAGCCAGTAGATCGGTCGCTTCCCTACGCTGGTATTATCCAGGTCAGGTTGTGAGGGTCGCCCGATCGCTCGGACTCTCAGCCGGATGGCACCCCTAGCTGTCGCAGCTGATCGTACTCACCTGCCAGCTCGAAGTCAATCTTCTGGAAGGCCTAGCAAGATGCTGAAAAAGTCCGCCAGCGGCGTTCTCGCTTCGCTCAGAGGCTCAACGTACTGCACTGTACGCTTCGCCTCTTCGCTCGCTCCGGCCTGGCCGGCCGATCTTTTTGAGCATCTTGCAGGCTATTCTGGCACCTTATCATAAAGCGAGGTTATGCGGTGTGTTGTGCGTGAATCGAGTTTTTCCATTGGCCTGCTAGTGGAAAAGTCCTTCAGGGTGCAATGGGTGGGGTCGAAGGCGTCGACTCGATGCTGGTACGTGTGCCTGCCCGCATTACGAGACGCGACCGGTTGTCGATGCATGGTGAGCATCTAAGCTGCGGGCTGATTTCGACTGGTGACGGAATTGGGCCGGCGGAAGGCCGAGTTCTCGTTTGAAAGCTCGATTAAAGGAGGGCTCCGATTCGTACCCGACCTCGGCGGCGATCTCCGCCACGCTGTTACTCGAAGATGTGAGCATTTGCGCGCCCAGCTGAAGGCGCCAGCGCGTGAGATAGGCAATAGGAGTCGCCGAAAGATAACGACGGAAACGCTCGGCCAGCACGGAACGTGAAATGCCCACCTCGTTGGCGAGTGAGGCAATCGTCCAAGGATGGGCTGGTTGGCGATGCAGCAGGGCCAAGGTCTTCCCGACTTCCGGGTCGCGAATGCCGGCCAGCCACCCGGTCTGTTCCGGTGGGAGCAATGCGATGTAGCGGCGGATCGTGTCGACACACAAGACTTCGGTCAGCTTGGCTCCGCACGGCCTCATCACCGGGGCTGGACGCATCCGCCTGACTTACCGAATAGCGAATGGACTGTTCCAGCCATTGGCCTGACGCGTCCTGGCGGATATTGGCCTTCAGAATGGGCGGCAGCCCGCCAAGGAAGATGCGGCTGAGTTGCGGGTCGCAGGACATGTAGCCGCAAATGAGTTTGGTGAGTTCCCCACCTACGCCCAGGCGAGAGACCTTGAGGCCTTCAGCAAGAATTCGTTGGAGTTCTTGTGCACTGTCCACCGCCGTGACGGGTGCGCCGTTTCCCATGACGTGTGGATCGCCGTGCGGAAAGATGACGATGTCCCCTGCGTTGAGGTGAAGCCGACGTCCGTTTTCCTCGACATGGGCATAGCCGCGGCCCTCGGTCAGCAGGTGATACATGATCACATGCTTCGACGCCGCGGAAAGCTACGGAGCCATGGTCTGCGAGGCGGGCTGCCGAAAGCACCAGGGCGCTGAAACCTCAGCGTTGTAAAAGAGGGCTCCGTCAAGCCGGACGGCCCTGAGGACTTCCGACAAGACATCCATACGACTCCCCACTGGAGTGACGGGACCGTCGGCAAATTCAACGGGACGCCAAAGCAAGTAGAGTGCAGCCTAGCACGTCCCTGCCAAGAGAACCAGACTCTCGGGTAAGGCAAATCCCCGTCATCTCCCTATACTGCGCACATGGTTACAGCGGCGAGGTCGTATTGATCGTTGGCCCACAAAACACACAAAGGAGTCGACCACGTCTACCAGCGCACTCTCACCCCAGGCGGAAATTTTGAAGACTCGTCTCAAGAATATCTGGATGGCGGGGGACTACGACCGTTTCTCCCGCTACATGGAAGGCGGTGCGCGAGAGTTTTACGAGCGCCTGAATCTTCCGCCCGGCTCCCGATTGCTCGACGTGGGCTGCGGCTCCGGGCAGCTGGCCCTGATGGCCGCGAAGGATGGCCTGGAGGTCACCGGCGTGGACATCGCCGGCAATTTGGTGGAGCGCGCACGAACACGTGCGGCAGCGGAGGGTTTGCAGGCTCACTTTGAGGAAGCCGACGCGGAGGCGCTGCCATTTGAGGATGAGACCTTCGATGTGGTGGCAAGCCTCATTGGAGCGATGTTTGCACCAGGGCCCGACCTGGTCGCTCAAGAATTCCTGCGAGTGTGCAGGCCAGGGGGGAACGATTGCCATGGCCAATTGGACGCCGCAGGGATTCGTCGGTCAGCTGTTCAAGACCGTCTCGACATTCATTGCCCCATCGGGGATGCCATCGCCGGTCCTGTGGGGCGACGAAACCACCGTCCATGAAAGGCTCGGCGAGGGACTGGCGGAGCTCGAGCTGGTCAGGAGGGATTACACGTTCAGTTATCCATTTCCTCCTTCTGAGGTGGTGGAATTCTTCCGTCTCAACTACGGACCAATCAATCAGGCGTTTGCTGCTCTTGATGTCGACGGCTGTGCGCGTCTTCGTCAGGAGATCGAGGCGCTCTGGTCTGCTCACAATCGAGCGGGAATGGCTGTACCCCGGTCTTCGCTGAATATCTGGAAGTGGTTGGCATTCGAGCCTGAATTGTCCAAAGGAAGGATTGCTAGCACGTCTCATTCAGTAACCAAGGAGGTAGTCATGTACGATCTAAAAAATCTGAGCAAGATGAAGAACCTGCAGACCTATGCGCCCGAGGCGATGAAAGCGTTTGTGGCCTTCGACAAGGCAGCCGTCGCAGATGGTGCGATCCCCGCAAAGTATAAGGAACTGATGGCGCTCGCGGTGCGTTCACCACGCAGTGCCCCTATTGCATCGAGATCCACTCGAACAACGCGCGAGGGCTAGGTAATTCGGAGCGTGAGATCGCTGAGGCCGTTCTCGTCGCGGCGGCGTTGCGCGCGGGCGGCGCGATCACCCACGGCACACACGCCCTGAAGGGGACCTGAACGGCATGGTCGACTGCAGTGGCGGCGCCTGCCGCCACTGCAGCACGAAAGGGGTTCGGCGCTTCTCCATCAGGTTATGTTTTGCGCTTGAGCAAGTCCGCGAGATGGGCGAAGGGTGTGAAGGTCGATCTGGCTCGTGGCTCGGGGGCGCCCTCACCTGACGTATCAGCCGTCTGATACCGCTGGTGCTCATTGTTGTGGCAGTAGAGACAGAGCAACTCCCAGTTGCTCCCGTCGGGCGGATTGTTATCATGGTTGTGGACCTTGTGATGGACCGTGAGCTGGCTCCGCTTCCTGCCGTCAAAGTCGCGTCAGCAGTACGCACGAATCCGCCGAAATAATTTGAGCGCGCGTTCACGAGTAGGTCTGTTCCCGCTGAGACTGGTGCTCCGTGCCATGCGAGTCTCCGTGAGGAAGAAGATTCGTCACAGGAGAGTCTGCACAAGTCTTGGACTAAAGCCCGCCACTCGGCGGAAAATGGTTTCTGGCATGGGGTGCTGTCTCACTAGACGTTTGCCAGCGATATCCTTAAAGATTCGCAGGAGGCGAAGGCTTCTCTGCTTCTATCGTAGACGGGACAATGACATGGGCCGTCTGTCCAGGATTGTTCCGCTTCTGTCGGCGCAGGTCTAGCCACCACGCCAAGAGGGGAAACAGCACGAAGGAGCCCGGAGCCATCAAGACGAGGAGGTAGGGACTGAGGGACGTCAGGTTGCGCAGATGGCCTCGAAGCTGCGCCAGCTCAACGGGCGTCCATCTGCTGCCATTGCGTGGCTTCATCAACAAAGGCAGCAATCCTCGAATTCCCTGCATCTCAGCCCTGATCCGATCCCGCTCTCGGCTAAGGGCAGCATGACAACATAATGGAAGTTTCACGACAATCCTTTCATGACAGGACGGCGGACAGGTCTCGGCGCGATTTGGAGCGGGGACATTCTATGTGTTCGGGTCGGCCTGGTCTATCGCTGTATGAGGTGGGGGAGGATGGTGGAAGGATTCGGAGTGTCCTGGGTGGTGAAATGATTGTGTATATTCTACGGCTTTCGTGGCAGAAATGCGGGTGGACCCTTGCAGCACGCGGAAAGCCCACGTCTCCCTGGCCAACCAGCGGTCCGCAAAGGCTACTAACAGATTGTAGCGGCGTAGCCGCGCAGCCTAGCAGAGCAGGGTCATTCAGCTGGTGCGGGCAAGCCTACTGCGAAGTCGGAGGTGTATCCATCACGCCGGAAACGTTGCGGTCTAGTTGCCCGGTCTCTTTGCAAGTCAAGCGACTACGGCTATAATGCACAATATGGAAGCCACGAAATACATCTACTGGCAAGACAAGAATCAGTGGCTCGGTTATCTCCAAGACTACCCTGATTACTGGACCCAGGGGGTGTCGTTGGAAGAGTTGCAATCCCACTTTCGTGACCTGTACCTCGATCTCACCAGCGGTGAAATTCCAGGTGTTCGTAAGCTTGCTGAGCTGACCCTTCAGTGAAGCGCAAAGACCTCATCCGGCAACTTGAAGCGGGGGGCTGCGTGCTGGTTCGTCACGGCGGGAATCACGCTTGGTATCACAACCCGGCCACAAGGATTTCCCAACCAGTCCGCGACACAGTGAGATCAGTGAGATCAATGAGCATCTTGCGAAACACATTCTGAAGATGTTGGGCAATTCCTGAGGCTCTTTTTAAACATTGCCGCTCTCTTCCAACTGCCCCTTCGGCGCATCTCACGGCTTCCGCTAGGCCCTCTTCTCTCGTCGCTTTTATTGATTGTGCGAGAAGGGGTGTCGTAGAATCAAAGAGCCTAAGTTCGCTCGTGGTATAGTTTTTTCATTCAACCGAAAGGCTGCAGGTGAAAACGGTCGCCACGCTCCCCCGGCCCATCACTGACTATCAATCTCTGTCTGCCGAAGAACTCTTCGAACGGACCCGTGCGGCCAAACGCACGCTTGGCAATCGGGTGGTGATCCTCGGTCACAACTATCAGCGGGACGAAGTCATTCAGCATGCCGACTTTCGCGGCGATTCCTTAATACTGTCGCAACTGGCCGAACAAAAATCCGATCGGCCCTACGTCGTGTTCTGCGGCGTGCACTTCATGGCGGAAACCGCCGATGTGTTGAGCCGGTCCAATCAAACGGTCATTCTCCCGGATATGGCAGCCGGCTGTTCCATGGCCGACATGGCCGCGATCGAACAGGTGGAACAGTGCTGGGATGCGCTTGGGCGGATTGTGCCGGTCGAGGAGACGGTCATGCCGGCGGTCTACGTGAATTCAGCCGCGGTCTTGAAAGCTTTCTGTGGCGAACATGGGGGGCTCACCTGCACGTCGTCCAATGCTCGGAAGGTCATCGAATGGAGCTGGGCGCGTCGCGAGAAGATTCTCTTTTTCCCGGACGAACATCTGGGCCGCAATACGGCCAACAAGATGGGGATTCCTTCCGACCAGATGATTGTCTGGGATCCGTTCATGCCGCGCGGCGGCAATTCGGCGGAGGCGATCAAGCGCGCACGGCTGATCTTGTGGAAGGGCCACTGTAGCGTCCACCAAATGTTTCAACCGTCACACGTAGACTATTTCCGGAAGCAGTATCCCGAGGGCAAAGTCATTGTCCATCCGGAATGCCATGAAGATGTGGTGAACAAGGCCGACTTGGTGGGATCGACCGAATTCATCATCCGCACCATTACCGCTGCGCCTGCCGGCACCATCTGGGCAGTCGGGACGGAACTCAATCTGGTCAATCGACTGAAGCATGAACAGACCGACAAGAAGGTATTTTTTCTCTCAGCGACGGTCTGTCAATGCGCCACGATGTACCGCATCGACGCCCCGCATCTCTGCTGGGCGCTGGAGAATCTCGTCGACGGCCATGTCGTGAATCACATCGTCGTCCCGGACGACGAGAAACAGTGGGCGAAGGTGGCCCTCGATCGGATGATGGCGCTGAGTTAGCAGGATCGTGAAAAACTCCTCCCGCGGCGTTCTCGCGTCGCTCACCAGCTCAACATACCGCCATGGGAAAGCGCCTGTCTCGGCAGGCGCAGGGCGGGCGGGTAAGAATGTGACGCCTCACATTCTCGTTCGCTGCGGCCTTGCCGGAAGACGCTTTTGACGATCCCGCAAGAATAGCTAAGCGTGATGACTCTGTTTGAAGTGTCGCCGGCCACCACCTCACCGGCATTCGAGAGCATTCAGAATACCAGGCCTGAGCGGTGTACGACGTAACAAACCACTGGTTCCTCTCGCCCCATTTCGGTATAGTCCTCGCCTTACGCGCACTTCATTGACAATCTCGTTCCGTTCCTCGATAGCACCTATGGATTATAAAGCGACCCTCAACTTGCCGAAGACCGACTTTCCCATGAAGGCCAACCTGCCGCAGCGGGAGCCGGAGATGCTCGCTCGGTGGGCTCAGGAACGCTTGTACGAACGCATTCAGGAATCCCGCCAGGGTTTTCCGCGCTATGTCCTGCACGATGGACCTCCTTATGCCAACGGACGCATCCACATCGGCCATGCGCTGAACAAAATTCTGAAAGACATCATCATCAAATCGAAGACGATGTCCGGCTATCAGGTGCCCTACGTCCCAGGTTGGGATTGTCACGGCTTGCCGATCGAACACCAGGTCCTGAAGGAACTCGGCGATAAGAAACAGGACCTGGATTCCCTCGCGATCCGCAAGCTCTGTAAGGAATATGCCGAGAAGTACGTCGCGATTCAGCGGGAGGAGTTTCAACGACTGGGTGTCTTGGGTGACTGGCAGCAACCCTATCTCACGCTGCATCCCTCCTATGAGGCGACCATCCTTCGTGAGTTCGGGCGGTTTGTGGAACGCGGCGGAGTCTACAAGGGCCTGAAGCCAGTGTTGTGGTGTACGCAGGACCAGACGGCGCTGGCGGAGGCCGAGGTCGAGTACGAAAACCACACCTCACCCTCGGTCTATGTGAAATTTCCGCTGGTGAGTTCTCCCGCTTTCCTGAGCAAGAGATTTGGCCCGCTTTCGTTCCCTGTCAAAGTGAAAAGCGTCTCAGTTCTGATCTGGACAACCACGCCCTGGACCTTGCCGGCCAACCAAGCGGTCTGTCTGCATGCCGACATCGACTATGCCTTTGTGCAGGTTGGTGACGAACTCCTGATCATGGCCGAGAAACTGGTCGAGGCAGTCGCCAAGGCCTGCAGCCTGCCTGATTACCAAGTCATCGCCGTCAAAAAAGGCGCTGATGGATTCGAAGGCCTCGAAACGCAACGTCCTCTGACCACCGGCCTCTCGCCAATCCTCTTGGGAGATTTTGTCACCCTTGAGCAGGGAACCGGCTGCGTTCACATCGCGCCGGGTCACGGCATGGAAGATTATCTGTTGGTGTTGGCCCACAATGCCAAGGCCACTATCGGAGAGCGGCTTGAAATCCTGGCGCCAGTCGACAACGGCGGTAAATTCACGTCGGCGGTTCCGGAGTTTGCCGGCCAGCATGTCTTCAAAGCGAATCCGAAAATCGTGGAGCGTCTTAAGGAGAACGGCCGCTTGCTGGGCCAGGGCTCGCTGAATCACTCCTATCCCCATTGCTGGCGCTGCAAACAACCGGTCATCTTTCGTGCCACCGAACAGTGGTTCGTGTCGATGGAGACCAACGAGTTGCGGACAGAGGCGCTGGCGGAAATCGGTCGAGTGCAGTGGGTGCCGCCTTGGGGCCAGGATCGAATCGAGGGCATGATTAAGAACCGGCCCGACTGGTGTCTCTCGCGCCAGCGGGTTTGGGGCACGCCGATTCCCGCGTTTACCTGCGTGACATGTCAGCATGTACTGGCCCATCCCCGGGTGATCGACCATGTGGCGGATCTGATTGTTCAGCATGGCACGGACTATTGGTTTGCCAATGAGGCCGGCGCATTGTTGCCTGCCGACACCCAATGCAAAGGGTGTGGGGGAACGGAATTCGAGAAGGAACGCGACATTCTGGATGTGTGGTTCGAGTCCGGCGTGAGTTATGCGGCGGTGTTGAAACCACGCCAGTGGTGGCCGGCGGATCTATATCTCGAAGGCTCCGACCAGCATCGCGGCTGGTTTCACAGCGCGTTGCTGGCGGGCGTGATCACCGATCGCCAAGCGCCGTACAAGGCGGTGTTGACGCACGGCTTTGTTTTGGACGGGGCGGGCCGAAAGATGTCGAAGTCGGCGGGTAATGTCGTGGCGCCACAGGATGTGATCAAACAGTCGGGCGCAGAAATTCTTCGCCTCTGGGTGTCGGCACAGGACTACCGCGAGGATCTGCGGATTTCTCCGGAGATTCTCACTCATCTTATCGAAGCCTATCGCAAGATCCGCAATACCTGTCGCTTTCTGCTGAGCAATCTTTACGATTTCGATCCCGCGCAGCACCGCGTCCCGTTCGAGCAGTTGCCCGAACTCGACCGATGGGCGCTCATGCGGTTGGGCGATCTGATTCCGCGGGTGCGAAAGGGCTATGACGAATTCGAGTTCCATACAATTTTCCACGCGCTCAACAACTTCTGTTCCGTCGATCTGAGCGCGGTCTATCTCGATATTCTGAAAGATCGGCTCTATACCTTTCGCAAAGACTCCCTGTTGCGGCGCGGCTCGCAGACCGTCCTGTTCGATATTCTCGTCGCGCTGACGAAGCTGATGGCGCCGGTGTTGAGTTTCACCGCCGAGGAAATCTGGCGGATGTTGCCTGAAGGGGTTCGGACGGGCCCGAATGCCGATAGTGTGCACCTCGCAATGTTCCCGGAGATCGATCCACGCTGGATGGATCCGAAGTTGGCTCAGCGGTGGGAGCAGCTCCTTGAAGTGAGAACGGCCGTCCAGGCAGCATTGGAAGTACAACGTCGCGACAAGGTCATCGGCGCACCGCTTGAGGCGAAGGTCGTGATCGAAACTCAGCCCGCACCGTACGATTTACTGAAGGGGTACGGATCGGACCTTCCGGCGTTCTTCATTGTTTCGGAGGTGGACCTGCAATCGCTGCCGGATGTGCCCGAATGTCCAAGTTTTCTCATCACCGTAGAGAAGGCGACTGGTACCAAATGCGAACGGTGCTGGAATTATCGCGAGACGGTGGGAACCTTCCCCGATCATCCGGCGCTCTGCGATCGCTGCGTGGAGGCGGTTCGTTGAGCACATCCGTCCGCTATCTGCTGCTCGGATTGCTGAGCCTGGCGATCGTAGTGGTGGATCAAGTCACGAAGGTCTACGTCATCCAGACCATGCGCCTGCATGAATCCATTCCGGTCATTTCAGATTTTTTCAGCATCACGTACATTCGCAACCCCGGCGCCGCGTTCGGGTTCTTGTCCTCCAGCAGCGGGACGTTCCGCTTCGTGTTTTTTGGCCTGACCTCGATCTTTGCCGTGGGATTGCTGGGAACCATTCTGGTGCGCATGCCGAAGCACGACTGGATGGGACAGCTCAGTGTGGCTGCAATTCTCGGCGGGGCGATCGGGAATTTACTGGACCGGCTGCGATACGGGGAAGTGATCGACTTTCTGGACTTTTACATCAACGGCTACCATTGGCCGGCCTTCAACGTGGCCGACTCGGCGATTACCGTCGGGGTGGTGTTTTTGATACTCCACTTTGCG
>JACCYV010000159.1 GCA_013696305.1 Nitrospira sp.
AGGTGCACCTTCTGTTGGAAGATACAATTCGTAGCCCAGCTCACCAGTGTATCCGGTTCGGGTCACCAGGACCGATTGACCGTTCAGGGTGGCGTCCAGGCATTGACGAATTTTCAGTGTCGCCAACCCTGCGACGCCCGCTGCCGTTAAAGTGTCACGTGAGGCAGGACCCTGTATCGCGATCTGCGCGAGTGCGGATGAACGGTCCTGAACCTGACAGCTCGAGACCTGCGCCACTGTCTCATGCAGCCACGCGACGATTTTTTCTCGATTGGAGGCGTTCACGCAGACGAGAAATTCATAGGGTGTCACATGATAAATGAAGATGTCGTCTTTAATGCCTCCGTTCGGCGCGCAGATCATGGAGTATTGGGACTGGCGCACGGAGAGCTTGGAGACATCGTTCGTGGTGACGTGTTGTAAGAACGCCAATGCACCCGGTCCGGTCACACTGATGCGGCCCATATGACTGACATCGAACAGGCCGACATGATGGCGGACTGTCTGGTATTCGTCGACGACACCGGAATACTGAATGGGCATTTCCCAGCCGGCGAAGTCCACGAGTTTGCCCTGTGCTGTGCGGTGGGCATGAATCAAAGGTGTCTGTTGCATCGGAGGTGCGAAACCCATTCTGAAGATGAGGAAAGATTGCCGCGTGCCCAGCTCGTGCTATCGAACTTCCAACAATTCTACGTCAAATACGAGGGTCGCATTGGGGGGAATCACGCCACCGGCGCCACGGGTCCCGTAGCCCAGTTGCGGAGGAATAGTCAATTTTCGCTTGCCGCCGACCTTCATCCCGGCCACTCCTTCGTCCCATCCCCGAATCACCTTGCCTCCGCCGATCGGGAAGGAGAACGGGTCGTGGCGGTCCACTGAACTGTCGAACTTGGTTCCATTCGTCAGCCAGCCGGTATAGTGGACTGTGACCTGGGTTCCCGCCGCTGCTTCGCGGCCGGTTCCCACCGTCAGATCTACGTACTTCAAGCCGGACTCGGTCGTGACTTCAGCATTCGAGCCTGTCTGATCACTCTGTGCCATGGTCGGTCTCCCTATGCTCATCGATAAAAGGCTTACGATACTGCAGGTCATAAGCCAGAAGCGAGTATTCATGGGTCATTCGTCCGATACTAAATCAGGTACTGCGAGTCATCTCAGCCCGCGCGGGGTCCACAGCTTGGGCCATCTACATCGACTCGTTCCGGTTCGGAAAAAATCGCAATGCTGGCCGTGTAGCCGTGAAGGAAATTCCGTCCTCCGACGGGGCCCACTTCGCCTTGGGCAAAGAATCCTGCGACAGGAATGGCTCCCAACTGCTCTGCAAGGACAGATGCGTCATGGTTGGAGAAGCCGAACAGGCCCTTCCCTCGACCGCAACAACTGAACAACAGCGCGCCCAGCGGTTTTGATGATTCGGTGAGGTGGGTCGAAGCGAGCAGGGCACGGAGGTCTTCGTCGGCGGACTGCGCATCGCGAATCTGGAATTGAACGGTCTGTCCTTCCTGAACGACGTCCCCGACAACGATGGCACCGGTCTGTTGGTCTGCTCCGATCAGATTGCGGATGAGGAAATCCCCGCGGGTGAATTGCGCGCGCTGTTCGTCCATGGCAATGCCGATGTGCAGCGCTCGTTGTGCCTGGGCGCGTTCATCGGTGGTGAGTTGTCCGAAGACCGTTTGCAAGCAATGCAACGCAGGCACTCCGCCGAGTTCCTGAATGACATTGTGCTCTGCTTTGGTCACGATAAATCGATCGCCGATAGGGCGGCAGCCTTGCGAGATGACGGTGCGAATCGAGATGCTCCCACCGAGGGCCACGCCGACTAAGCCGTCGCTATAGACCTGATCATCGAGGAACAAGCGATTCTCCCCGATGTCCTGCCCCCCTCCTGCCAGCCCACCGAGAGCACGGGCATGCGGGTAGCGCCCTTCAATGACGGTCAGAACTTCTTGCATGGGCGTGGAAAAGGGATCCGCCAAGAGCATCAAAATCGGTGCCGCCTCACCGGCAAAATCAGACTCCGGCCACCCGCGTAGGGAAAACTGGTCGTGAATACTTGAAAAGGAGAGTCGTAAGGGTTGCACGGTGACTTCAGGCAAACGGGCTGCCCAGAGAGTGGCCGCCGGCCCTGTTTCGACTTCGCGTCCCGTGGCAATAATTCCTTCGCCGGTGCAGCCGACGAATATTTCGGGGTCCAGCGCGGTCCGAAGCGCACGCGAGATGGCATCGGCCTGATCTGCATGCTGGACTGAGATAAACAAAAACGCGACATCAATCCGAGAGGAGCCCAATTGTTCACGGATGGCCCGCACCAATTCATCGGCGGCGGTTTGGGCTTCGCCCTGTCGGGTGAGGGCCGAGGCAAAGCGGAGTGTCGATGGAGGGGTAACAATCACAGGCTTTCTATTCGAATAAGATCAGATCGGAATCCACCGGGCAGGTTAGATTCCCGGATTCATACGTTCAGGTCGATCCAGGGCCAGTTTCTTATAATAGCGCCACATATACGAGTGGTAATCATCCAGTTGAGCGAGCAAGTAATGCAGTTCGGTAGGGTCCTGTGTTTCGAGTGCTCGAGTCATTCGAGCCGTCAAAAAGTCAGCAAACTTGTCGGTTTTATCGAGCGCGGTCAGAAGCGCAAGGCCGCCTCCGATAGGATATTCAGACATAGCCCTCCCTGAGCCAAACTGATGAACAGGAGAATAGCCGTGGAGTTCTCTAAATGCAAGGTGTCGGATCCTTCGCCGGTCATGGAGCTGTGTTAAGGGCTGGTCGTACTACCGGTGGAAAGAAGCGCTCGCAGGCGGGAGATTGAGATGGCTTCGGCCCGATGCCCGTCCCGTCCGACAACGGTGGTGGCTCCCGTCAGTGCATTGAGGATGGCTTCTTCCGTGGCCTCGACGGTGGCTATGATCACGGGATTGAGATGGGTGTCGGCCAGCTGGGTGAGTGAAAAGGTCGGCTCTGCGGGGTAATGTGGAATGACGTTGCCGGTGGAGAACGCCAGCATGAAGTCCCCGCTTCCGTGGCGAGCGGTCGCGCCTGTTCGGGCAAGCCCTAATGCGGCACGCTTTCCAAGACGGGTCAGTTGCCGACCATCCAGCGGGGCATCGGTGGCAATAATGACGATGATCGAGCCTTCGGCATTTCCTGCGGTCCCTCCGACCAATGCGAGAAGGCTCTCCGTCTTCATGTCCGGCAACAGACTCGACTGGGCACGCTCGGCATCATAGCGTTGCCCCATTAGTACCCCGCCCATCATGAGTTCGGCGCGACGGCCGTGATTGGCATTGACCAGCACCCCGACAGTAAATCCTCCGTCGACCTCGGGGAGCCGCCGCGAGGCCGTGCCGATTCCTCCTTTAAAACCATAGGAAATCATGCCGGTACCGGCTCCGACGCTTCCTTCCATCACGGGCCCTGACGACGCATCGTCCAACGCCTGGATGACATCAGCTTCCGAAACATGACGTCCTTGGATGTCGTTCAGACGGCTGTCATCGCATTCCGCTACAACAGGGGTCAGGGTGTCATCGGTGATGCCGATACCGGGGTATTGCCGGAGCATCCAGCTGATGACTCCGTCGGCCACACGCGGCACGTTGAGGGTGTTGGTCAAGGCGATAGGATATTCGAGAAAGCCTGATTCAGACACCCACGCAAGGCCGGTCATCTCGCCGGTGCCGTTCAAGACAAACGCTCCTGCCGGGACTTTTTTGCGCCAGACATCGTCTCGAGGCACGATGACCGTCACGCCGGTTCTGACCGGCCCCTGTCCCGGTTTGAGAGGGCCGTCTCCTCGCGACAACGTCACCTGCCCGACCTTCACGCCGGGCACATCGGTGATGGCGTTCAAAGGCCCCGGCGGCAGGTGTCCGATCTTCAGTCCCAGTGCACGCGCACGTACCCTGATACGGTCTGAATCGGTCGAAGCATCCAGACTCCAGCCGGAGGAAGCGAGCAAAGTAAAAAGGGCCAACGCGCAGGCGGTGAATGCGCAACAACATGTTCTCGATGTATTTATCCCTGACACAAGATTCCTCCGCGCATGAGTGGGCGCATCCCATTGGCCGACGTAGATCTCATTGGGTGTGTAGAGGCGTTGGTCACGCTGTCGCGCGGGCCAACGAATTCGGCGGCGAAGGGCGAGAGCGACACGAAATCGCTGTTGGCAACTGTTGCCGCGACGGTTGCGTTGGAACAAATGGAGGTCGCGATCAGGAGGGATGGAAGAGTGTGACGAGATGAGCGTGGAATGTCCGGGGCAATCGTCGAAGGAACCTCCACTCATGGTCGGCATTATAACGGGGTACTCCGCAGGCGGCAATTCGCCTGTCCGCATGACGGCAGCGGACGATTAAAACGGATAGGGGGTGAAGAGGGGTTCGGGTCTGTGACGGACAAACCCCTGGTGGATGATCACCCAGTTAGCATCGCAAATGAGTTCAAACGCGTCCGCGCCGAAACCCGACCGTGACATGACCAGATCGGGATCCACTGGAGACCAGGGTTTGACAAGCCATCCGAAGTTGACACGTGAATACTTCGCATTGAGAAACCGATAGACCACGGTCGTCCCTGATTCAGCCTCGGCCATGGAGTCCGGTGCTCCCAGTACATTTACAACTTCCGCCAATGTTGTGCGGCCTTCAGTAATGAAGGCGACATGTTGCGGCGTGAGAGGCGTATTGATGGTGAGGCGAGCGATGTTGCATCCTGTCAGGGTTGACCCGGCCATCGTCGTTACCAGCAGGATGCGGAGAAGGTTCCAGGAGGTCACGGTTCAGTCTCCGAATGGCCAAAAACGGAATTCCAAACCCTGCGTTCGGTTTGAGGCGATCACTTCCTCCACTGTTCCTTCTCGATTGATCAACACGAATAGGTCGTCGCTTTTGACGGAGATGCGGGAAAAGTTCACCAGAATCAGAAGCAAGCTCCCGACTTTGGCATCGTAGCGGTAGTACTGAAACAGGTCGCGTCCATTCAGTTGAAGGATCCGGTCCGGGGCACCTAACTGTCCAAAGACCTCCGCTCGTGTGGTGATCCCTTTCTTGATCGAATGAATAGTCTCTGTCTTGATCTCGTCGCCAAGTGTTCCTCGGCTAAACGCACAGGCGTTCAACGTAAGTAGGATGACGCCCAGAAGTACCCCGGTTAATCGCATGCGGAACCCTCCTGCTGAAACAGATGTGGATGGGATTGGCTAAGCCTTGCTGTCGCTGGTGGGGGTTTTAGGTAAAACAAAATCGGTTTCATACATCTCGTACGTTGATCGGGCAAGCCCGACACGGCCATAGACCTGTTTGGCGACGGTATTACTTTCCTCGACATAGAGCCGCACCCCGCATACATCACCTCGCGACTGTGCCAGGTCAATGATGGTGCGATGCATACGGTGGTAGACACCTTTTCGTCGCCATGCGGGATGAACGTATACGCTTTGAATCCACCAAAACCGGGCATTCCGCCAGTCGCTCCATTCGTACGTGATGAGTAGCTGTCCCACGGTTACTGTATCGGCTTGAGTCTTCTGCCGCAAGTCCGTCACGAAATACTGCCCTCGCTCAGGTTGATCGATGACGGCTTGGGTTCCCCTGCGTAGCCGCGGCCGGTCCAGGGTTCGCTGTTCCGTCTCCAGTGCCATGGCGACGCTGAATTCCGTCAAGGTCTCTATGTCCTCAAGAGTGGCAGGACGGACGATGAAGTGATCAATCACCGTCATGATGGATTCCCGGACGGGGACGCGAGCCAGCCTGGCAAGGGACGATACAACCCGGCTGAGAATTCCAACTTCAAGGCCTCCTCCGGCAGAAGATTCAGTGGGTGTAATTGAATCTTCGGAATCATGGCGAGATACCCGGTAAAGGGGTGGATGGCCGTGGGGACGAACACCATGACCAGTTCGGTCGGTGCGACCTGAAGCGCCAGTGGCGGAGCGCCCATAACGAGGCCGAGCGCCCAGAGTCCGTCACGCGGGAAAGGAAAGGCAACCACGGTGCTCTGCCCGAAGCGTGCTTTGTAGTTGAGCAGATCAGTCATACTTTTCAGGGTAAGGTAGATGCTGCGGATCAACGGAATCCGTTCGAGGGTCGTTTCAGTCCAACGTAAAAGACGCTGTCCGATCACGTGCGTCGCGACGGCGCCGACTGTGAGCACCATACCAGTGAGAAGGAGGATTCCCAAACCGGGGGCGTACGGTTGTATCTGCCGGCCGATGAGATTGAGTAAGAAGGAATCCAACGTCTCGAATAGGGCCGCCAGGATCAGAAAGGTCGTCCATGCCGGGAGGAGTACGAGAAGACCCGTGAGAAAAATTCGTCCGAGTCGATGGGTAGCAGCCACGCCAAGTCCTGGGTTCCGGTGTCGAATGTGTAAGAGGCGTATCACGATATCAGATACGCAATGAGATTTGGTATCTTCTTGATCTGTGAGTACATTTGGACTATCTTTCCTCTACTTATTTCAGCCACCACCGGATGAAGATTGCGAGAGACACTATGACAGACGACGTACGAAAAAAAGCCAGTCTTGACAAGGATCTCTTGGCCATTCTCTGTTGTCCAGAGACGAAACAGGGTGTCGTTCTTGCCGATGATCTGCTGATTGAAAAGGTGAACGGCGCGATCGAACGGGGAACGTTGAAAAACAAGGCGGAGAAACCGGTCACGGAAAAACTCGACGGAGGGTTGATCCGATCGGACAACAAGATTCTCTACCCTGTTCGCGAAGACATTCCTGTCATGCTGATCGACGAAGGCATCCCACTCGATCAGATTGCCTGAGTCATTATCCCTCTGCAGTTTTATACAACGCATCATATCGCTGCCCGATTCGACGCCCTTCATCCACGTCGTGGATCTTTGCCTATAGGCTTGACGGCATGGGTGCTGGGTGGAAGTCCTAAGCCGCGGTAGGTTGTGTGTGCTCTGACATGCTCTTAGGGGGTGAGCAGCCCACCCTCTGCCGAGGCCTTTTCGGTCTTTGAGCCGGTAGAGGATCCGCACTGGGCGCAGAGATACTCGTAGAGATTGCCGGTGGGTAGGACGAGCAGAAGTCGTTGACGGGTTGGGGTGGCTTTCCGGCAATTCCCGCAGTAGAGCAAGGAGGCATTAAACGAATCGTACTGATCCGTTGAGTGGCGCCCCTCGTGCGCGGGCGGCGTCCGTAGCGGTACAGCCCGTGGAGGCCAATTGGGAGGTGAAGGTTTGTTCGGAGGTCGCTGCATGGTTGGTATTTTACTGGGGAAAAAGTGTGTGGTGCAACGTCGGTAGGCAATTTGCGGAATATTTAAGAATGACCGATTCTCTGATCTCCATGAGAGTCACGCTCGTCACTGCTCTTGCCGCGAAAAATCCACCATAGTGAACGGATGACCTGGACTACGACGTAGAGCGCGAGGCCGGAGAGCAACCCGTACAACCAGGCTTTGCTTGAAGGCCACAAGTCGGGTGCGTGCAAGACCACGGCAAGCGCAACATGGCCTCCCAAGCCGAGACAGATGGCGAAAATGATCCACTCACGGGACATAGTCGCCCTCGGAGGAGGCCATGACGAAAAAATGATGAGCCTGGAGATAATCGACAGGCGGTTAGACGGAGGTCTTGGCAGATTCGATCTCAGTGGCCGTGATCAGACTGGACAGATAATCCGCCACGAAGGTCAAGGCTTCCTCGCGTCCGTCGGCTCGTCGGCCCTTTTCACGACGCTGCACGGAGAGTTCATGGTCCAAGTCGGATTTCACTTCCGTCAGCACACGTTGCAATGTCGTCGGAGTGATGTTGGTATCCATGTCTTCGAGTTCCTGGCAGCGGTCCAACACCCAGTTCAAACCCTCAATGCGGCCCGCATAGTGTTCCTGCTCGGCAGTATCGATCCTGGACATTGTCGTCGCGAACGTTTGTGCTTCATATACCAGGTTATAAAAACTCGTAACGGCGCGTTGTAACGTGGGATTCATAGTTCTCCTTGGCTCATGAATAGGTTCTGCTGATTATACCTGAGATTGAGGAGACGACAAGGTATTTTTTTGTTAGGCGCTGACTTATGTAAACAGGAGAGAATGAAACTCGTTCATGAACCCATAATAGAGAGGAGCAAAGTCCTTTAGGCTATCCGGACTATTCTCTTTGAGGCGTTTGAAAAAAAACACCTGGGCGCGTGGATCCAGCTGTTCAAGGAGCCGACTGAGCTGCGCCATGGTGTAACTGCCGGCAGGAACACTCAGCACATAATGCACCAGCCGTTCAACGAACTGTTGTCCCACGTATTCGCTGGTGAGAAGGCCTTCCGGAATCTTGCCTGATGCGAGAAATTCGTCGAAAGGAATCGCTTGTGCAGCAAAGGGGGTCGACGGCTGCGGACGGGAGGTCACGCTGAGGCTACCTCATGGACGAGAAGGGA
>JACCYV010000260.1 GCA_013696305.1 Nitrospira sp.
GAATCGGCCGGTCATTCAAAAAGAGTTCTCCGTTCGCTGTCAGCGTGACGACGACGGGCACATCTTTGCGATCCCCGGCCTCCTTCGCCTTTGCAAGATTCACGGGTATCTGGCCCGTGCTGATAAACGTTGCGGTGGTCAGCACGATGACGAGCAGCACCAGCATTACGTCTACGAGAGGGATCACATTAATCTGATTGACCTCACGTTCCATGTTGGGTCCTGTACGTGGTCAGCAGTTCCGCCACGCGGCGGCGTAAGACGTTGTTCATCACGACGCAGGGAATGGCGACGAGCAGGCCGACAGCGGTCGCTTTCAGCGCGAGGCTCAAGCCGATCATGATGGTATTGACGGCCATCGTGCCGGACGTCCCCATGGTGTGGAACGTCAGCATAATTCCCAGGACGGTGCCCAGCAATCCAATATAAGGGGCATTGGCCGCGACCGTTCCGATGATGACCAGCCGTTTGGTCAGCGCCATCTCAAAAATCTGCACGTCGGAAAATTGAGACAGATCCACACGTCGATAGTACAGCCACCGCTCCACCGCGACCGCCACCGACCACACACTCAGTGCTATCAGCAGGCCGATGATTCCATATTCAATCGTATTTTTCAGCACGTCCATCGTCGATCCTCCGCCTCTCAATGTTGGTTATGTGCGGACGGGGTCCGTCTTGATCTCGGCCTGCATGCTTGGACCAGCGCCGGAACGTCCTCGAGCATGAGCATCCCCCGGCCCGCCTGCCTCTGTGTCTCCTCGTGGTCCGGATTGTTGGGGGAACAGAACCGTATGGGTCGGCATTACTTGCAGGGCAATCGCTGTTCCCACGGGATAAATGCTCAACGACGATTCGCTGCTGTGCATGATTTGTCCTGAGGGCAGCTGGATGGTATAGACATTTTCAGACCCTTTGAATTGCCTTCCCAGTATGCGGGTGTCCGCTCCTTTGGTCGGAACGATATGGATATCGTCAGGGCGTATCATCACGACCACGCGGGTGCCTGTGGGAATATTTTCGGTATGAGGAAATTCACCGATTTCCGTAGCGACCAGGTCGTTCGTCACGACACCGGAAATGAAATCCGCCTGTCCGACGAAGTCGGCGACGAACGGTGTGTTCGGCAGGTGATAAATCGTTTCGGGTTTGTCGAATTGTTCCAGACGTCCCCGGTTCAACACCGCCACTCGGTCTGCCATGGCAAAGGCTTCGTCATGATCATGGGTGACCAGAATCGCCGTCGTCTTGGTTTGTCGCAATAGTGCGTGAAGGTCCTGTCGCATGCGACGGGCCATATCAGGATCGAGATTGCTGAAGGGTTCGTCCAGCAGCAATAACACTGGACGCAGGGCCAGCGCTCGAGCCAAAGCCACGCGTTGTTGCTGCCCGCCTGACAGCTCATGAGGATAACGGTGTTCCAGACCGCATAACCCGGTGAGGGTCAGCAGATCATCAACGATGGCCTTCTGTTGAGTCCGTGAGAGACGGCTCAGGCCGAAGGCGATATTTTTGTCGACGCGCAGATGGGGAAACAGGGCGTACTCCTGAAAGACCATACCGATGTGCCGGAGTTCCGTGCGGACCATGGTATCCCTCGAAGACACGAGGTGACCGGAAAGTGTAATGCTGCCTGTAATCACTCGCTCGAACCCCGCGATGGCACGAAGAATGGTAGTCTTGCCACATCCGGAAGGACCCAGGAGGCAAAGGATTTCCCCTTGATGGACCGTGAAGGTGATCTGTTCGACGGCCGGCCGGCTCGGCTCATACGCACAGGAAACCTCGCGCAGTTCAAGGACGGGGATACGGGAAACGGTCAAATCCTCTGCCTCGCGTGCGGGGCGTGCAGTTTGGCGCTGCTGCCTATTGAGTTCCGTTTCATTGACCCGATTCACGTGACAACCCCTTGATGACGCCCCCGCCAATCCTTGGAGACCAGTAACAGCAGGGCCGGCACGCTCAGCAGGACAATCAGCAGGGCGGAAGGCGCTGCCAGCTGATAATATTCCTCACTGGCTTCCAGCCAGACCCGAATCGCCAGTGTATCAAACCCGACGGGACGCAATAGTAAGGTGGCTGGAAGTTCCTTCATGGTCTGCAGAAAAACCAAGACCGATGCGGTGATACAGCCATTTTGAATTAGCGGCAGGGTGACACGCCGGAAGGTCTGTCGAGTCGTGCATCCCAACGTGCGTGCCACCTCTTCCACATTGGGAGTCACCTGTTGCAAGGCCGGCTCCAGGGATTGCAGTCCCACCGGGATGAAATGAAGGACGTACGCGACGACCAGCACGACCACCGAGCCGTACAAGGCCGGTACGAAGTGGGTGAAGAGTAGCAGTACCGCAAGGGCGGTGACCGGACCTGGCAGGGCATAGCCTGCATACGCGGCTTGAAGGCAGGCGATGTTGAGTCGCGAAGGTCGGCGACTGGCCAGGTAGGCCAGGGGAAGGCCGATCAGCACGGCACTGCCGGCCGCCAGAGCAGACAGCACGCTGCTGTTCCAGACGAAGCCAAAGAATCGTGCATCCAGCGCGCCTTGAGAAACGGATGTCAGGCTCCAGTGAATCAACATGAAGGCCGGAATACCGAAGGCGGTCCCGAAGACGAGTAGCACATAGGTTGTGATCAACACAGCTTTGACAGGGCCCCCGAGCCGACGAGTCGGTGTGCGATATCGACCAGACGTTTGATAGAAGCGACTGCGTCGGCGACCCCATCGTTCCGTGACGAGAAAGACGAGGGCCATAACCACGAGCAGCAAGCTCAGGATGCTGGCGGCGCTCTGATCGTAACGGCCGGTCATTTGCTGATAGACAGCATATGTAAGTGTCTGGTACCGGAGAAGAGAAACGGCCCCGAAGTCCGAGACGACATACACAATCACGAGCGCGAGGCCTGCAGCGATAGCCGGACGAATGAGCGGCAGAATGACTCGCCAGAGCGTGGCCCAAGGCGACACGCCGCAGGCCCGCGCCACTTCTTCAAAGGAAACATTGAGGGTCAGCAGCGCGCTTCGAGTCAGCAGGTACACAAAAGGAAAGGTGTCGAGGGCCATGATCAGCGTGACGCCGGCGAAGCTGTGGGGTGAAAGCAGCCGGGCTTCCGAGCCCATGAACGCCTGCCACCACTGCTCAGCGGGACCTCCTGTGCCGAAAAGATGAGCGTACACGTAGGCCAGTACATACGTCGGCATCGCGAGGGGCAGGACGATCGCCCATTCCCAGATTCGGCGGCCGGGGAATTCGTATCGAACCATGATCAAGGCCAAAGACACACCGAGCATGCATGTGGTCACAGCCACGCTTGTGGCAAGGGAAAGGGTATTCCACAGAAGCTCGGGAATGCGAGTCGACCAGAGGCGGCTCCACACGGCTGGGGCCGCGGTCAGCGCCACATAGATGATATAACTTGTGGGCAAGACCAGGCAGGCAACGGTGATCAGGCCGATCCATTGCAACAGAGACGGCGCGTTGAACCTTTTGGCGGTGGCCATACTCAATGGACGAGCTCAGTGCAGGCCGACCTGCTCGATCAGGGTGAGGGTCGGCTCGCGCAATTCGGCGAGTCGGGCTAGGGGAACGGGGGCAGTACGGAAGGTATGCCGGTCGACGAGCGCCGGGTCGGCTTTCACATCCGAATGCAGGGGATACTCTTTATCAAGGTCGGCAAACAATTTCTGTCCGGCTTGGGCGACCAGGAATTCAATGAGAAGTTTGGCGTTGTCGACGTGTTTCGAGGCGCGTGTGACCCCGATCCCTGACACATTCATAATGGCGCCCATGCCGCCTTCCTGCTGATCGGGCATTAAGGCAGCGATTGGGGAGGTCGGTTGTGCGGCGAGATGGCGATAAATGTAGTAATGATTGACGATGCCTACTGCGACCTGTCCTTTGGCCACAGCCTCCACGATCTGCGAGCTTTTCTGATACACCTGCGCGCCTGCGTTGGTCTTGAGGCCTTGAAGAAATTGCTTCGTTCGTTCGTCTCCGAAGGTCGCCTTGATCACCGACACGCCTGCCTGCAGATATTCGCTGCCGGAG
Organism: Nitrospira sp.; assembly: GCA_013696305.1. Taxonomy (GTDB): domain Bacteria; phylum Nitrospirota; class Nitrospiria; order Nitrospirales; family Nitrospiraceae; genus Nitrospira_A. The sequence continues at coordinate 4,047 of JACCYV010000260.1, forward strand.
TTGGGAATGGCAATTTTGTCTTTCCATTGTGGTTGGGACAGGTCGAGCAGTGACTTGATCTGATCGGCCTTCACCAGAGTCGTGTTATAGACGACAATCCAGAACCGGCCGGAGAGGCCGATCCAGCTATTGTCGGACGCGCGGAATTGCGAGGGAATGGCTCGTTCGACCTCCCGCATGTTCATGGACCTGAGCAGTTTGAGTTCTCGCGCATGTTCAAGACTGCCGGCATCATTTGTCAGAAAGACATCGGCAGGTGTGTGCTCTCCTTCAGCCTGTAACCGGTTGACCAGCTCGGTCGTTCCGGAGGACAGGACTTCAACTTGGATACCACTTTTGGATTGGAATTCGTCCAAGACAGGTTTGATGAGCCGTTCCGCGCGACCCGAATAGACGACGAGTTTATCGGCGGCGGACGCCGTCGCAAGCTGGACGACACTGAGTGCGCCAAGGAAAAAAGTCAGAGCCACAATCGCGCGCGCGGGTGAAGCCATGCGGCATGCCTCCGGATTTAGGACAGCCTGCTAAGGCCGTTTATTTGAAATTGATAAACCGTCTCAAGAGGATACTGGATAAGAAAGTGGTTCGTCAATGCCGACAGCGGGAACAGAGGCCATACAGTTCAAGCCGGTGGGTTTGGATGACAAAGCCGTTCTTGGTCGCGACCTCTTCCTGCAACCGCTCGATCTCGCAATTCTCAAATTCCACAATGGTTCCACAGCCGGTACAGATGAGGTGGTCGTGATGCCCCTTGTGGGAGATGTTATCGTATTGCGTTTGGGTGCCGAAATGCCGGGCTTGGGCGATTCCGGCCTCACAAAACAAGTTCAGGGTGCGATAGATGGTGGCCAATCCCAGGTGCGGGTCTTTTTTGGCGAGCTGGTGATACATCGCTTCTGCCGTGATGTGCTCCTGCCGAAGGAAGGCCGTCAGGATCAGTTCCCGTTGGCGCGTTAACTTGAGTTGATGCTTCTCCAGGTGCTGCCGAAGCACGTCCATTTCTTTGAGGGTTTTATTCATAGCGCTTAGATCGGTGTGAGAGAGGCACATTAAAGACGAAAGTGCCTTGATGGGTCAAGGGGGGCGAAGAATAAGTGTCATCGAGGATTGACGAATAGAAATGCTCTTGTCTATAGTCCTGCCCGGTGCAGCGTAGAGAAGGAGATTCGGCACGTGCGGAAACCCCATGAAATGACGGTCGATCGGGCGTTGCTCTTATTCGTATTATCGCAGGCGGAGCCTTACGGATTGCTGAGCGATGTCAAGCTCCAGCAGTTGTGCTTTCTCTGCGAGCTTCAAATGTTCGGGAAGGGCGTAAAGGGGCTACATTTCGAGTTTATTCGTTTTGCCTACGGCGCATTTAGCCGGGATCTCGACAACGATCTGACGTCTCTTCGACGCAAAGAACGAATCGAGAATTTTAGTCCTTCCGACCAGGCCCGCGACGAAGTCATTCCGCTGCTGCTGAAAGGAATCGAAGGGAACGACACCAATGAGAAGGTGCGGGACCTCATGCAAGCGGTGATTACGACCTATGGACCCCAGGATGTCACGGCGATCACGCAATCCGTCGAATCGGTTGAGTTGAGTACGCCGCAACAACCGGAATTCAAGATTCCGATCCGCGACATTGTCTTTCATACGACTTTATTGGTTCCGACGCGCATTGAAGTGTCGGAGGAATTCACTCTGCCGGCGAGCCATTCAGCCAAGTTGAATCTCGCGATGGGATATTAACGCGAAATCAGGTGACGAGCAGTCATCCGATTACCGGAGTTCGAGTACTCCGCTCTGCAAGGCAGCTGGCAGTAGTTGTGCCACGTTCGTCACACTCAATTTTCTCATAATCATGGCACGGTGCGTATCACAGAGACTGTATCTGATCGCGAGCCGTTCTTGCATCACGGCAAGAGGGCTGGCTGTCTGGCACCTTCATACAGACGGACAGCCTTTCCTGGGTTCCACGGTCGTTGCTCGCATATACGTGCCTGGGTGAGAGAGAGATGGGTGCGGCTGATCGGGGAGCCTGTCGGTGCGTCGGTGACGTACCTGTACACACGACTCGTCCCGACGACTGTCTGTCTTGTTCAATGAAGGCTAGTGGTGTTCCATCTTTCCGGGCCGTGCTGACTCTTGCATCGAAAGAACCTTGGTTAGGCTCGTCTGGGGAGAGAAAGGGCCGCCTGAACGGTGTGTAGCATCGAGTCTGTTGCAACCGGTTCGAGCAAGCAGTATTCGATCTGAAGCTCGCGCACCACGCGCTGGAATTTTTCACCTTCCCTGACGGGATCATGTAGCGAAGCCGTGACGATCACGCGTGCGGTCGGGAATG
>JACCYV010000279.1 GCA_013696305.1 Nitrospira sp.
AGTGTGACGCCGATTGGGAGGAGTGTCAGCCGTATTCATCTCTCGACCAACCTCGATGTGAAAGCGAATCTCTCACGCGGCTTTTTCGAAGATCGCGTTAGATACCGAATGAGAGGTGTGAATAATACGCGGGTTTTCGAGGGTCGGTAAGATACTTGCACTTTTGTTTCGAGAGATATTCAATTTCGGGGCTGTGAAAGTCACGCTGGGTTGTTATGAGGGGCAAAGTGAAAGCAAAACCATGGACGATGGCCAACCCGACGAGGCCGGGGATAACCAGGAGATTTGCCAGCCTAAAATAGAGACTGGACTCGATCGTATTCGTAATCTCTCCCAGAAAATGCACGTCGCGCAGGTGCATTGTTTGACAAAGGTCTTCAAGATGCCGGCGCTCCTGCCCATCACCAAGTATCAAAAGTGCCGTGTTGGGACATGCGAGTTGTATATGGGAAAGTGCTTGCAGGAGAAAGTCGACTTGTTTCTCTGCATACAATCTCCCAGAGAACAACAATACCTGTTTGTCTTCCAGTCTTAACCGTTTCCGGGCTTGTGCCAGGTGGGCGTCGGTTATGAGACGGCTTGCCTGCCACAAGCCTTCGACATCGATCGTATTAAGAAACGGCATTACGCGGTCAGCCGGCACCCCCCGATCGCACCAGTGCTGGGCGCCGCCTTGGGTGTACGTGATCAACCCGTCGCCACGTCTGATGAGAAAGTTTTTTAGCGTGCTAGTGATCCAATGGTAGAGGGAGTGTTGCTTGTCAACCTGAAAGTTATAGCCATGTCCCCACCAGATCCATGAGGTGCAGAGACGGCGTCGGCGCATCCAGAGGTAAGGGATTGTGGGACAGTGCAGTTCATGCGGAGCGACGATGACATCCGATCCCGCGACAGCCTCCTCCAGGCCTACCATCCAGCCGGGGCCATTTTTGTTGTAACTCAGGTGGCGCATGGGCAGCGCTCGGTGGGAAAACGGCATTGTTTCTTGCGAATCGTCCTCTCCAGAAAATACGGTTAACTGGTAGCCCTGGCGGCGCGCTTCGGCTTCGAGTGCGGAGAACAACTCGATACGGTAGTGCGGAATATGACGTTGTATGATGGCGATTGGTTTCAGGTGGGACAAATTTGGCTCCATGATTCGAGAGTCGGCAGATCAGTACAATTCGGGCCCGCAAGGGTATCTCTTGAATTAATCGAGAATATGCAAGTGATAGGCCTGGGCAGCATGGACCTGACCGTCATGACAATGCCGCGACGGAATGGAGGGTTAGAGCACAGGGTGATCCAAACTCCTTCCACTCCTGCCTCTAGAATTGGACGACTTGAGCAGGATTGTACAGGGAGGTCGGTTTCTAGAAAGATGAAAGGTCCTAAGGGCAACACACGGAGGTAAGGTTATTCCTGCTCATTCTATCCCCTACTCTTTCTCCACCAACCGCCAGCCCATTTTTTGGACACAGCGTTCGGTCGCCTGGATTGTGAGGAGCTGAATGCCCTGTTGAAGTTTCGGATCGCGCAGGGCATCGCCCTGGCACTTGTTATAGTCCAGAGTGAATTGATCTTTTGACTTAGTCGGATGGGCCCATTCGGCACTACTACAACCGGCAAGCAAGACTATCATCATGAGAGAGAGCGCGATGCGCGCGGACTGTGTCATGCTGAGCCTCTTCAATTCAAGGTGGAATGACTGTTTCCGGGAGAGAGGATAAGCCGGGTATCCGATGTCCGTCAAGCGGCACCCCGGCGGTGCTACTGATGTCCGGCGTTTGAATCATCCCGAACAATCCGCTGGAAATCTCGAAGTTTCCTAGCGGAATGGTCGTAGATTATCATCCGTCACACCCTGCTATTGACTGGCAAGTTTTCGACAAATGGTTCAGCACACTTCAGATCTCGACGGTGGGGGCATGCGGCATGCTACGGAAGCTGGACGGAAAACGTCACTTCAGTCCCACGCTCGTTATAGGTGAGATCGGGAAAGAAGGCTCTGGCGAGAAAGACGCCTCGTCCATTGGCGTCGCGACTATCACAGGGCTCATCCGATCGGGTGAGAAACTCTTTCCATTTGAAGCCTGTGCCCTGGTCGGTAATCGTGTACCGGGTGATACGGGCAGACTTGTTATAACGGGCACGGACGATGACACGGCGCTTGGCGAAGCGGGGATCGCGCCGGCGTTGGGCGATGAGGGTCTCGTACTGGTCACCTTCCAGCGCCTCATGTTTTTCCTGATAGAAAATTTCGAGACTGCCATGTTCGACGGCGTTGACGATGAGCTCGAGCAAGGTGGCGCGAAGATGCAGGCGCTGGGTTTCAGGAAGCATCATTGCCGTCTCCTCGATCAACCAGGAGACACAGGCTTCGGCATTACCGGGATCGGTGCCGATCACCAGGCGATATTCCACCTGCTCGATACCGGGCACGTCTCCGACGGTCTGGGGGAGCACCTGAAGCGCCCGATCCAGCGCCATTCCGAGTTGTACCCCCATGACCGGCTTGTACAGGTAATCGATCGCACCGGCGCGGAGCGCTTCCAGCATGGTCACGTCATTCCCCTGTTCCGCCATCGCGATCAGGGCGGTTTGCGAACAGCGCTTGCGAATATCACGAATCATAGAGAGCCCGCTTTGCCCCGGCCAGCAGAGGTCGCTTAGCACGACATCGGGCATGGTCATGTCCAGCATCTCCATGGCCACATGAGGATCGGAAGCCGTGATGACCGAGAGACCGCGTGATTTGGCCTGTTCACGCACGAGGGCCTGCGTTTCAGGACAGGGATCGACCACCAACAGCGTTTTCGATGAAGCCGGCTGCATCATGACGCGAATCCCCTCCGGATGATCTCTTCCAACGCGGCGGTCAATCGCTGCATCTCCGCACACACTTGCTCACAATGTGGCGCGATATCCTGCCCGGCGGCCTCTCTGGCCGATGCTTCAAGCTGTGCGGCGGCGGCAACCGCCGGTTGGGCGCAAAACTCCAAGGCAGATCCTCTCAGCTTGTGCGCTTCCTTCGCGAGGAGAGGAAGGTCCTGCGTGATGTGGGCAGCACGAAGCGCCGCGAGCGCTTGCGCCGACCGCTCCACGAACATGCCGGCCAGTGTGAGGAGCAGTTCGTGATCACCATCGAAACGATCCAGCGCGGCAGACAGGTCCATGGCGGGTTGGGACTCCATCATGCCCTGCTCCCGGTCTGGACCGAACCTTTCAGCACTTCTAGACCTACGAGGGCCACGTCATCGGGAAAGATGTTTCCGCCTAGCCATTGCCGTGCCGTCGACATCGTCTCGCTGATGCTTTGTTCCAAGCTGTGGCCGCGTGTGGCTTCCAACGTGTCTTGCAGGCGGGTTCTGCCCCACAGGTCTCCTGCGGGCGACGGGACTTCATAAATACCGTCACTCAGCAAAAACAACCGATCGTGCAGGTACAACTGTGTGCCGGCGGTCTCATAAATGGTGTCGTTGTCGAATCCGAGGGGAAGGCTGGCTGACGATAACCATTGGGAGGCGCGGTTGGTCGAATGCACGAATGCCCCGCTATGGCCGGCCGCTGCATAGGACAGGACACGTGACGGCAGGTGGAGGCGTCCG
>JACCYV010000282.1 GCA_013696305.1 Nitrospira sp.
GGAGAGAGGCACGCGTGATGGAGCGCCGTCTCGAATGGCGGACAGGCCGTCGTCTGCGCGAGCAGGCGCAGCTGTTCCGAAGGCGCCGCGAGCGGGTCCCGTCGTGCGAGCAGGCTTAGACCCATCGAATCGATCCTTTCCTCATCGCCGGCGCGGCGCTCAGCAACAGCCGTCGGTTGGACTGCAGGTTCCCTCGGTGCCGTTCACGCGCGTTGAAGCCCGGTTGTAAATCGTGAAGTGAGGACGGTAAGCGTCCTGCGTCAGGACCTGGGTGGTTTTCGAACAGATTTCGAGCGGAACTCCGCGGTAGTGCTGGTGGTGATCGTCATCCTCCGCATTGATGACCGGGCCGGTGAGAATCGCATAGTCTCCCTTCCACACACAGGGTGCCTGTTCTGGAAGCACGGCGCGCCAGCGCGGGTCTGTCGCCTCGATAAAGACAGGCGCCTGCTCGATGAGAAACAGCGACTGGAGCGGCGGGCTTTGCAAGAATTGCGCGGTGCGTGCATCGATGGATTGCGGAATGCCTCGCCGATATTGCTGACCGAGTTCATCTGTGGCCGTGGAGAAGGGTCCCTTGAGGGTTGCATAGAGGGGGGCCGCATTGTCGGCAACGGGAGGGAATTTGTATCCAGTGAGCGTGACCGACAGAAAATGAATACCGTCGATCGACCGCCAGGGCGTTGACTGTATCTGATGCACGGCGTGAAAGCCGGCGTCCATCATGCCGCCGAGGTAATCCTGTACCTGGAGTGCCCCGGACAAACAGTCTCCCCACTTAGCCGAATCGTGGGCCAGATATTGCGGTACGACCTGATCAGCCAGGATGTCAGAAATGGTGAACCGTCCGCCTGGTTTCAGGACACGGTACATTTCACGAAACACCTTCCGTTTGTCGGGCGCCAGATTGATCACACAATTGGAAATAATCAGGTCGACGCTCGCATCCTCGACCGGCATGGCATCGGCCGTTCCCTTTCGAAACTCCATGTTCGCGGTCGCATAGCCCAAGTTCGCGGCGACAATGGGAACATTGCGGCGGGCAATCTCCAACATGGTGTCGGTGATGTCGATGCCGATCACGTTTCCGGTGGGGCCGACGCGGCGGGCGGCTACAAAACAATCGATGCCGCCGCCGGAGCCGATATCCAACACGGTTTCGCCTGGTTGGACGCTATTCAGCCCGGCGGGGGTGCCGCATCCATATGAGATGGTCAAGACTTCCTGGGGGACAAAGGACTTCAGGTCTGCCAAGTCGTATGTTGTCGGGCAGCACATCTGTTCGCCGGTGGCTGCCGCCCGGGCATATCGGTCACTGACGGTCTGGGTAATGTCGTCGATGGCCATAGCCTCCCTCATCCTTCACGGTACCGATCGAGATGCGATTTTGTACCAACCATTCCGATCTAGATCAATCTCGTTGTTCTAGATTGGTACACACAGGCATGAGAGCGTACCACAAATGACAGTGGACTTCTGTAAGCTCGGCCGACGTCTGACGAGATTCGTCACCCTCAGATTCGGCCTGATGCCCGCCGTCGGCTCTTCGATCACTTCCAAAATCACGGCATTTCCCCTCAGCGACAGTAGAAAGTCATACTCAAGCTGCTTGGCCCGTCACTGATTGTTTAAACCAATCGTACGTCATAGTTTCTATTAACACTTGCGCCTGGTGCCGACATGGTGCCGGTAGTCTTCGAGAAAGCGCCGGTCGATCAAGTCTTTCAACCACATGCTGGAACGGCCGTTCCACCAAAACGGCCCCCACGTCGACAACGCGGTGCCGTCGCCGAGATTGAGGATAGCGAGATAACGTTTCTGAGGTTGGTATTCGGCCAGGGGTTTGCCTTCCAAGCTAGCCAGCAGGTTGGCGTGAATGTAGGTCGCCTGGCGGACACCGAACACACCCAACTTTGGCAGATCGAAGCCTTCCAGGGCGGCACAATCACCGCCCGCGAACACCCGTTCGTCGGCGATCGAATGCAACGTGGCCTTGATACGAAGACCTTCCTTGGGATGGATAGGCAAGCCCATTTCATGCACGAGCGAATTGGCCTCGAGTCCGATCGCCATGACGACGACATCAGCGTCGATGCGGCGACCGTCTTCGGTGCTCAATGACTTCCCCTCGCGACGGACGATATGGGTGTGCGTGCGGATGACTACTCCGCGTCGCGTCAGGTTTCGCCGCAGCGCCCGTGCAGCACCGGCCGGCGCCTGTACGATCAGCCGATCGCTTTGGGTGACCAGGGTCACTCGCGGATCGATGGCATGACGTGTGGCCAATGCCGACAGATTGGCGGCCACCTCGGAACCCGTAGGCCCGCCGCCGACCACCGCCACTCGCGGCGTCTCGCCCGCACGAAATCGCGCTTCCAGATGCTCGCGCAGCGTCCACAGATTACTGATGGGTTTAACCGACCAGACACTGGGATCGTGCGCCGCGCCGGGGATGGCATCCACATTCACCCGACTGCCGACGTTGATCGACACATAGTCGTAGATCAGATCGCCGCCGCCGGCCAGGCACAGCCGCCGTGTGCAGGTGTCCACGGTCTCGACCCGGTCTTGAATGAACTCGCCACCATGAGCCTCTATCAACGCCCGCGGGTCCACCTGATCCGTTGTGAACTCATACATGCCCCCCAGCATTCCGGTGGCCAAACCAGAGTACCAGAATTTGTCCGGATCGACCAACACCAACCGCGCGTTGCGTTCGATGAACGTTTCGGCATGGGCGGCAACGTACAGATGCGCGTGGCCAGCCCCGACCAGAACCACCGTGTGCGCTGCGCTCACGATTGAACCTCGCCTTCTTTATAGCGCGCTCGATCTGCTTCAGCCATGTCCACTTCCGCTCAGACGCTGCAGGGGCCGTTCGGCTGGGCGAAACTCCACGGCGAGAAATATGTGGGCCAAGTCCCCCGCCACGGCCGGGCCGACCGACCTTCCGCCCATGCAGAGAAACTTCCGTACGACGCGATCTTTTCGGGCGTTCACTTTTTCGTGACCACGGCAATGGGACCGTCGATCATCACCTCAAAACCAGTGGTGCGTCCGCCCTGTATGCCGCGCACCCGACGCGACATTGCAGTGGCGATCGGCTGTGGCGGGATCACAGTCCGGGCTGAGCTATCTGCGCCATTGTGCTGCGAGGTCATGTCTTTGCATCGTCCTTCGTCGCGCCGGATTGTTTAAGCGCCTTTTTTGCGATTCGGCTCACCCAGATCGTCACACCGATCGTCACCAGGAGGCCGATGCCGAAGAAGACATACTGGAGCGGGCTGTGCTGCTCCGTTCCGTCGCCGCTGAGCCCGGCCTTTCCGGCCGCACCGAGATACACGTACAGGAGCGTGCCGGGAAGCATGCCGCCTGCGCTCGCGAGCACGTAGGGCCAGAAGCCCACCTTCGTGATGCCATAGAAATAGTTGCTGATGTTGAAGGGAATGAGCGGGCTGAGCCGCATCAGGCCGATGATCTTCCAGCCGCGCTTCCCGATCGCCTCATCGAGCGCCTGGAACTTTTCGTTGTTCTTCGTCTGCTGCTCGATCTTCGATCGCGCAAGATAGCGTCCCACGAGAAACGCCAGCGACGCCCCGAGCACTGCTCCGCTCCATGCCGCGAGCATGCCGAGAACGACGCCGAAGATCAGCCCCGCGGAGATGGTGAGTACGGACCCCGGCATAAAAAGCAGCGTCGCCACCGCGTAGACAAGGGCAAAGCCGACGACGCCGAAAGGCCCGAGCCGGTCCACCCAGCCGCTGATCGTGTTGATCCACTGGGCGAACGGGAGAAAAGACGCCGCGACTGAAAGCGCGATAAGCCCAACCCCCGCCGCGAGCCATTTCCAATATTTACTGAGCCAGGGTGTCATCGTTGACTTGCTTCGCGGCTTCCGCTGAACGCGTGTGCAGGCGTGCGAACGGTGAGTGCCACTTATTCTTCTCGAAGCTTCTCTCCTTCCCCCTTTTTAGGTGAAAGCGTGACGTCTTGATTAAGGCCCGCGTCTTGCTGCTTGGCTGGAGATGATCCTTCAGGCGGTCGTCCAAACCTCATTCGAATACCTCTCCACGCCAGTTGTACATCAGCCATCTTGTGCCCCGGCGCCTCGTATCCATATGCGCGATACTGCCCCGGCTTTACCCGTCCTTTCTTGCTGACAAACGCGGCAAATGTATTTGCCCAGTCATCGAAGCTGCGAAACACGTCGGGCTCTGTCGTCATGTCTTCTGCCTGATTATCGCTGTACTTTTTCCCCATGCCAAACTCTACGTAACGCCACAGATGATCAGGCGCTTCGACTCCTCCGTACCGGCATTGCCACACGAGAGGCGCATAGGCGTCTCGCATATCTTCGAAAGGTTCTTTCTCAGGATCAAAGTATTCCGAGTGTCTCAAGGTTTCAGGTCGCCCGCTAGGATCCATCTCATCTCCCCCTCCGTCGCCGTAGCAGTAAAACGCGGCTGTGCGCCCCTCCAGATGGTTGATACTCAGATGTTTCCACTCTTGAGAGTGCTCAAGCTTCATGGCAAGCTCGGGGTTCTTATGCTCAATCAGGTCCTCGCGCGGATTTCCTCCGTTCATACACACGAGCCGATCAAAGAACAGTTTCAGGTTGGACGTTGGCCCGTACCAATTTACGGGGCCAATGATCGCCCAGGCATCGGCCAAGTCGAGTCTCGCGTAGAGATCGAGGTTCCACATCAAATCCGGTTCAGCCTTACTGTCCGGCTCGTAGCAGTTGCACGGCCAGACACACAGGGCCATGGAGGTCGAAACGCAGGCGTTACAGCTCTGGATGTGTTCGCGCCCGTACACGTTGCCGAGGTCCTCGTAATCGATTTCCCAATCCTGTGGCAGGCGTTCGGCCATGCGTAGCATCAGCGCGCGCGACTTTGAATCGACGCCAGGGCAGTTATACTGCCTGCGGTTTGACCCGGCAATGATCAGGACCCGAACGGGCCGCTCCTCGGTCGGGAGCTTTCCATTCTCGTCATGAGGTTTCATCTCTCCACCCACCTTTCCACATGAGTTGAGTCAAATCCACAGCATATTATGCTTGGTCAACGATGGACAGCGAGCTACAGCCGATACAACCAGCCTGAAGGTGACTGTACCACGTAAGGACTCGCAGCGAGTCTCTTTGTTACCCCATGGCCTTGACGACCGCGTCCGTTGACAGAGCCGCGAATATAGCGGGGAGGTTCGCTGATCTGTGAGGCGGCGTACAGTTCAATGGCGACCGAGAGGCTGCGGAGGTGGCAGGGTCAGCCGCTCGAAGAGGCATACGTCTCCTAAAGTCTCACGGCTGATGAGCCCCGCAGCGATCTTGACAGGAACTGTGTCAGGAATGGACACTATCGCCTCTTAGTCCGATGGCGCATGATTGTCGGCCATCCGGCGCCCTGTAACCCTGCGAGGGTTCGATGGATCACCTCCATACTGCTCCTTCCCCCGTCATACTTACCTGTTTTTGCCGGCCCCGATCAGGGCAAATGCCTGGCCTTCAAAGAAACCGGGTCCACCTTGGGTTGTTCGGTGCAATGCGATCTCCTGAGTGATGATCAGGAGGTCGCCGACCGCCATGTCCTGTTTCAACTGCAAGGTGGAAAACTGCTTTGCCGGGCAGTGGGACCGGCCGCGATGTTCCTGGATGGTCATCGCATGCAGGAGACCGGCATCGTCCCAGGTCAACAATGGCGAATCGGCAGATCGCTCTGGCAGATCGCAGGGACAGGATCGAGTTCGAGAGTCGAAGGGTGGCTGGAAGATATTACGGGTCGCATCAGTTCCGTCGCCGGGGTGGAAAAGATTCAGGGTTTCGACGCGCGCGAGA
>JACCYV010000341.1 GCA_013696305.1 Nitrospira sp.
CTGGTCAAACGGGTCGCGACCGGGCGATGTATCTTTTAGACAAAACCGGCGTGGCGGGCGTGCCCGGCGAAGCGTTTTTTGACGGGCCTCAAGGCAGTCGATTCATGCGCTTTTGTTTTGCGAAGACCCACGAAGATCTTGAGCAGGCCAGCCGGTGCATCGAACAACTGACGTCCTGATATCGCCGCAGGGGCGATCGGGTCACCGGTCATCATATCTTCCAGGGCACGGTGCTTGTTATCGCTCTCTATACGGACCAAAATTCTAGAAATCCGACGGTCATGAAGCCGTGTGCCAGGCGTGTCAGACTTGAAGCAGCCTTATCAAACGTGCTGCTGCACCGGCGAGCCCTTTTATCATGCATACGAGGACGTTCACTGTTCCGTCTATGAACCACCCGCGGATATTTCTGCTCCTTGTACCCATCTTGCGAAATGAGGTGGTTGAAATGAGCAAATATCAGCCAGGTACTTGAGCCAAGCGCGAACGCATGGTATGACGAAATTAGGGCGATGAACCCAGAGGGCTCGTTATACTTGAAACATCATGGGGACATACCGTATGAAGCGCTTCATATACTCTCTGATCACGATTTGCATCGGCTCAATAGTTGTGCAAGCCTGTGGTTACGCACCCATACCGCACGAGGGTTCATCGGGTGCGCCTGTACCGACGGAAGGTTCCACGCAAGCGAGTGAGAAGGCTATCCTTGCGGGCGAATGGGAATACGAAGAAGGCGGGATGGTTGTGCCTTTGCGGCTGGATCGATTTGGGAACGGCACCTACGATTTTAAAGATGGACGGTTTCTCACCCAGTTGCTTTCGGACCGCCGCTGGGCGGGGGCGTGGGCTCAACGAGCGAATGATCGGGAGGGTGGATTCGAGATAACGCTGTCAGACGACTATTCCGAGGGCGAAGGTCTATGGTGGTATACACGCATCGAACGAGATGCTGTTCCCAACAAGGCTGGTGGCCGGTTTCATGTGATGAAGGTCCAATCCACAGTGGGTAATCAGATTCTATCTGTAGATCGATTTCCCCAATAACCGTTACGGCCGGTTCTCATCCGCCGGATCAACCTTCTCATAAAGGGCCGAGTAGTCCGCGTTTCCCAGTCCCTGGGCCATGGCATCTGTGAGAAGCGACCGGATTCCCTAGAGTCCGTCGGTGGCCAGGTGCGCTGCCTCTGCCGCATTAAGCGCTAACTCCACATCTTTCAGCAGGTGGCGCGTGGAAAAGTTCGGGTGGTCGTAATGTCGCGCTGACAGCCGGGACAATTTTTTGTCGAACATCGGCGCGTACAAGGCACTTTTTCGCAGCACTCTCATAAAGCTCTCCAGGTCAACCCCTCCTCGGCGAACCAATCCCACGCTCAAGGAAAAGGCCGCCATTTCCGCGGCAATGAGCTGATTCAAAGCGAGCTTTAGCACTGCGGCTTTTCCGACCGGGCCAGCCAGGTGCACCTCCGTTCCCAGAGCGCGCAAGAGCGGTTTCCACTCGGCATACTGCTCCGGTGTCGCGCCGACCATGATCAAGAGAGAACCCGCGCGGGCTTCCGCAATGCTGCCGAGAACCGGCGCTTCCAGGTATTGACCGCCGGCACGTGCGATTTCGTGCTGGATCGAACGACTCTCAGAAGGACCGATCGTGCCCATCTGGATGATGGTGCGCCCCTCGATCGCTCTGCTGATGGCCGGATTGAACAGCACGGCGCGGATGGCCGAGGCGTCCGAGAGCAGGAGCAAAATCACGTTCGCACCGGACATGGCTTCTTCAGCATGTGAGGCGATTCGAATACCGCGTTGACGCAGAGCAACGGTTTTTTCAGGGGAGCGGTTATAGGCCGATAGACTATGACCTGTGGCCTGTAATCGTTCCGCCACGGCCTGTCCCAATAGTCCTGTGCCCAATAAACCCACGTTCATGAGAAATCCGCATGTCTGAGAGGGGATATCGTACAGACGAGATCAGCGTTGAAAAAAGTCATGTCGCGGAGCGAAAACCGGCACCTGCAGTGCTGAGCTGCATAAGCCGGGCGCGTGCCGGCTCGCTCAGGGTCGAACCAAGAGCGACGATGCCTTGCAATCGAGGATCAATACGATTGAATGAAAAGGGATGGCCCGAGGGCGTTGTAGCGTGACCTCCGCTTTCTTCGATCAACAGGACACCGGCGGCGATGTCCCACTCATTACCTCCATCCAATGTCACCGCTACATCAGCTTCTCCTGCCGCGACCAGCGCCAGGGCATAGGCAATCGATCCAATCGGGCGGCAACGTAGGTGCGGCTCAAGAGCCTGAAGGCGGCCGGCTCGGAGCTCCCAGGGATTCACAAGCGCCAGAGGGCGCTCGGAGGATATGAAGGGAGGCTGACCGGCCTCGGGACGATGATCGACGTGCATGCCGTGGCCGCGGATGGCTGAAAAGAACTCACCCGTGGACGGATTGAAAATGGCCGCTACCGTCGGGAAGCCATTTTCCACCAATGCTACAGACAGGCAAAATTCCGGCAGGCCTCGCACAAATGAGCGGGTTCCGTCGATTGGATCGACGATCCAGACGCGTTTCTTGCTCAGTCGGTCCGAGGTGTCCGGGGTTTCCTCCGACAGCCAGCCGTCATCGGGGAACGCTGCCGACAAGCTTTCTCGAAGAATCTGATTCACGGCCAAGTCAGCAGACGTGACCGGCGACTGATCCTGTTTCGTATGGGTTTCAAACCCCTCGGCCGCCAATCTGAGAGTTTCGCGACCGGCTCGTATCATGGCGTCTGATAGTGTGGCAAGTTCCTGTTCCATCGCGATCAGGGCTCCTAGTTTCAAAAGACGTATGGGTCGTTGCCCCCACGGTACCAGGTCTTGGTGCGGGAACAAAGCGGAGAATGGATCGGTGTAGAGCGAGACTCTTGACCCTCTGTGAGGATCCGCGTACAAGCTGGACTATGATGAAATCAATGCACAAACATTCCCGCAAGGCGGGATTGCCGCCCGGCACGTTGGTCCATATCGGAGAAAAAAAAACGGAGTCGGTCTCCATCTCGGTCTACGAATATGGTGAAGGACAGTTTCAAGAGCGGAGCGTCGCGAAGCCGGAAGAGGTGTCCCTGATCGGAGAACCGACTGTCAGGTGGGTGGACGTCGGGGGTATCCACAAGATGGAAGTGCTGGAGGCATTCGGAAAAATCTTCGGCCTCCATCCGCTCCTGTTGGAAGATATCGCGAATACCGATCAACGTCCGAAACTCGACGATTACGGTGCCTACGGCTATGTGGTGCTCAAGATGCTGTATGAGGGGCAACGTCATGGGGACATCAACGTCGAGCAGGTCAGTCTGATCTTCGGTGAAAATTTCCTGTTGTCCTTCCAGGAAAACGGTGGTGATGTCTTTCAGGGCGTGAAGGAACGTCTGCGAAACGGCAAAGGCCGTCTGCGACATGCGGGAGCAGATTACCTTCTGTACGCGCTGATGGATTCGATCGTGGATCGCTACTTCATCATCCTGGAAACGCTGGGAGAAAGGGTTGAAGTATTGCAGGACCGGTGTGTCAGCAATCCCGGGCCGGAGACCCTACGGGACATCCACGCCCTCAAGAGGCAACTCCTTTTTTTGCGCCGCTCCGTCTGGCCGTTGCGAGATGTGATGAATAATCTTTCACGGTCCGATGGTCAATTCTTGCAGGGATCGACGAAGGTCTTCTTTCGAGACGTCTATGACCACGTCATTCAGATCGGCGATATCATCGAAACCTTGCGGGAAATGGTGTCGTCCATGATGGAAGTATATCTATCGAGCGTGAGCTACCGTTTGAACGGGGTTATGAAGGTGCTGACGATCATCACGACGATTTTCATGCCGTTGAGCTTTATTGCCAGTGTCTACGGCATGAATTTCGAGCACATGCCTGAATTGAAATCACCTTGGGGGTACCCGGTGGTGCTCGGTGTGATGGCCGTGATCGGGACGGCGATGCTGTACTTCTTCAAACTGAAGAAGTGGTTATGAATGTACCGTCAGTCTAAGACCTCGACGCGATCCACAAAGTACGTGGTTTCTCCGAAGCAGGTGGTGGGGATGTAGCGGTATTCCTGGTAATGCAGCACGACCCGTTTTCCCATCTGCCCATCGAGTTTCTTGGCCACGGCATCATCCCACACACTGAAACTCCACAAGAGCGGCGCGACTCCGGGCACCGTCGTCATGGCGAGCTCGCCTTCCTGGGTTTTGCAGATCCACCCCTTCCGAGAAAGCTTCTGAAGATAGCCCACGCGATCTCCGTCGGAATAACTCCAGTTGAAGACGATCAAGAGACAGGCGACTCCACCGAACACTAACAACGTGACAAATATTTTCGCCGTCATATGACTCCTGTCTGTTACGTCACATCCTCAAACAGCCATGGGGCTTGGGTGCGACGGCGTCTTTCATAGTGCGCAATGTGTTCAGATTGTTGGAGGGTCAGGCCGATCGCGTCCAGACCGCGATAGAGACAATCTTTTCGGAAAGGATCGATCTCGAAGTGATAGCCAATGCCTTCCGGTGTCATCACGCTTTGGGCAGCCAGGTCCACCGTGAGTCGATACCCTTCATGGGCCGCAACCACCTCGAACAGGGCCTGGATTTCAGGCCCAGTCAGCACTACCGGCAACATGCCGTTTTGAAAACAGTTATTGTAGAAAATGTCTGCGAAGCTGGGAGCGAGCACGCACCGGAACCCGTGATCCAGCAAGGCCCATGGCGCATGTTCACGCGATGATCCGCAGCCGAAGTTGTCCCGCGCCAAGAGAATTGTGGCGTGCTGATAACGGGGTTGGTTCAAGAAGAAGGTGGGATCCTGTGAGCCATCCTTCAAGCGCCGCCAATCATAAAATAGTCCTTCTCGCAAACCAGTCCGCTTGATCGTTTTCAGAAACTGTTTTGGAATGATCTGGTCGGTATCGACATTCAATCGGTCCAACGGAGCAACCAAGCCGGTGAGTGTGGTGAACGCATCCATAGTGTATTCCTCAGGGTATCCTCTCTTGCCTCGTAGGTGGAGCCGACTGCTGTGACCCAAGGCGAACAGGGCTATGACCAATGACGGATATCCACGAAATGTCCCTCGATGGCGGCCGCCACGGCCATCGCGGGAGACACCAAGTGGGTTCGTCCGCCGGCTCCCTGGCGCCCTTCAAAATTCCGGTTGCTGGTTGAGGCGCAGCGTTCCCCCGGTTGAAGCACGTCGGCATTCATGGCCAGACACATACTGCATCCCGCCTCCCGCCATTCGAATCCAGACTCTTTAAAGATGCGATCAAGTCCCTCTTGTTCCGCCTGTTGTTTCACGAGACCGGAACCGGGAACCACCATCGCGTGCACGCTGCCTGCGACTTTCTTGCCCTTGGCGAACGAGGCTGCGAGGCGGAGGTCTTCGATGCGCGAATTGGTACAGGATCCTATGAACACCTTGTCGATCTTGATGTCACGTATCGGCATCCCGGGTGCCAACGCCATATAGTCGAGGGCCCGCTCGGTGGCATGACGGAGCTTCTCGTCCTCCATGATTCGAGGGTCCGGCACGTTCCCATCCACCCCGGTAACCATTCCCGGACTGGTGCCCCAGGTGACTTGGGGAGCGATGGTGTCGGCTCGCAATTCCACGATCGCATCATACTGCGCACCAGGGTCGGTCGTGAGCTGCTTCCAGGCCTTGACAGCCTGATCCCAGAGCGTGCCTTTGGGCGCCATGGGGCGACCTTTGATGTAGGCGACGGTGGTGTCATCCGGGGCCACCATCCCGGCGCGGGCTCCGCCTTCAATCGACATGTTGCAGAGCGTCATACGGCCTTCCATGCTCAGTGCGCGGATGGCAGACCCTGTGTACTCGATGACGTAGCCAGTTCCGCCGGCCGTGCCGATTTTTCCGATGATGGCCAAGATCAGGTCTTTGGCGGAACAACGGGGAGACAGTTGTCCGTCGACACGGATTTCCATGGTTTTGGGGCGTTTCTGGACGAGGCATTGCGTGGCGAGAACATGTTCGACCTCGCTTGTACCGATTCCGAACGCGAGCGCTCCAAAGGCTCCATGGGTCGACGTATGCGAATCGCCGCAGACGATCGTCATGCCCGGCAGGGTGAAACCCTGTTCAGGGCCGATGATATGCACGACGCCCTGCCGGATGTCGTTCATGCCGAACAGCGTGATGCCGAAAGCGGCACAGTTGTCTTCCAACGTGTGGATTTGCTTCGCGCTGATCGGGTCGGCAATCGCCACGCGACGGTCCGTGGTCGGGACGTTATGATCGGGGACCGCCAGCACGGCGCGTGGTCTGCGCGGGGCCCGCCGTGCCACCGTCAACCCTTCAAAGGCTTGCGGAGACGTGACTTCGTGCACCAGATGGCGGTCAATATAGAGTAACGTGGTGCCGTCGGGTTCCGCCCGTACTACGTGCTCATCCCAGATTTTGTCGAACAGTGTGCGTGCAGCCATGGCCGTACTCCTTATAGACCCGCGCTATTGCAAAAGGCAGGCAGTGCCGTAGTCATGCACGACTATTATATATGCGAGCAGGCCTGCCGCATCAAGGGCAAAGGAGCTCAGAATGTGCCGCTTCAGATTTCAAAACCGGGGACCGATAACGGTCTCATGGAACACGAACCGGACGACGCCAAACGCATCACGATTCCACGCTGGACCATCAAGCGCGATCCGCGGGCGCTGGGCTGCTCCATTTGTGGATCGGCGATCGTAAAAATTACGGCAGAATGGCGACAGGTCTCCTTTTGTACCTGTCGGCTCATCGAATACCGTGTGCTACCGCGAGCGCCTAAATCCTTGCCAGCCCCTACCCAGGCCGCAGACGTACGGAAAGATCCTTAATATCGCTGAGTTTTTGGCGCTGTCGGATCCTCTGCTAGGCTTGTCTTAACGAAGCGGACAAGGGGCCGGTGGGTTCGTCTTGGAGACGGAGGATCATATGACGCGATGGATAGGAATGTTTATCGTGGTTGGGTGGGGAAGCGTGATGACCTGGAGCCCTGTCGAAGCGAGGGATCACTCCATGGCGAAGTCGTTAACACGAACAGGACCGGCTGTCCAGGTGGGACATGCCCGAACCTGTTCGGGCCACGATCTGGTTGGAAACTGGCTACTGGTGGCGTTCGACTCGTCCTATCGATTCCGAAACCCGCAGGCTCCCTATCTGTTTCCCCATCAAGTATTTCAGTACGCGACTCGTGGCGGCGCCAAATCGGCCCACTCGCTCCGGCCCATTTCCGGCAATCCGGAAAAACTATTTGAGACAGTGCCATTGGAAATGACCTATCGGGTCGAGCGAAGCGGTCGCGTCATTCTCAAGTCAAAGGGCCACGACGAGTCGCTAGAAACGTGGTCCTGTAAGGTCGTCACACAAGACCATGAGGCAGAAGAACGCGGGAGCGCCATGCGACACGGCGACCTGGTCATGACGTTGCAGGGAACCGGCGGGCAGACATTGTTTGTCCGTCACTTGCGAAAAAGCGCCGCATAGACGTGCCTGGCATCGAGCGCGCCTGCGTGCGACCATGCGGCAGGCACGGGGTGTTCGAATGCTGGTCTTTATTACATTCCGGCGAGGCAGTGATGGGTGATCCGAATCAGGTATGGAGTCAGCCGCTGGTCGTGGAATGGTCCCAGCTGCTGCTGAACAGCTATCGCCATTGGGTCGGGCGAGACTTGCTCCAACGTGTCGGAGGACCTGAGGAGCAGGCCCATGCGCTTTTCCTGGCGCCCCTTGTGATCATCTCGCATGGTACTGAGGAGGATCCAATTCTGAATTATGGCTCGCACCTGGCACTCACCCTCTGGGAGACGACGTGGGACGAGTTGCGGCAGACGCCGTCGCGGTTGACGGCGGAAGTGGTCAACCGTGCCGAGCGAGAATGGATGCTCGAACGCGCCCGCACGCAAGGATATGTGGAGAATTACCGGGGCGTCAGAATTTCAAATCGGGGACGCCGCTTTTTGGTCGAAGAGGCCGTCTTATGGAGTGTCATCGATCAGGCTGGGCGTCGCCTTGGGCAAGCTGCAACATTTTCACACTGGACCTTCCTCTAGCCGCTGAAACCGGGGCAGGATGGCCCCCGCGACCAACACCGTTTCGAGAAACATGCCTATCGGTCTGATCCAGAGTCCCCCATCCTCGTAGAGTTGACGATAGACGACGTATTCTTCCTCAGTTTCGGAGTGCCGGGCCACCCCGAGCACTTCATAGTCCTTCCCTTTATAGTGACGATAGCGACCGGGTTTGATCATAGTGTATCCTGACCTGCGAGATAGTCTATCGAACACCGCATGTCATCACAACTCTCTCACATGCCTGAGCGTCGACACGATGTCGTGGTTATCGGCGGAGGATCGGCCGGCTATGCCGCCGCACGAACGGCTCGCGATGCGGGCGCGGATGTCGCGATCGTCGATCAGGGTCCGCTCGGGGGCCTCTGCATTTTGAGAGGCTGCATGCCGACCAAAACCATCCTCCGGTCGACAGAAATCGTGGCGTTGATGAAACGGGCGCGCGAGTTCGGCCTTGCTCCGGTCACCGCACGGGCGGATCTGTCGGCCATTGTCGATCGCAAAGATCGATTGGTTCAGGAGTTTGCGGCTGATCGCATTGCCGCTCTGCGCGATCCCCGGTTCACTCTGTATGAGGCGCGTGCCGAATTCATCTCGCCGCACGATATTCGCGCAGGAGACGTTCGGATTCGTGGGCAGGCATTCGTGATCGCCACCGGATCGACCGCCCGTGACGTGTCGATTCCCGGATTGAAAGATGCCGGATACATGACAAGCGATACGATACTCGATCTCAGACGCCCGCCGGTCTCGCTCCTCGTGATGGGCGGCGGGCCGGTCGCTGTCGAAATCGGGCAATTCTTCGCCCGGATTGGAACCAAGGTCACGGTGCTCCAACGAGGTGCAACGCTGTTATCCGATATGGATGAGGATGTGGGTCGCGCGCTGGAGATGGCGTTTCGAGATGAGGGGATCGAGGTGTTGACGAATGTCTCGTTTCTGCGGGTGACCGCGACCCTATCGGAGAAGACGGTGCACCTGGCGCAGGGTGGTGTGCTGCAGGCGCGATCCGGAGAGATCATTTTTCAGGCCCTCGGTCGTCGCCCCAACCTGAAGGGCTTAGGCCTGGAAGCGGCGGAGGTACAGGTCGTCGACGATCGTTTGAAAGTCGGGCCGGACATGCGGACTTCGCAGCCTCATATCTTTGCCGTCGGGGATGTGAATGATTTGACCCCGATCGTGCACTTGGCCATTCAGCAGGGCGAAACCGCGGCCTTCAACGCAACTCACCCGCATGAACCAGCGCGGGTGATCGATCACCGGCTTGATGTCGAAGCGGTTTTTACAGAACCTCAAATTGCGGTGGCAGGCCTGAACGAACGCCAGTGCCGGGAGCGGGCAATACCCTATTTGACGGCATCGTATCCATTTGCCGATCATGGCAAAGCGATGGTCATGGGTGAGACGCATGGGTTCGTGAAGCTTCTCTGCCGCCCGGACAGCGGCGAACTGTTGGGCGCGCAAATCGTCGGACCCGATGCGGCGGAATTGATTCATGAACTTATTGCCGTGATGTACTTTCACGGGACGGCACAGGACTTGACACGCATTCCGCACTATCATCCGACCTTGGCGGAAATTGTGATCTATCCGGCTGAATCGATCGTTGAACAGATGAGCCGATCATGAGGCCGAAGCCTGTCGCCGGTTGGCCTGTCCTGATGCTGGTGGTCGCGGTGTCCTGCGGGCAACAGACATGGGATACCGCCATGCAGGCCGGCGAGGCGGCGTTACAGCGAGGGCAGTATCAGAAAGCCGAACAGATTTTTTCCGCGGCCATTCATATGGCTGAAGAGTTCGGTCTCCACGACCGGCGGGTGGCGGTGACGCTGGCCCAGTTGGCTCAGACCTATAGTGCACAAGGGAAATTTGTTGACGCCGAACCGGTATATCTTGAAGCGCTCAAGATCTACCAGGAAGTTCATGGGGAGAGCCATCTGGACGTGGCGGCCATGCTGAATAACCTAGGGGTGCTGCATCGCAAGCACGGACAATATGCCGATGCGGAGAGGCTCTTGGTGCGCGCGCTCACGATCAAGGAGCAACTCCTCGGACCGGATCACCTGGAGGTAGCCTTAGCGCTAGGCAATTTAGGCGCGATGTATCTGGCCCGAGGTGATGGGCAGCGGGCAGGGGCGTTGTGGGGACGTGCCCTGGCGGTGCGGGAAAAGCAGCTGGGTCTCGACCATCCTGATCTGGCAAAAACCCTTGACGATTATGCGGGTGCGCTTCGCATGCTCAGCCGGCATGCAGAGGCAGAGGCTCTCGAAGGAAGAGCCAACGCGATTCGCGCGAAGCCGAAGTCGTGACGACAGAAGGGCCAAGAGTTGAACCGATGGGATGCTCCGGTGTAGCGTAAGGGTTTCTGCGGGACGAGAGGACGATCAATGTCTGATTTACGGAGCAATGCCTTGATTGCGCGCGGAGCGGGCATTGTGTTTATTGCCCTGGGATTTATGCTCGGCATCTACGGACTGGAATATCCCGATACGATATGGCTGCAGACGGCATTGGGTCTCCTCGTCACTGGGATGATCGCTCAGGGGTATACGATGTATTGTTCAATCCGAAGAATTCGAGAACAGCGTGATTCGGAACGGTAACCGGTCGACGTACAGAAGAGATATGGAGGGGGCGTGCCTATTTCTGCTCAGTCTGATGATATTGTCCGGCTGTGGAGGGCCCTGGCGTGATCGGTATCTCACAAAAGGGGTCAAGGCACTGACGCAGGAAGATATTGCCGAAAAATTCGGTCCTCCGAGTACGGCCAAGACCCCGGTTCTCGGTGGTGATACGGTCTGGACCTACCGCGTGCCGATGGGAGATCGAGAAGTTCATCCCTGGGATCCCAGCAGCTTGACCGCCGGTCAAAAAACGAAAGCTCCCCCCTCCCCCTCGCCGTTTGGAAAAAGTTTGGCCGGCGCAGAGGAACCTTACCGTGAACCGCTCTATTGTTACCGTTATACCCTCTCGTTTGGTGAGGATAAACGACTGAAGGATTGGAAACGAGAAGAATGCGTTCCACGTACGAGTGAGGATGAAGCCGCGTCGCAGTAAGGCGGTCACAACACCCTATGCGAGAATTGCTGCCGGTCATCGGCTCGAGTGTCTTCTTCGATCTGCTTAAATCCGTCCTGCTTCTCTTCATCTTGCTCATCGTGCGAGCGATCGTGGTTCGCTCGATCAGACGAAACCTCACCCTGACAATCGACGCGAAGCGCCGGTGGATCGTCACGATTCGCAATAGCATGGTCCTTGGCCTGTTCGTGGGCCTCGTGGTGATTTGGGCCCATGAGCTGGAAGCGTTTGCCGTGTCTCTCGTCGCGCTGGCTGCCACCGTCGTACTTGCAACAAAAGAGTTGATTCTTTGTTGGAGTGGAGCCGCCCTGCGTGTCGGAGGAAGCGTCTACGGTGTGGGCGACCGCATTCAGCTGGGCCTTTATCGAGGAGTCGTGCTCGACCACGATGTGTTTGCGACGAAATTGCTAGAGATTGGACCGGGCCTGACCTCACACCTCTATACCGGTAGAATTGTGGTCTTTCCGAACAGCTTGTTGTTCACGACTCCATTGATCAAAAAGAAAGCCCTTCGCAGGAGTACGGTCTCTATGTGTTGTCAGTCCCACTCCTGAGTTCCGAGAATTGGCAGGCGGCCGAGCAAGCGCTCCTTGAGGCCGCAAAGGCGGAGTGCGCTCCTTTCATGGACCAAATGGGCCGGCAGATGAAATTGCTGGAGCAACGGAACTTGCTGGAAGCGCCTTCTCCTGACCCACGCATCACCATTCAACTTCCAGAGGCGGGGCGCATTCACCTGGTGCTCCGGTTTCCGGCTCCGGACCGCGGCCGTTCGCGAGTCGAGCAGGCCATCCTCCGACGCTATCTCGTCGCTGTCCGTACCTAGCCTGCCGCGCTTACCCTTCTGTTGAACAGCCAATCTTCGCAATCTCGCGTCGAACATGCCGAGTCAGCTTCGCGAGCCCGGCAAAAACCAGCAAAGTAATTGGCAAACGAAACCCTTCAGAGTATTGATGAGTGCTGCGTGCCGGTCGATTCGACGCGGATTCAAGTGCCGTATGTCCACTATAATGGAGGTCTGCTGATGAGAAGGTCTATCGCTGCCGTGGTTACAGTCGCATTTGTGGGGATGAGTTCATTCGCCCTCGCCGACGATATGGGAATGGGAAAATTGTCGGAGGAGATGAAGCAGGACATGGGCGGGCTGTCGGACGATTTGAACGCCCACAAGGCAGATCTAACCAGCGACCTCAAAACACAAAAAGAGTCGGTTCAACGCGAAATGAAGGTGAAACGGGACGAGGCGAAAGCGAAAAAGAAGCAAAATAAGGCCGACGTGAAGGCGAAAAAGGAGCGGGTGAAAGCCAAGGCGAAGGCAAAAAAAGAGGCGGCCCATGCGAAAGCGACAGACACGAAGGGTGCGGCCGAGGATACGCGGCATGATGTCGACGGGATGAAACACGACCTGAAGGAAGGGATGCGGTACTAACCCAGATTTTGACTTGCGAAGTGATTTTAGCCTAGTCCGAAGGCGCCGGCCTGTGATTGGGATGTCCCCGATCGCAGGCCGGCGCGTTTGCTCCGTCTGAGTTGTTGCGGCAGGTAGGCTCTGCTAGAATCGGCCAGGCGTATGAAAATCGCGACCTTTAACGTCAATTCACTTCGCAAACGCCTCCCGATCGTGCTGCAGTGGCTCGAGCGACATCAGCCCGATGTGCTATGCCTCCAGGAAACTAAAGTCCAGGACAGCGAATTTCCTTTAGCGGGGCTTGCTGCTTCCGGGTATGAGATCACCTTCCGGGGCATGAAATCGTACAATGGCGTCGCAGTGCTCAGCAGAGCGAAGCCGGAAGCGGTATGGTATGGGTTCGATGACGGAGGCGATGTGGAAGATGCGCGTCTCCTCAGAGTGGTGATTCAGGGCATCCCCATCGTCAATACCTACGTTCCGCAAGGGTTTGAGATCGATTCCCCCAAGTACCAATACAAGCTGGCCTGGTATGATCGGTTGCGGAATCTTTTTGAGGCACATCTTTCAGCGAAGGAGCCGGCGATCTGGTGTGGAGACATGAATGTGGCCCCAAGACCCATTGATGTCCACAGTCCGGAGAAACATCTCAACCATGTCTGCTATCACGAAGCTGCGCGCAATGCCTATGGGAAAACCATTGCGTGGGGCTTCGAAGATGTATTCTGCAAACTGTATCCAGATCGCCAGCAATTCACGTTTTTTGATTACCGTGCGCCCAGCGCTCTCGCCTCGAACAAAGGATGGCGGATCGACCATATTCTGGCGACGCCCTCATTGGCCCGGAAATGTCACCGCGTCGACGTTGACCTAGAGCCGCGACGCACGGCCGATCCTTCCGACCACACCGTTCTCTGGGCCGACTTCGTTCTGTAGCAGCACATGCCGCAGAGCAGTTTTTACCCCCGCCCTGCGGCGGTCACTTCAATGTAACACTGCCACTGGCTCCAGTAACACCTGCTCGCCGAGACGTATCCCCCGGTTCTGTTCGATCAATGGATCGACGATCGATCCGCAATTAATGCACCGCCACACAAACGTCTCCGGCGAAAAATCAGGCCGCCACTCATCGACCATCAATCCCTGGCATCGTCCGCATGTCATGGCTCTCACCTCCTTAGGATTG
>JACCYV010000355.1 GCA_013696305.1 Nitrospira sp.
GTCTGCGCGTGGAACTCGTCAGCACGAACGTCGAACGCGGGCATATCGACTTCGCCAGAGTCGCTTCGTGAGCGGGACAATGACGCATCTTTTTAAGCTATTTTGGCACGTGACGTCGTGTTGCAAAAACCGAGGACTCAAGCGGTTCTCGCTCCAGATCCTCATGAGCGACGCCGATACCGTATCTGATAATCCATACTAGGAGGGGGACCATGCTGACAGCTATCGGCGATGTGATGCGGCGCGTGTACGAGCGGGGCTGGATTACGACACGGGACGGCAACATCAGCATGCGGAAGCGCGAGGGGAAATATCTCTACATCACGCCTTCTGGATGGCGCAAAACCATCGTGCATCCCGAGCACATCGTGCGGATAGAAATTGTAAAAGATCCGGTCACGGGTCAACTGGTTCCCAACGTCCGTGAAGGCCAGCAGCCGTCCGGTGAGTTGTGGATGCATTGGAATCTGCAACGCGACACCAGGAAAACCAGAACGATCGTGCATGTGCATGCCACCCACATCGTGGCCGCCATGTATGCCGGCATTGACTTGCAGTCGATCAGCGCCGAATTTCCTGAAATCTCCCGTTATACCCGGGTGGGTCCGACGGTACCCTCGGTGCCGGCCCTGTCGCGCGAACTGGCGAACGTGACGGCAGAATGTTTTGGCCTGCGGCAGGACGGCACGCTGGCCTTCGATATCGTGGGGCAGGCCAACCACGGTGTCTGTGCGGTCGCGATCGACCCCTGGGCCGCCTACGAACATGTCGAACGCCTCGATCACATTTGCGAAATTGTGCTCAAGAGCGCGGTGTTCACACCGGGAGCCGCTAAGGCTCGTACGAGAACGAAGTAGGTTCGCGCTTTTCACCATTCTCACAATTGCGACCGTCGGGGCATCGTGGATCTTCCCCAGCCTCCGATCTCTTCATCCAGCCTTCAATTCCACTACCCGATGGCGAAGTTTTCCTCGGATCCCCTCCCCGACTTTGGACTATACTGCCGGCATGACCTCTCCCCCCGACCTGTCCTTCGCCGCCTCCCTTAGCAGCGCTCAGCGCACGAGCTTTTATGAACGTCGCAAGCCCCTTGCCGTGGCAATGATATTCACGGTGTTCTTTCTCCCCTTCGTCGGACTCTTCGCCGGCGGGTTATTCGGAGTGGTGGCCGGCGTGATCATTTCCGTCCTGGCCTATTACCTCACGCCGTATCTCGTACTCAAAGTGTGTGGATGGAATCGGGCGTGAGTCGATCAGCGTGTCGGCATGTCGTGCGGTCGTTGCCTCTCTATGCGGGTTGAGACAACCCAAGCACGTCATACTCCACCCGCCATAAGAAAAGGAATGACCAAGGATGATTGAGACGGGCATTATCGTACTGTGCTTATTGATCAACGCGCTGCTTGCCGGCGGGGAGATGGCCTTTGTCGCCGTCAACAAACCGAGCCTGCGTGAATTGGTGCGTCAGGGTCACAAAAAAGCCGAACTGCTCCTTTCGGCTCCGGGAGCATCCTGAAAGAACCTTGTCCGTCATACAGATCGGCATCACCATGGTGGCGGCATTAGCCGGCGCGGTCGGCGGAGCGGGGGCAGAAGAAGAATTAAGTCCGACCATCGAGACCTGGTTTGGAGTCACCGAGAATACCGCCGATACGATTGCCATCGGTATCGTGGTGTTGCCGTTGACCTATTTCACGGTGGTCATCGGCGAACTCGTGTCAAAAACTCTCGCTCTGAAGCATACGCTTGGTTTTGCCTTGCGGGCCGCGCCATGGCTCGCGCTGTCGGACAAGATTCTGGGTCCGCTCGTGACCATATTGGAGTGGTCCACCAAACGATTGCTCGCACTCCTGAACCTCTGGCCAACACGCCGTGGCGAAGGCGAGCTCAAAGAAGAGACTGTGGACACGGTTGAGCTGGTGTCTGTCCACACAGCACCGGCAATATGTCCTCAATCTCGTCGATCTGGAAACTAAGCGAGTCCAAGACATTTATCTTGCATGGGAACAGGTCATCACAGTGGATGTCGGTCAAAGCGCACAAGAGGTCGAGACCGTCGTCATCACGTCCGGACACACGCGCCTTCCAGGCGAAGACGCCGCTGCTCGCCGGCCTCAAGCTCCTCCAGGATCGTCGCATCCACCTGGGAATTGTGTTTGCGGGACGCACTCGCTTAGGGATCGTCACCCTGGAAGATATTTTGGAAGAGGTCGTTCGGGGACATCTACGATGAGGATGATGAGGGAACACTGTCGCACATTCTCAGTCCTTCCACGAAAGCCCGGGGACCTTGACCCCAGTCATCGCTCGATCCTTCCCGACGTCACCCAAGGTCCTACATCCTGGTTTAGCGTATCGTCCACCCCGTTCCGCTGTTCCTTGACTGCCTGGGGAGTGGCTCGTATGCTGACCTTGTAGGGTCCATCTCTCTGAGCTTCAGCCTTGGTGAAGGACACCTCGATGCCGTTTCGGAACCATCGGCCCCGATTTCAGTTTCTTCATGTGCTCATCACAATCACCGCGCTGCTCGCGGCCCTCGGCGTGAGGCCACCTGCCCTGCAAGCCCAACCGTTCGTGCTGCTCGCCACGTATGAAGGGGTCATCACTCCTGTTTCAGCGGAGTACATTCACGATGCGCTCCGGTCAGCCCAGGAGAGCGGCGCTCAGGCCCTCATCATTCGCCTGAACACGCCCGGGGGTCTCGACGCATCGATGCGGCTCATCATCAAAGACATCACAATCGCGGACATACCGGTGGTCGTCTATGTGTCGCCGTCCAGCGGACGGGCCGCCTCTGCAGGGGTCTTTATCACCATGGCGGCGCATGTGGCGGCCATGGCTCCCGGCACGAACATCGGCGCCGCCCATCCGGTCGCCATGGGCGGCACCGAGATGGATAAGACCATGAAGGAGAAGGTAGAAAATGATTCCGTAGCCTACATCAAAACGATTGCCGAGCAACGGGGGCGAAACGTGTCCTGGGCAGAGGATGCCGTTCGCAAGAGCCTGTCCGTGACGGAGCGGGAAGCCGTGAAACTGAAGATCGTTGATCTGATTGCCGAAGACCTCCCGGCGCTCCTCAAGCAATTGGAGGGCCGAACGATTGCGCTCCCAAACGGGCCGAGGGTGTTGCGCACAGCACACGTAACCCTGCGCGAATTTCCAATGGGGCTTCGGCTGGAATTCCTCAAGACGCTGAGCGATCCGAACATCGCCTATCTACTGATGACGCTCGGTACCGTAGGCCTCATCGCCGAGCTGTATAATCCCGGCGCGATCCTGCCTGGCGTCGTCGGGGCCGTCAGCCTGATCCTGGCTTTTTATTCTCTGCAGTCTCTGCCGGTAAACTACGCAGGTGTGCTGTTCTTCATCCTCGGCATCGTGATGCTCATTTTGGAAGCCACGGTCACGAGCTTCGGCTTGCTCGCTATCGGCGGAATCATCTCAATGTTCCTGGGATCCGTCATGTTGATTAAGACCGATGCGCAATTCTTGCAAATTTCATGGTCGATCATCCTCCCGGTGGTGACGCTGGCCGCCGGATTGACGCTCTTCATGGTGGGAATGGGGATGAAAGCGATGCGGCGCCCGGCGGTCACTGGACGCGAAGAAATGGTGGGCATGGTGGGGATCGTCAAAACGGCGCTCAGCCCGCAGGGACAATTGGCGGTGCATGGAGAACTGTGGGAGGCGGTCAGCGAGTTGCCGCTCCAACCCGGCGAGGAAGCTGAAGTGACGGGCATAGAGGGTTTGCGCTTGTCCGTCAAACCGCTGTCAAAGAAAGGGGTCTGATATGGGTCCGTTCGCGAGTCCGATTGCCCTCGTGTTTCTCGTGGTCGTGCTGATGCTGATGGGTTTCAATGTGCTCCGGGAGTATGAACGGGGCGTCATTTTTCGATGGGGCCGGCTGGCCAAGGGACTGGTCGGGGGCAATGGTCCCGGTGTGGTCATCATCATCCCGTTCATCGACAAGCTGGTGCGTGTCAGCTTGCGAACCGTGACGATGGACGTGCCGCCGCAGGATGTGATCACGAAGGACAATGTCACCGTCAAGGTGAACGCGGTCATTTACTTCCGTGTCGTGGACCAGGAACGCGCCATCATTCAAGTCGAGGACTATCTGTACGCCACCTCCATGATGTCGCAGACGACACTCCGTAGCGTGCTGGGGCAGAGCCAGCTTGATGATTTGCTGTCAAAGCGGGAGCAGATCAACGCGGATCTTCAACGGATCATCGATCAACAGACGGAGCCCTGGGGCATCAAGGTCAGTGCCGTGGAGGTGAAAAACGTGGACCTTCCGCAGGAAATGCAACGGGCTATCGCCCGCCAGGCGGAAGCGGAGCGGGAACGGCGCGCGAAGGTCATCCATGCCGAAGGTGAATTCGAAGCCTCACAACGCCTGGCCGACGCCGCCGATGTGATCAGTCGAAATCCTGCTGCCTTGCAGCTCCGTTACCTGCAGAC
>JACCYV010000368.1 GCA_013696305.1 Nitrospira sp.
AGCAAGCTGTAGTGAGTCGTCGCCACCACCTTGACTCCGACCGTCGCTAGACGACAGAGCAAGGCGCTTGCCAATGCGGCGCCCTCCGCCGGATCCGTGGATGTCACCGGCTCATCCAGCAGAACCAACGCTCGTCCGGGGTGCGGCGACACAGCTTCCCCGTCGGCCGCCCTTTTCTCGGAAACCTCTTTCAGCAGCTGCACCATCTGAGTGATATGCGCAGAAAAACTGGACAGGTCACGCGCCAGATCCTGCGCGTCGCCGATATCGGCATAGATAGACGGGAAGATGGCCATCTCCGACTCGGGCGCACAGGGAAGGTGCAATCCGCAGCGTACCATCAACGAGAACAACCCCAGCAGTTTCAATACGACGGTTTTTCCCCCGGTGTTGGGGCCTGAAATGATGAGCACTCGCACGGTTTCATCGAACGCCAGGTCGTTCGGCACTACCTCTGCTTTCGTCAACACCAGAAACGGGTGTCGCGCCTGCTTCAGCACAATGCGCCCCTCGTCATTGAGTCGCGGAGGCACGGCCTGCAGCTGTTGGCTCAACCCTGCCTTTGCTGAGATGGCATCGAGCCGGCCCAGCAGCGCCACACTACCTAACAGTTCGGACGTGTGAGGGGCGATCATGGCAGACAGCTCCCGTAAAATTCTTCGCACCTCGCGCTCCACCTCGAGATCCACCACCTTGATGGAGTTATTGAGTTCGACGAGTTCACGGGGCTCCAGAAACACCGTGGCACCGCTCGCCGACACATCATGCACGATGCCGGGTATTTTCCCCTGCATGTCGGTCTTGATCGGGACCACATACCGACCTTCTCGTTGCGCGAAATAGTCTTCCTGGAGCACATCTTCATATCGTCGTGAGTGCAGAATCTGCTCGAGACGGTGACGCATATGCTGCTTGAGCTCATTGGCACGTTGCAGCAACCGATGCAATTCCGGACTGGCCGACTCTCGCAGGGACCCGTCTCGATCGATGGCGGCATCGAGGGCGGCCAGCAGCCGGCGATACTCGGAGATTGGCCCGAACTCTGTGGCCATCGCGCACAGGGTGGGCGCGATGGCTTGATGCCGCGAGAGGTACCGCTGAACGTCCTCGATCATTTCCAGTACCAGCGCACTATCACGCAGTTCGTGCGCCTCAAGGCAGGCTCCCTTGGCCACTCGCCCCAACCAGTCGGTCACAGTGGGAAATCGAAGCAGAGGAAAGGCCTCTGTCCCGGCTTTCAGTCGCATCAGATCGGACGTTTCCTGCTGGCGCACCTTGGCCTGCACAAGATCCTGTTCCAACCACAATGAGCGGCAGAGTTCAGTACCGAGCGTCGACTGCGCATGGGACGCTAAAACATCCAAGAGTTTGGACCATTCCAAAACCTTGGCTGCCTCACGCTGAAGCTTGTCAGATTGCGACATAATCAAGAACCGGTTGAGATGCAGAATGCCCGACTCTACCCGACCTTTTCTACCCAGGCAAGGCACGTACACGGATCAGGAGACGTCGCTCAACAACGGCGGGGATTATAACCATTCCATCGTTTTGTAGGCTTGACACGCAGAAAGTCGGTCAGTACTATCGCCCCAGGTTCACTCTGTCCAACCCGCTTAATTCTTGAGGACTTAGCCCCATGACCACACGCATCGGCATCAATGGATTTGGACGCATCGGCCGCAACGTGCTTCGTGCTTCCCTGGGAGATCCCAGCATGGAGTTCGTCGCTATCAATGATCTCACCGATGCCAAAACATTGGCCTATTTGCTCAAGTACGACTCCATCCATGGCACCCTGAAGAGCTCCGTTGAAACCAAAGACGACCAGATCCTGTTGGATGACCGGTCGATTAAGGTCTTAGCCATCAAAGATCCGAAGGAGCTTCCCTGGAAAGCGCTCGGAATTGATATCGTCGTGGAATCAACCGGGCGTTTCACCGATCGAGAGGGAGCGGAAAAGCATCTTTCAGCCGGAGCGAACACAGTCATCATTTCGGCCCCCGCGAATGATCCCGATGCCACCGTGGTGCTCGGCGTCAATGAGGAAGTCTACGACGCCCAAACTCACCATATCCTCTCCAATGCCTCCTGCACCACCAACTGCCTGGCGCCGGTCGCGAAGGTCTTGCTGGAAAATTTCGGCATCAAGCACGGTGTCATGACCACGATCCATTCCTACACGAATGACCAGCAGTTGCTCGATCTGCCGCATAAAGATCTCCGTCGTGCCCGCGCGGCGGCCATGTCGATGATTCCGACCAGTACCGGCGCGGCCAAGGCGCTCCACCTCGTCCTGCCGCAGTTGAAAGGTAAACTGAATGGACTGGCCATTCGAGTGCCGACACCCAATGTCTCGTTGGTAGACCTCACTGTCGAAACCGAAAAAGATTGTGATATTGCCGCGGTCAATGCCGCATTCAAAAAAGCCTCTGAAGGCCCCATGAAAAATATTCTGGCTTACTCAGAAGCGCCCATCGTATCAATCGATCAAAAAGGCGATGCGCATTCCGCCACCCTTGATGCCCCCTTGACCGTCGTCACGGACAAGCGACTCGTCAAAGTCATTGCCTGGTACGACAATGAGTGGGGCTATTCCTGCCGCGTGCGGGACCTGATCAAATACATTGTTGCCCACGCGTCATGAACTGGTCTTCGTGCTAGGCCCTTCTGATATGCGGCGCCACCGATCTTACGCTCACCGGTTCTGAATACACCACAGGAGTAATGAGGATCTGCCATGAATCTTCGGAAACGAATCATTGAGGATGTTCAGCTTCGCGGGAAGCGTGTCATCATTCGTGCCGACTATAACGTCCCGCTCGACGATTCCTTGCAGATCACCGACGACACCAGAATCCGATCGACGTTGCCGACCATCAATCGCGCCGTCGACGAAGGAGCCAAGGTTATTCTCTGCTCGCACCTGGGCCGACCGAAAGGAAAATTTGACCCGAAGTTCAGCCTGGCACCTATTGCGAAGCGTCTCCAGCGTCTTCTCGGCAAAGAGGTCATCTTTGCTCCGGACTGCATCGGCTCAGCCGTCGAAGGCCTCGTCGCCAAGATGCAGCCCGGCGATGTCATGCTGCTAGAAAATCTCCGTTTCCATGCCGAGGAAGAGAGAAACGACGACGGATTCTCCAAGGCCCTGGCTTCCCTTGCCGATGTCTACATCAATGACGCATTCGGCGCCGCGCACCGGGCCCACGCCTCAACCGTCGGCATCACGAAATTCATCCCTGAGGCAGCCGCCGGCTATCTCCTCAAGAAAGAAATTGAATACCTGGAGGGAGCGGTTGAAAACCCGGTTCGGCCATTCGTTGCCATTCTCGGCGGCGCGAAAGTGTCAGGCAAAATCGGGGTGATCGAGAATCTCGGGAAAAAAGTCGATAAGGTCATTATCGGGGGCGGTATGGCGTTTACGTTCTTGAAGGCGATGGGGCTTGAGATCGGCGAGTCGCTGGTCGAAAACGATATGCTCGACTTCGCGAAGGGAGTTCAAGACCATGCCTTTGCGAGCGGAGTCAAATTTTATCTTCCAGTGGACTGTGTCGTCGCGGCAAGCCGGGAGCCGGGTGCCGAAACGAAAATCGTCCCGGTCCAGGAAATTCCCAAAGGATGGTACGGGTTGGATATCGGCCCCGCCTCCGTCAAACTCTTTTCGGAGGCGGTCCAGAACGCGAAAACTATTCTCTGGAACGGTCCCATGGGTATGTTTGAAGTCGATGCCTTTGCCAGAGGTACGCTCGCGATGGCGCACTCCGTCGCTAACGCATATGCCCTGACTATTGTCGGCGGAGGTGAAACAGCACTCGCCATCCATCGTGCCGGCGAATCCGAAAGCATCTCGTTTATCTCAACCGGCGGTGGGGCCGCGTTGGAGTTACTAGAGGGAAAGATCCTGCCCGGTCTCGCGGCACTCCCCGATCGCACGCCGTAACCACGCCGACGTATTGCTCTTCACCGGCACCGAGGTCTCGTGAGAACTTGCTTCATTATCGGTAACTGGAAAATGAACAAAAGCGCCTCTGAGGCCACGGCGTTCGTTCGCGAACTCGCTCAACAGGTGACAGACCTGGCCGGCATCCATGTCGGCATCACACCACCGTTCACCGCCCTGCATGCAGTGCGCGAGGCACTTGGCCCTGCTCCGCTTTTTTTACTCGGCGCGCAAAATCTCTTCTGGGAAGAGAAGGGGGCTTTCACCGGTGAAGTGTCCGGTGCGATGCTGAAAGACCTCGGCTGCCACTTTGTGCTTATCGGACATTCCGAGCGGCGACAGTACTTTGGAGATCAAGACGCATGGACCAACAAGAAAATTCTGGCGGCAATCCGGCATGGACTTCACCCGATCCTGTGCGTGGGAGAAACGCTGCAGGATCGCGATGCAGGCAATACGAACCTTGTTATCCAACGGCAGCTTCGTGCTGGTTTAGCGGGGATCGAGTCACCATCTCTCGCAGACATGACGATCGCCTATGAACCTGTCTGGGCCATTGGGACCGGTCGAGCGGCATCCCCGGAACAAGCCGTCCTCGTCCATCGCATGATCCGTGGCACCATCGACGAGCTCAGCGGATTAGACGCCGGCCGTCACGTGCGCATTCTCTATGGGGGCAGCGTCACTCCGCAGAACATCGCCGACTTTCTCATCTCCGAAGAAATCGATGGTGCACTCGTGGGTGGGGCTTGTTTAGACTCGGCATGTTTTGCTACACTCATAACGGTCGCGCTTGATTCCAAACCTGCCACGGCCTAATCTCAACATGTACACCTTGCTCGTCATCATCCATGTCATCGTCTGCTTGCTCATGATTGGGGCTATTTTGCTACAATCCGGCAAAGGAGCTGAAATCGGTGCGGCATTCGGCGGTTCCAGCCAAACGGTCTTTGGCAGCCGCGGACCGGCCAACTTCCTCAGCAAGTTCACCGTCATCACGGCCTTCGTGTTCATGTTTACGTCCCTCACATTAGCGATTCTTGCCAAGGAACGGAATTTTTCCTCCACCGTCATTGATTTAAACAAAAAACCCGCTGCGACTCCGTCTGAACCCGCCACAACTCCTGCAACGGAATCTCATCCCAGCGGAGAAGCCGCTCACTAACACCCCAGCATTTTTTGCTTTCCCCAACGGAACTATACATCATCGAACAGGAGCCACCGACCTCGTCGCCGAGGCGAGGTGATTTTTATTCTGTCGGGGATATTCGTAGGGAAAAGGGGCGGAATAAAACTAAACCGGGGTCAACCATTGTCGATGGGCGGAATCCGTTCCCCCGACAACTTCAAAAAATGCTTTCTGTAATGTCTGCGTGGTCGGGCCAGGCTGCCCGGTGCCGATGCTTCGGCGGTCGATTTCGTTCACCGGTGTGAGTTCCGCCGCAGTGCCGGTGACAAACACTTCTTCCGACACATACATTTCATCGCGCGTAAAGCGTTCCTCGATCACTTGAATATCGTGTTCCTTCGCCAATTGAATGATGGAGTTCCGCGTAATCCCCTCAAGAATCGAAGTTAAGGGCGTCGTCTTCAGGACACCACGCCTGACAATGAATACATTTTCGCCCGTGCCTTCAGCCACATAGCCCTCAGGATCAAGCATGATGGCCTCATCATAGCCATCTGCTTTCACTTCCCGTTTGGCGAGAATGGAATTGACATAGTAGCCGGATATTTTCCCGCGCGTCATGGAGACATTCACGTGATGGCGCGTAAATGAGGACACCCTCGCGCGAATCCCTTTGGTCAGCGCCTCGTCCCCCAGGTACGTCCCCCATTTCCAGGCAGCAATGCTCACCTTGATAGGATTCTCGCCCGGATAGAGACCCATGGCCCCATACCCGATGTACACCAGCGGACGAATGTAACAGGCGTCCAACCGATTGATCCTCACCGTTTCAACGATGGCCTCGGTGAGTTGCTTCTTGTCGTACGGCATCTCGATCAACGCGATATGCGCAGATTCGAAAAGACGATCCACATGCTCGGACAGTCTGAAAATGGCAGACCCGCTCTTTCCCTTGTAGCATCGAATGCCCTCAAAGGCCGCCAATCCGTAGTGGAGTGAGTGCGTCAGCACATGCACTTGCGCATCGGCCCAGGGGACGAATGTCCCATCCATCCATATTTTTTCGCTGGTTTCCAACATGCGCGGGATATTACCAGCGGCTCGCAACGACCGTCAAGACAACGGCCCGCGAACCTCACCCTCAGCATTCTGTTTCGAAGCTACCCCATATCACACAGTGGCGTTTCAGAATCTGGGTGATCCACTAGCCACCCATTTTGATGCACTTCGCCTTGACACCCTATTTGCGGCTGTGATAGACACTCACGTTCTGCTGACGAGGAGAAAGACGCACATGTACGCTATTATTGAGACAGGCGGAAAACAGTATAGAGTGGAAGCGGGCACGGTGCTCCAGGTGGAGTCACTTCCGGGCGACGTCGGGAACTCCGTGCAGATCGACCGGGTGCGGCTGCTGCATGGAGACGGCGGGCTGGTTTTGGGCCAACCAGTCATCGCAGGCGCACGGGTAACGGCGGAGATCATTCGCCAAGGGCGCACCAGATCCATCACGGTGTTTAAAAAGCACCGTCGCAAGAATTATCGGCGAACCAGAGGCCACCGGCAAGGCTTTACGCAGCTGCGGGTCACTGAGATCGAAACGAAGTAACGACTCGAAGGGGAGTGTGCCATGGCAACAAACAAAGGCGGCGGTTCGACAAGGAACGGCCGCGACAGCAACCCGCAATACCTCGGCGTCAAGGCTTACGGCGGCGAGACAATCAAGGCCGGTTCCATCATCGTGCGCCAGCGTGGAACGAAATTTTTCCCCGGGTTCAATGTCGGCTTGGGCCGGGACCATACCTTATTTGCGTATGTGGCCGGTGTCGTGAAATTCGAAGGCGGCCGCGGACGACAGAAAGTCAGTGTCTATCCGGTCGCAGCAAAGGCCTGACCCCTCCTCAGTCCACTCGTCAATTCTCACGGATCAGGTATTCTCTCGCACAGCCTCCCCCAGGGACCGGCGAATACGATATACTGCTGCCTCTGAATAACCACGCCGGCTGGGGATCGCTGCGATGTCTACATTTGTCGATCAAGTCCAAGTCCTCGTGAAAGCCGGTCAAGGCGGCAATGGCGCCTGCAGTTTTCGTCGGGAAAAATTTGTCCCGCGCGGCGGCCCGGACGGCGGAGACGGTGGGAACGGCGGCAGCATCGTCGTGAAATCCACCACGCGCCTCAGCACCCTGCTGGATCTTCGGTACCAGAAACATTACGAGGCCGAGAACGGTGAGACCGGGGGAGGCAGCAATTGCCATGGGCGTCGTGGCGTCGATGTATGCATTCCTGTTCCGGTAGGCACTATGGTGTTTGACGATACCACCCAGGAACTCCTAGCCGATCTCACGATGGATGGTGAGAGCTGCGTCATTGCAAAAGGCGGCCTGGGTGGCCGTGGCAACTCTCAATTCGCCACCTCGACCAACCGTGTCCCGACGCATTTTGAGCCGGGCACTCCCGGCGAACAGCGATTTCTTCGGCTCGATTTGAAACTCCTGGCCGATGTCGGATTGGTGGGTTTTCCGAACGCCGGAAAGTCGACCCTGATTGCTGCCGTGTCTGCGGCGCGGCCCAAGATCGCCGACTACCCCTTCACCACCCTCACTCCCAACCTGGCGGTCGTGCGATGGACCGAGGCGCAGACCTTCGTCATCGCCGATATTCCCGGGTTGATCGAGGGGGCGCACGAGGGCAAGGGGCTGGGTTTTCAGTTTCTTCGCCATATTGAACGAACCAGCCTCCTGATCCATGTGATTGATATCTCCGAGTGGATCACGGAAGACCCTGTCACGAGTTTCGAGGTCATGCGCCACGAACTCATTGCCTATGACGATACCCTGGCCGCCCGCCCTTTCGCTGTGCTGGGCACGAAGGTCGACGTCAAGGGCGCGGGCGAACGCCTGGAACGGCTCCGGAAATATTGTCAACGTCGTGAAATTCCGTTTTTCCCGATCTCGGCGGCCACGCGAGAGGGACTGGACGACTGCGTACGTTACATGGGCCAGCAGGTGGAGCTTCTCCGGAAAACCCCGTGCGAGACGAACTCCTAAGACAAGCGAAACGGGTCGTTATTAAGATCGGGAGCAGTCTGGTTGCGTCGCGCGAAACCGGCCTGAGCGCCGAACGGATCGACCGGCTCGCCGGCGAGATCGCCGACGTACGCGCGCAAGGACGCGAAGTGCTGGTCGTGTCGTCCGGCGCGGTGGTGTCCGGGATCAAAAAGCTGGGGCTGCGCGAGTATCCCAAGAGCCTGCCGGTGAAACAAGCCGCCGCGGCGGTGGGTCAAAGCTACCTGATGTGGGCCTACGAAAAAGCCTTTGAACGCTTGAATCTTCAGGTTGCGCAAGTGCTTCTGACACATGAAGATTTGGCCGATCGCCGGCGGTTCTTAAATGCGCGGCACACCCTCACGACGCTGATAAAATTCGGTGTGATTCCCATCATCAACGAAAACGATACCGTCGCGGTCGAGGAACTCCGCGTGGGGGACAACGACACCCTCGCGGCCCAAGTCGCGCATCTGGTGGATGCGGATCTGCTCGTCATCCTGTCCGATGTGGACGGGCTCTTCACCGCCGATCCTCGCAAGGACTCATCCGCCACACTC
This sequence comes from Nitrospira sp., assembly GCA_013696305.1. Lineage (GTDB taxonomy): Bacteria > Nitrospirota > Nitrospiria > Nitrospirales > Nitrospiraceae > Nitrospira_A. The sequence goes on from JACCYV010000368.1 coordinate 8,674, forward strand.
ATTCCGCTGATCCATGACATTACCGAGGACATCGAGCGGCGTGCCGGCGTATCCTCCACATTCGAAGGCACCGGTGGCATGGCCAGCAAGGTGCGTGCGGCCAAGAAGGTGGGTGAGTACGGGGTGGCGACCCTGATTCTCAACGGAACACAATCTGGCTTGCTCCCGGAGGTGCTGAGCGGAAACCCTGGCGGCAGTCTGTTCCTTCCCCGCGAACGACGATTAACCAGCAGAAAACACTGGATCGCCTTTACCCTGCGCCCCCGAGGGCAGGTACAGCTTGACCAAGGCGCCGTCGAGGCGCTGATGCAGAAGGGTAAAAGCCTGCTGGCATCGGGGATCCTCGATATTACCGGCCACTTTGAAGCCGGCGACCCGGTCACCTGCGCCGCCCCTGACGGGAAGGAGTGTGCCAAAGGCCTCGTGAACTTCTCCTCCGAGATCCTGGCCCGCATCAAGGGACTCAAGACCATTGATATCCAAAAACTTCCCGGGCTTCAGGAGTATGAAGAGGTCATCCACCGGGACAACTTGGTGATTCTCTAACCGGATCGCGTGACCCACACGACGCTAGCAACAATGAGGGAGTCGCAGAGACTCCGATACCGGCGGGCAACCGTCCGTTCACAATCAACCGTGTCCATGTAGCGTTACGCATGCGTGTGGGACTTTTGGGCGGCAGCTTTAATCCAATCCACCGGTGCCATCTTTCCATCGCTCACTCCGCCCAACAGCTCCTCCAACTGGATCGCATTCTTTTTGTCCCGACAGGAGATCCTCCGCACAAACAACCAGGCACGCTGGCCGCCGCACCACACCGCTATCGTATGGTCGAGCTGGCGATTCGGCTGGTGCCGGGATTCGCCCTGACGGACATAGAAATCCGCCGGCCTGGCAAATCCTATTCCATCGATACCGTTTGTGCTATTCAGCAAGAATACGGACCTGACGCCGCTCTATTTTTTATTATCGGACTGGATGCGTTTCTGGACTTGCCCTCGTGGAAAAATGCCGAGACGCTGCTCACTAGCTGCCGGTTCATAGTCTTTTCACGACCCTCCGTCACTTTTCGAACCGTGGCGGCGATTCCTCTCTTTCATTCTATTCGGGAGGAAACCTTGATCGCATTGGATGCCGCACAACAGGAACGGGCGGATGTGGTCCTCTCCTCCGGACGATCCTTGACCTTTCTGCGTCTGCCTCCTTGCGACATTTCCGCGTCGGACATCAGAAGACGCGTACAACAGGGCGACACTCTGGCAAATCTGTTGCCCCCCTCTGTCGAATCCTATATACTTCGCGAGGGGTTATACCGGGAGGACAGTGAGCGTACCTGAATCAAAAGCCAAGGCTCTCGCGGTGGCAAGCGCCATCCTGGACAAGAAGGCCACCGATATCCTGATCCTGCATATCGCCTCTCTGACCTCTATCGCCGACTACCTGGTCATCGGCTCCGGGGAATCGGAACGCCAAGCACGAGCGATCGCCGACCACGTGAGCGACATTCTCACTGCGCAAGGACAGGCGCCACTCGGTATAGAAGGCGCGTCGTCAGCCAAGTGGGTGGTGATGGATTTTGGTGACGTCATCGTACACATCTTCCAGAAGGATATTCGCGAACACTACGCCCTCGAACGACTGTGGAGCGACGCAGGACAGGTCCGGTTGCCTGAGGAACCGGTCCTAACACCCGCCCGGCCAGCCTCCCCCACAGTACGTCCGGCTCGCATCCGGAAACGGGTCTAGCATGTTTCGGCTTCTCTCCACGATCTTTCTCGTCAGCGTCGGCATCTTTCTCTACAGTTACTTTCGCGAACTCAATCCAGGCACCATTACGATTCGCACGAGCCCGGACGCGCTGTTCGAACTTAGTCCTGTGTCATTGGTCTTGTTCGCGATGGCCCTGGGAGCCACGCTGGTGGCCCTCATCGTCACGATCAAGGAAACCTCCCATGTCTTCATGAATTGGCGAACCAATCGCCTGGTGCGACGCAAGGAAAAAGTCGATGCCCTGCACCGGGACGGGACACACGCCTTCATGTCCAAGCGGACCGCCGATGCGGTGAGCCTGTTTGAGCGCGCCCTCGTCATCGATCCCAACCGAACCGATTCGCTATTGTGGCTTGGCAACATTTATCGGTCGGAAAGCAACTTTACCGAGGCCATTCGTCTCCATCAGCAAGCCCACCGCATCGAAGAGCGCAACGTGGAAGTCCTGCTCGAATTAGCCAAAGACCTGGAGGGTGCCCGTCGCTACGAGGACGCGCTCCAGACGCTTCAAGATATTCTCCGCATCGAGCCGGATAACTTGATGGCCTTGATTCGTAAACGCGATCTCCAGATTCGGCTTGAAAAATGGAGCGATGCGCTCGAAATTCAACACCGGCTGGTCAAAGCGAACCTGCCTGAGAGCGAACGGCGGGCCGAGGCCCATCTCCTGCTCGGCTGCATGTACGAAGTTGGCCGGCAACTCCTTGAGCGCGGACACCCCGATAAGGCCCGTCGCTATTTTCGGGGCGCAATCAAAAAAGATCGCACCTTTTTGCCGGCCTACATCGGCATTGGGGAGATCCTCGTGCGGGAGGGAAAAACCAAGAACGCGGTCGAGATTCTCAAGAAGATCTATGCAAAAACGCACAGCGTCATCATTCTTCACCGGTTAGAAGAGCTCTTTCTCGAACTGGGCGAACCCGACGAAATCATCCGTGCCTACCAGGAGGCGCTCCAGCAGGACCCCCATAACACCGTCATTCAGTTCTACCTCGGCAAGCTGTACTATCGGCTCGAAATGGTCGATGAGGCCTATGACGTCCTCTCAACTCTGGACGGCACGCAAGAGCAGCTCGTCGACTATCATAAGATCATGGCCAATTTATATCTTCGCAAGCAGCACATGAACGAGGCGGTGGGGGAACTCAAGAAAGCCCTGGGCTTCAAGAAACGAGTTGTCGTGCCCTATCAGTGCACCCAGTGTCACCACGAACTCGCCGAGTGGTCGGGCCGCTGCCGCCGATGCGGACGCTGGAATACCTATGTCGCACTCCCCTGGCGCGACGTCAACCAATCCGATCCCGATCAAGACGGCGAGAGTTCGCGCATCCCTGCCGTCCCTTATCAGGGCATTGCATCTCCATTTGAAACCGTGTAGGGTTCCTCCGCCATTTTTCTTTCACAGACCAGGCCTTTTGCTACGGAACACGAAACGCGTGACGAGGCTCGACCTGTCTTCTCGAGGAGTACCGTGTATGACTGACTTCACCATCCTGGCCGACAAAGCCTTGCGGGATGAATTGCTCACCAGAGAAGAAAGCCTCGCCGTCCTGCACACACCGGACTCCCGATTGCTCGAACTCTTACAGGCGGCCTTTCAGGTTCGTGAACGCTATTTCGGTAAAACGGTTCGCCTGCAAATGCTATTGAACGCCAAGAGCGGCGCCTGTCAGGAAGACTGCGGTTATTGCTCCCAATCTTCCGTTTCGACGGCTCCGATTGAACGCTACGGGCTGCTTCCTCAAGACCAGATGATGACCGGCGCTCGCCGGGCCGCCGCCGCCAAGGCGCAACGGTACTGCATCGTCATCAGCGGGCGCAGCCCGTTGGATCGAGAGATCGCCGATATTGCCTCCGCTGTGCGGTCCATCAAGCAGGAAGTCCCGATTCAGATTTGCTGTTCATTAGGCCTCCTCAACGAACGGCAGGCGAAAGATCTGAAAGCCGCCGGTGTCGATCGGATCAATCACAATCTCAACACCAGCGAGGCCTATCATCCTTCGATCTGCAGCACCCACACCTTTCAAGACCGGCTGGCCACGATTCAGCATGCGCGGACGGCCGGTCTCGAGATTTGTTCGGGTGGTATCGTCGGCATGGGGGAGAGTGACGAGGACTTGATCGATCTGGCTCTGGCGCTCCGTGAGGTCAAACCGGATTCCATTCCGATCAACACCTTCCATCCGGCTTCCGGCACGCCGTTAGAACACTGTGACCCCCTCACACCGCAACGGTGCCTCAAAGCCCTGTGCCTCTTCCGCTTCCTGCATCCACGGACGGAGATTCGTATTGCCGGTGGACGGGAGCACAATTTGCGCAGCCTGCAGCCGCTGGCGCTTTATCCGGCTGATTCGGTGTTTGTGAACGGCTATCTCACCACGCCGGGTCAGCCTGCAGCGGAAGTGTGGCGAATGATCGAAGACCTGGGCTTCGACATTCAGGTCGATGCGCTTCCCCTCGCGCAGGGATCAGAGCACGCGTCTGCACCAGTCGTCGGGCTTCATTCGTAACGCAATCCTTCTACCAGCGGTTGCTTGGCCGCCCACCGGGCCGGCCAAAGCCCGGCAATCAGCGATGCCATCAAGGCCATGGCTGCAACTTCGGCCATGAGGCCAAGCGGCCAAGAGATCTGGATCGTCCAGCCGAACGACTGACGGTTGATGACCCGGATGAGGATCCCCGCGAGGGCGAGTCCTCCGAACAGTCCCATCGCCGTTCCGAGCAGCCCGAGATACCCGGCTTCCCACAGGATCAGCGCGGTAATTTGTCCTCGACTGCTCCCCAATGCTTGGAGCGTGGCCAACTCACGACGCCGTTCCACCACGGAGGTGACCAGCGTATTGATGATCCCCAGCATGGCTATGATCACTGCAATGGCCTCCAACACATACGTCAATGTGAAGGTACGGTCGAAGATACGCAGAATCTCACGCCGTAACTCTGCATTGGTCAGCACGGTCGTGGATGCGAGACCCTGTGTCTCTTGTGCCAAGGTTCTAAGGATGGCGAGCCGAACCTGTTCCAAATCGGCATCCGATGCGGCATAGACGGGAAACAGCGTGACACCATCGTCGTTCCACCATCGTTGATACAACGACCGGTCAATGACGAGCTTCCCGCCGTCTGTCGCATAGTCGAAAAATACTCCCAGGACCGTCACCGATTGCTCCCCAGACGGCGTCATGACGGACAGCAGGCTGCCCCTCGCCACCCTCAGGGAATTGGCCAACACCTCTGAGAGAATGGCCCCTTCACCGGCTGCGGCTCGAGCCAGGATGGCCGCCGATTCTCCGTCTACAAAGAGGTACCGGCTCCGTGCGGCATGGAGCGCCAGATCCCTCGACACCAGGGCGACCGGCCGGCCCTGCAGATCGATGCGAACATCACGGTAGGCATCGACCGCCGACACATGCGCTACGCCGGCCAATGTAGTCCGCCAGTCGGCAGGAAGGGTATGATTCATAGACCCGCTGCGGTTGACATGCGGCCAACCGGCCGGAGCCACAATGACATCCGCCATGACGGTCTGATCGATCCAGATCTCAACCGTGTCGCGAAAACTCCGAATCATCACCATGACCCCGATCATGATGGCCACCCCGACGAGAAAGGCGGACACCGTAACCGCATTACGCCCTATTCCCCTCGTGGTTTGCTCCCGCGCAATGTGACGGATGGCGCCTCCCAAAGAAGGTGAGTACGCGGCCGTTCCTAACTCTCGCGTGCGGCAAACCTGTTGTATGAGAATGGGCACCAGGCAGGATAGCCCGGCAAGCACGCACAAGGTCGCCAGGTACCCGAAGACCGGCACCCCGCCGATAGGATCGGCCAAGGCACATCCCAGTGCCATCACCAACAAGATCCCCCCGACGACACCGAGCGGAGCGGCACGCACCCGCTGTGCGACATCGTATTCTCCTGGAGCGAGAGCCGCGACCACAATGGTGCGGCCGGCATCCAAACTGGGGCCCAACGCGCCGAGCATGGACACCCCGCTGCCGATCACGACCGCCTCAAGCAACAGCCGGGCGGATCCCGGCGGGAAACCGAATGCCTTCGGCATGTCTGCCAACGGTACGTAGAGCTCATGGATTGTCCGGCCGACCAAGCCGATAAGCACGTTCCCCAGCACTAAACCAAGCCCGCCTCCTAGAATCCCTCCGGCCAGACCGAATATCCCGGACTCTGCGAGGAAGAGTCCGACAATCATCGGCTCGGACATCCCGATCGTGCGCAGAATACCCACCTCCCGCCGCCGTTGCGTCACGGTAAAGGACACGGTGTTGTAGATCAAAAATATCCCCACCAGCAGCCCCACCAT
>JACCYV010000012.1 GCA_013696305.1 Nitrospira sp.
TAGGTCGTCGAACATCCCCCCGCCAGCGCAATGAGTATGAACCCGCTGAGCATAGAGGAAATTAATTTGTTCATGATTACACCTGTGGGCGCGGTTTGAGCATCGGTCACTCCATTAAGACAGCAAGCGCGAACTGGAATAACTAGGTGAATCCCCGGTATGGTCAGGACGGCCGTTATATTCTGTATCTCACCACGCCGTCTCTCATCTCATGCCCGCCAGAATCCCGTGGTGAACCGCCGATTTTCCAAGCAAGCCGGCCGCTTGACAGGCAGATCCGCGCCACGTAGCCTTTCTCCGTTTTTCTTTAATGGAAAGGACAGATCATGGCAACAGTACCGGTGACTCCTGATCGAATCATGCAGCTGGGCCTCGGATTTTGGGGATCGAAGGCATTGCTCACAGCCGTCGAACTAGGCCTGTTCACGGAGCTGGCCAAGAAACCACTCGATGCCGATGCCTTGGCCAAGCGGCTGGAACTACATCCCCGAAGCGCGCGGGACTTCTTTGACTCGCTGGTCGCATTAGGGATGCTGAAACGAACCGGCCCGCGATATGCGAACACGTCTGAAACCGCACGGTTCTTAGATCGCGGCAAGCCCGCCTATATGGGCGGCATACTCGAAATGGCCAATGCCCGGCTATATCGATTCTGGGGGTCGCTCACGGAGGCGCTTCGTACGGGTAAGCCGCAGAACGAGGTGAAGACGGGTGAAGATTTTTTCGGCACACTGTATGCGGATCCTCGACGGCTGGAGGGGTTCCTGAAAGCCATGACCGGCCTCAGCCAGGGAACGGCACGGGTCATCGCGCAGAAAGTGTCCTGGAAGCGCTATCGCTCCTTTGCCGACATCGGTTGCGCGCAGGGAGGCGTGGCGGTTGAGATCGCCCTGGCGCATCCACACCTCACCGGACAGGGGATGGACCTCCCTGCAGTGCGCCCGGTCTTTGAGGCCTACGCCCGTGCCAGGAAGGTCGAGAAGCGGTTGACGTTTCACTCGGGAGATTTTTTCAAAGAGTCTCTGCCGAGCACCGATGTCTTGATCATGGGCCACGTCCTCCATGACTGGGACCTTGAGGGGAAGACGCTCTTGCTGCGGAAAGCGTATGACGCGCTTCCGCCCGGGGGTGCGTTGATCGTGCACGAAGCCCTCATCGATGATGCGCGCACGCACCATGCCTTCGGGTTGTTGATGAGCCTGAACATGCTCATTGAAACGCCGGGCGGATTTGATTTTACCGGAGCGGATTGCATCCGGTGGATGAAGCAGGCCGGCTTCAAGAGGACCACGGTGGAAAAATTGGCGGGGCCTGATTCGATGGTGGTCGGTATCAAATAAGCTCGCCCATCCGGTACCTCTTCCAGTAGTCGTTCATCACCCGTGGATTGTCACGGCACGAAGTAAGCAATTCGTTGCCGTTAAGGAGAAGACGCACGTGAGGGAGCCCGACCGCATAAGTTGGACACCGCTGTCAGCAATTCCTCCACTCCCAAGGGTTTCGGTAAAATCTCATCGGCGCCCATTGCTTTCGCGGCGGTCAGCATTCCACCCGGCCCATCCGTTCCTGAGACGGCCAGTATCTTCAGAGCGGGAAAGTCCGCCCGCAATTTACGGATTACCTCTAGCCCGTCAGGGTACGGCATGTACATATCTGTAATCACCACATCCGTAGGAGCCTCATGAAAGAGACGAATCCCTTCGTTCCCGTTCGAGGCCTCCACCACTGTATACCCGGCCTGTTCGAGGATAGTCCGAAAGAGAACCCTGACGGCCTCGGTATGTTCGATAATTAAAATGGATCCAATACATGTCTCACGAAGGTAATTGGTACCATCGCAAATGAGCTCGTCCGCTGCCATTGAATAGAGGCGAGGTAGGCCCGTTGCATTATGTTTTTAGCATTCCATGCGCGAGTGAACAGCTGTGAGAACCCCCTTTTTGTGATATTCGATGTATCGGTTTGCACCTGTTAATTTGATGCCGGATGATCATTGGCCCGCGAATTAGACCTTGGCCTGTATACATGCCCATAGTCACCGCGCGCTGACGGTTGCGTAAGGTGAATTCAAGAAGTGAGAGAGACTTTAAGCGGGGAATCAGTCGATCCCGTGCAGGATAGTTTTGAACGCAGCCGTTTTTTAAATGTGTTCACGACCATGGTGCTTGCGGCGACGCGGTTAGCTAGGCAGAGGTTTGATCGGAACTCCGGCGGCGGAGACCTTACTGGCTAGGCAAGAATGTCATGAGTCGAAGGCCCACAAAATCGATACAAAAATCAGATGCTGGCCCTGAACAGTCCGGGGGGTTCCTGGCGCAATGTCGCCGTTCTTAAAGAAACCGCCATCCCTTCCCGTTGAGTTATCGTAGCGGTATTCCAGGCGGGTGATCCATCGTTGCGGGCCTATATGTTGCTCATATCCCAGGGTGGTGGTAACGGCCCAGAGGAGTTGGCGGGAATCGGTCATCCGGCCGTTGGGATCCCAAAACCATTCCGGCCTCACCGCGATGCTCCATGGACCGGCAAGATCCCATCTCGTGAACAGTGCAGCTCCGGTCCAAAAGGTCCGCTCATGTCGCTCCTGCTCGGCGGCCCGTTCGGTCCCGATGTCATAGGCCAATGCCACCGTAATCTCGTCACCACGCCATTCCAATTGCGAGTCGGAAAAAAACCGCCAGAAGCGGAGGGACGTATCAGCTTGATCTGGCCCATAGTAGAGGTTCTGAGAAAAAGTGACTCGTCTCGCGAATCGCCAGTCCATCTCCGCGCCGTAGCTCGGCAGATTGTTCGCGTGTGTCAGGTATTGAAAGCCATTCATCACGTGAAATCCGATATCAAGGTTTTGATCAATAGCATACCGGCTACCCACGCCGAATAGAAAGTTGGGGGAATAATCCGTCACATAGGCGCGCGTGTAGTTCATATTGTTCTTGGCATAGAAGGATTCATAATTGATGTAGCCTTTCATCAGGCCGGCTGTCAGCAATAATCCATTCCCAACGGGTGCCAGATAACTCACATTCGCGCGCGCCAGGTGGCGCAAGACATCCGCCCCCGGGACCGCCCGGTCGCGGCCGGCCTGTTCCGGCGGCACCAACGCGTCTGTGTCATACCCGCCCTGCAGGCCGAGTTCCATGCCCCAGTCTCGCAGGCGCTGGGCATCCTTCACCACATAGACGACGCCCATATTGGGGGCCAACTCATTGGTGCGGGGAGTGGTGTCTTTACTGCGAAAAAGGTTGTTCTCCGGAAAGTTGAAATTGAGACCATAACTGACATCGACCGACGCTCCGTATCGCCATTGCTTGGATTCTGACGAATCGTGAAGGGGCTCTGCCGACGCCGGCACTGCGTAAAGCCGACTAAAAAGGCACATGACGATGACCACTATCAATGAGCCGTGAGACTCCCGGCCTCTCATCTGCTGTGGTCCACTTCCCGCCGACGCTCGTGTCCTGTGCCGGGTCGCCTCGGGATTCAATTCATTTGACCTCCCGGGCGGAATCACGGCTCGACTTGTATCTTATTGACGACGGCTCGTACCCCATCCACCCGCTTTGCAAGACGTTCCGCTTCTTCCTTATGCGCGAACGTCTCCACTTCTCCGGTGAGGTACACTGTCCTGTCATTCGTGCTGATCTCAATCTGCAGAAGGTTCGCCGCTTCATGGTCATAGATGGCCCGCTTGACAGCCTGAGCAATCACGTCGTCCTCCGATTGTCGATTGAGACTCCCGCAGCTGACTAATCCCCCGGTAAGCAGAAGAACCATGAAGAAAGATTGCGGGACCATCCTACTCACCGGATCGCTACCTCGGAAGCCTACATGGTGGCGCACGTTTTGGAAATGACCCGACGCGAGTCAGGACATAGCACATTCTGAGCGTTACGTCGCTACACGCGTGCTACATGCCGCAGGATAGCCTTTCAGTACAATCCATTTCTGCCAAATAAAGCGGTCCTGGTTATTCACGGGGTGGCGGAGCCTCAGATCTTCAATTCTTCTTTGTAGATTTGCCCAGAATGTCCGACGCCCAACTTAACCCCGCCGACACGGTGGGAAAGCCGATGGTGCTGGTCAATAGGATGATGGCGTGGTGGACCTCATCGGGCGTGGCTCCATGGTCGATGGCTTGTCGCACATGGCTGTGCACGCCGCCTTCTGAATGAATCGCGACGGACGCTGCAAGTTGTAGTAGATGTGCAGTCTTTGCTTCCAGGGGGCCCTGTTCTTTCAAAGTTTTTCCGAGCGCTTCGACGGCAGTCATAAACTCTTGCTGCTTCTCCTTTTCGAACTGGTAGTGCCGCGGTATCTCAGTCATAGGCGTCTCCTTTGTGTAGAGTCATGACGGTATTTATTGGCAAACGTCGAACATTCCAGAAGGAACGTCTATGTGAGCCTCAGAAGCTCACAGTGGAGAAAATTCAGCAGGAGGATATTCGGCTGCTATCATCGCGACCCATGATCAAACGAGCCCAGAAAGCTCGTGGGGCACAGAGTAGCCTTGATCCTCGCATGAGCGCAGCCTGGGGATTGCCCTAGACTCCATCACACTGCGTTAAAGTACCCGCAAACTTGGGGGTCCGATGGCTTTCTCTAGATTGCGCCTGTCTCGGGTCTAATAGCCTCTGGCCTCCAGGGCATTTCCCAGTCGCACTCGACCTCCACTTCGCGGAAGATGTGGCTGTTGATCGATGTTTTTATTCTCGCGACCCTGGGAGGAGAGCCATGCCGAAACTTAAAGAAATCATGACGCCGAGTGTCGATGTGATTTCACCGAATGCGACGACGGCGGATGCCGCGCGAAAGATGAAAGATCTCGATGTCGGCGCCATTCCGGTCTGCGACGGAGAGAAATTACTCGGTATGGTCACGGATCGTGATCTCGTCCTGCGGGTCATGGCTATCAGCCGCAATCCCGTGGAAGCGCGTGTGAGCGAGGCCATGACCCCGGGCCTCGTCTTCTGTTATGACGACGAAGATGCCGAAGTCGCCGCCACATTGATGTCTGAAAAGCAGATTCGCCGCCTGCCAGTTCTGTCGAGAAAAAAACAGTTGGTGGGCATCGTGTCTTTGGGGGATCTGGTCGTGGACGGCCTGGACACACAGGCTTCGGGGGCGGTGTTGCAACAGGTGTCAGACCCGTCACGGTCACATCGGTAATCAAACGTTCCGGTGCTCAGTAGATTCTCACCATTAACCAAACTCAAGGAGGCAGATATGGCCAGACAATCGGCATTCGCATCAGGTGTCGTGGAAATGTTGAAAGAAGATCATACGAAAGTGAAGGGATTGTTCGAAGAGTTCGAAACGGCTAAAGGACGGGAGCAAGGAGACATCGCGAAGACCGCAATTCAGGAGCTGGAGATTCATGCGGAGCTGGAAGAGAAACTTATCTACCCGGCCATCCGGGAAGCCATCGAGGAGAGCGACCTGATGAATGAGGCGGTGGAAGAGCATCATCTCGTGCATGTGTTGATCGCCGAATTGAAAAAGCTCAAACCTAACGATGAGCGATTCAAAGCCAAATTCTGTGTGCTGGGCGAACTCGTCAAGCACCACATCGAAGAAGAAGAAGACGAGATGTTGCCCAAGGCGGAAGAGAGTGAGATAGATTGGGAATCACTGGAGGTGAAGGTCATGAAGCGTAAAGAAGCGCTGTTGATTAAAGCTTCTGGTGGGGGAAAGAAGGCCACCTCATCCTCCAAGGCCCGCCGGTAGGGATAGAGTATAAATGTGAAGCGAGAGCAAAGTGGGTGGGGCAGAATCTTCGGTGTGGCGACGGGCATCCGATGTCCGTCGCCACAGCAGTCGTAACATCCTCGGCCTCAACAGGCTTGGTTGAGACGCAAGTTCATGGTGAAGGATGCTATTGCTTTCCCGGTGACTTACTGGGAGCCTGTCCCTTTTCTGATCCAGTATCGCCTGCT
>JACCYV010000037.1 GCA_013696305.1 Nitrospira sp.
ACGGTGTATTGGTCGTAGCGCGTACGGCCGATGATCGTCGCGGACGACCCTTTGTATTCGCCGGTGAGATTGTCAAATAGGTCGAGATGCAGCCGGGCATAGCCGCTCTGGGCCTGAAGTTTGTAGAGGGTCAGTTCCGGAAGGGCAAAGGGAATGACAATGCTTTGGATGGGCGGCATGCCCACGAAGGTCAAGCCCTGCATCGTCCCGAGCGCTTCGATCGAGATCCGGACCAGGTAAGCGGGCTGGTCCTCACGGCGTCGGATGCGATAGCCCATTCGACCGAGGGCCACGGACACTGTGTCTCGGACCAATAAGAAATCCACCGTCGGGTCTTGCACGATTCCTGAGGTTGAATCTCTCATATTCAGGCGAGCGCGATCGATGTAGAAGCCGCTCACCTCGAGATGCAGGCTGGCCTGGGCTGGAAGCGTCAACGTCAGATTCGTCAGGGCGCGTTCCACAGCGGAGCTCAACAAGAGCTGTTCGACCGCGGTGCGCGGCGTGCGCGAAATCTCCTGCTCAATTGCGCAGGCGCTAAGGAAAAACAGTAGAATGCCGATCTGAAGAGCCGCGAGAGATCGGCATGTTCGGTATGTAATGGGCATTCTTTCCATAGGAGTGCGATGATGTAGAGTACGCAGATACGATGGCCGTTCGCAAATGCGGTGGCCTCATGATCGCGTCTTTTTCATGTCTCTGCCAGTTCCGCTCGCGCTCTTAATTACTTTGGCGAGAACCAGGTTGTCGCTCAAGGGCGACGCTTTCTCGCCTTTCGCGGGTGGTGCGATCTGCCCACGTGCCGGCTCTTTGGCGATCTTAGCCGTGCAAACGATCGCGTTACACCGCCTCTGTGTAAAGCGCGAGAGAGTGTCCCCGTCAAACGTCACGCGCTGTTTTGAATTGCTTTGCCGCACGAGCACCGGCGAGAGCGTTTCTGACAATGAGTTGCCCAAATCGAGAGGGCGATCGTCCGTCTTCCTTCGATGGTCAGAGAGCCGGAAACTGTGAGCGTCTCCAGCACGAGCGTCTCGCCTTGGAAGTCGATCCATCGAATCATCACGTCACCTGGGCCGATGATCGCAATTTTCATGACAGACAGTCCCCGACGCACAAGAGAACCATCGTGAAGCTATCGATAGGTGGCGAAGGGAGATGCGAGGGCGCGTGGAGAATCTCAGGTAGCCGGCGGAAATCCGTGAAACACCCGCCAGAGATCCGCCAGACAGTCCCAGGTGAATTGGAGTTCACCGAATTCATGTCCCGAATCAGCCCAACCATGGATCGCATGACTCTTCTCGCTTGCTATATCGCGAACGATCGTGCGGTCTCCATCTAGCGAGTCGAGAACCACCGCTCGGATCTCCGGCGCAGACGTGACCGCGGGTGGGGTAATTGTTCCACCGCGATTTGGAGCATCATGCTGCCCTGCGTCATGGTTCTATCTCCATCGGTTCAAGGATGAGCGTCCAGTCTTCGCACGAGTTGCGTCCAATCGGCTCTCTCGACATCCTGACAAATTTCGGACGTTCATTCCAAGTATTTGAGGGAGCTGTTGGTTGGTGCTGGGGCGCCATCGATTTACTGGGTATATCGCATGAGATACACCGATTGCCTCCCACAAAACACACCGGCTCCATGTTTCAACGAGTTCGAGTGAATACGTCCAAAGCTCGCTCTGGTCTGCTATTTGGTCATCTGAGTATCGACGCCAGCAGCAAGGAATGAATCGAAGTGGGGCCGGGAGGCCTGCAGTCAGAGGTTGAACGGTCTTCTCAGCAAGAGGAGGATTGGCCATGAAACACTTACTAAGAGCTTTCGGCGCATTCAGCATTCCATTGCTGTTCGTCGCCTGTGCTCACCAGACATGCAACGGTCAAGAGATGATCGCGATGAAGGAAAGCGGCTTTAGTACAGACGAAGTCAAAAATGCCTGCACCAGTTACAAGGTTCCGGATGGACTGCTGAAAATTGCAGATCAGGCGCTCCAGGCCGGGCTCGCTAAGAATGTCCCCGTTCAAGCTTCCCCACCGGTTGTTGACTCCAACGCCTATCAAGCAGTCTCGTCTCGGGGCGTGAGGGACCGGGCTACTACATGTGCGACCCAAGCCGGGCAATGCCCGTTGATACAGCCCGGATCCAGCGGAATGTCCTGCACCTGCTATACGCTATTCGGGCCACTTCCGGGAGTCACGAGGTAGTTACGCGATGCACAGGCCGAACCGTCGGGCTTTCAGTCGTCTAATCTCTGCATCTTGGCCGATCATTCGGTGATCGAAAGAGGGGATCGGCGTATCGTATGTCCATGCCTTGCTGAATGATGCCGAACGCCAAACAGAAGATCTGGCTAGGAAATCGCGCTCGATGTATTCCGGCAGGTCATCGATAAGCGAGCTGGTGTCTTCAAGCAAAGCATCGAGATCACTTTCACTGCGACCAGTGGTTCCCGCATCGTCCAGGCTTCTTCGGTGACGGGCTAGCGGCCTGGAAGGATCATGAGTGGCTTGGTAGGCTCTAATTGCGGGTTCTTTGTACGGATAGGCACTCAAACGAATCCACAGGATCTGTAACCCTCGCGACCTTGCTCCGCTTCAATCTGTTGACCTATCGGGGCCTGTGGGCCTGGCTCAATGCGCCACTTGGTCGTTGAGGGATCACGCCGATGCCCATGCAAGCGCCTCCTCGCCATGTGATCTCGGGCAGCAGCAGAGGCACCTCATCTGGAATCAGAGCCAAAGCCGTCTCGCAAGCAGCATTTACGAGAAAGATACTGAATGGCAGTTTATTTGGACAGCAGGCGGTGGGCAACCTATTTTAATTCCTCGGTCTGTTGTGGATCCTTGAATGTGAGGGGTGGCCGCCAGGCACGATCCTCCGCTACGTGACCGGCAACCCGGGACGCGTGGCAACACCCGAAAACGTCGTTGAAAAAGTAACACGTTCCCCTTTCCGGCTCCCTCTCCCTTTTTCCGAGTCCACCAGAAAGGCATCAGCGATGCCTTTTCGAATGTTCTTGTATTGGTCCCAATCGAACTTGCACAAAAATTCTTTGGCCGCCTGTGCGCCGCGCGCGAAGAGATCAATCTTATCGTTGTCCTCCATGTTGAAGTTCAGCCAGTGATGAGGGCCGGTCTGTAACATTTTGACCAGGTGTGTGTAGTCGGGGTTCTGCGAGATGAAATCGAAATCCAGCGTATGGCGGGCTGCGTCGAAGACTGCGCCCAGTAACTGCGAAGGCTTGGTGATCGCGGCCGGGTGCTGCCGGTCGACGCCGATTTTGGCTCCGAAAGTGGGTGCCGTCGGCACACGATAAGGTTGGTGAAACAAGTTGATGGGAAAATTGGACATGATGCCTCCGTCCATGAACATGACGCTGTCGGGTAATGTTCCCTCATAACATGCGAGCTTCTTCCACCTAGCTGTATCATTCGGACAGTTGTTGATCCGAAACGGATGAAAAAAGAATGGAATAGACATTGAGGCACGGGCGAAACAGGCGGGATTCACCTCATCCGGGTTGGCCCAATAAAGCTCTGCCATCCTGGGAAACTCGACCTTGGTCTCAGTGGTGATATCGGCGGCAACCATAATAAGTCTGCCATGGGTATCGTCGTCCTTAAGATCTGCGTCCGTCCGGCCCGGACGTAGACGCAGGCCCTTTGGGACGGTTCGAAGTCGATTCAGCAGATCTGCGTTGGTACGGATGTCGGCTCTCTTCAACTGGACTGTCAGCCATTCGAAGAACTTCTCTCCCGGATTCAACCCTAAGTCATCTGTGAGGTTGTCCGCTATTTGAAGAGCTTTCCACAACAGCTTCATCACACCGACCTTCTTTAACAGGGCATGAGAAAAATCGCGGGCATCGTGGTCACCATCAATAAAAGACGCCATCGGCATGTCTGCCAGCACGCGGAGGAGCTTTTCGCTTTTGGCCTCTTCCGGTGGGCCCAAGGCGGCGATCATCAGTGCGTTGATAGACCCTGCCGAGGTGCCACCGATACCCAGGAACCGGATGCCGGCTTGTTCTAACACATAGGTATAGCCGGTGAGGGCAATGCCCAGCACGCCTCCGCCTTCCATCACGAGATCCACGTATTGCAGTTTATTTGCATCGACGATGTCCGATATCTCTTTCCCTGCAGAGGCGTGCTGGGCTTCACGGACGGCCGTTCGCACCGAGGGATGACCGGTAAATCCTTCGATGGTTGTCATCATATCCTCCGAGCGAATAGGGTTTGAGTCCGATCATCATTCAACGGCATCAGGCACCAGGCGCCGATCGGAGAGCGTAAAGATCATTCTGACGACGAGTCCGACCAGGCTCACATACAGGCCGCTGGTGAGCCACAATTTGATGATCGTCGCACAGCTGGAAATCTGGATCCACAGGCCTTGAATACGACCCTCGCTCGAGGATACGTAATGGCGTAGCTGCGCCAGTTGAATGAGATTTTCCGTCCAGTCGGCCGTGAGTATTATCGCGAGCGGCGCTATGATCCATGCCGGATGGAAGGGTTGACCCAATGTCACCCAGACCCACCACAGGCTGGCGGCGAGCGCTCCTCCATACATGAGAGGGAAGATCAGATCCAGCAGGAGACGTCGCTTCTCAGCCTGGAGTCCCGCGCATTTGAGCCAAGACCAGTATTCATTGACTGCTTCCGTTCCATAGCCGAACCAGCGCAGATTCAGCGGCCTGGGTGCCTTCTGCTCTCCGGGGGTCAGCTGATTCACGGCGGCAGCGCGACCACTCGCCTGAGATAGAATCCGGCTGCCACCCAGCAGTATCGCCGCGGGAAACCCAATCGCCAGGAATGTCGTGAGGATCATGCTTGTCATGATGCGAATCCCGGTTCTCACGAGATGTATTGAGCAACACCGATGCCTGGGTGAGGACAGGAAATGGCGCGATAAGGAATGCTAGCTCTGAGAGATTGCGCGAAGCAGCGGAGCGGAAATAGGCGTGCGGAGTGCTTAGATCAGTATCAGAAGCGATACCGCTTCGTATCGAAAGGGATACGGCGTCAGCGAATGTAAGGCACAGTGTCTGGGTAACGGCATTGCTCGGTTAAGTTTGTTCGTCGAGCTCTTTGAGGACTGTTCCATTCTTTGTTTTCCACTCAATAAGTCCATTTGCGCTGCCTCCTTCAATTACTGCTGCGGCTGCACTTGGGCTGGAAAACTGTACATCTCGGGTGAAATGGTAGAAGCCGTCCTTTTGAATCAGCGTGCCATCGCTGATAAATTGCTTCCGGAGCGCGACCACATTGGGCCAGCGTTTAGCGGCCTTGCGCTCCTCCAATACGGCGGTAGAACCTTTAAGCACCACAAAGCCATCGGGTGTGCGATGTCCCTGTCCCTCAGCGCCCTTCATGTGGCAGAACAGGATTCCGCCTGATTGCTGTTTGGCGGCAGGTTGTGAGAAGGGAATAAGAAGATCGGAACCGAGTACAGGCAAAAGCTGTCGAATGTGCGAAAAAAATACCTCCATATCTTCGCGATCGCATTCGGGAAGCTTTGCTCCACTGGCTTCGTTCTGCTCGAGCGCGCATCTACCGACTTGAGTGGCTTCGGTGAGAAGCCGGTTTTCTAAGTACCTCACATGAGCCTTGGTGAGATTTTCGTCTTTGCTGATGAATACGATAGCCGAAATCCAAAACTCTTTAGCTTTGTGCTGTCTGAGGCGCTCGCGCACGACCTCGGCCTCGCCGATGTAAGCACGAGGTGAGCCGGAAAGGGGGTCGGTGCCAGATAGAATGTAAACGCCTGCCTTATCGAGCTCTGGGCGAAGAATCAGCTCGTCCAACTCTGTCCGCGGTGCTGCGATTGCCTTGCCGGTCCAATTGGAGATCTCCGCTGTTCGTAGACTCTTCGCGTCCCCGCGAGGAAGAAAAAGTTTAATAGTTACAGAGTCCATAGTTGGCGGTTGTTTGAGGTGAGTGGTAATGCCGGCGGCATCTTGCCAGGATTGAAACTTAAGTCCAAGTGCTTTCTTGCAGATCTCTTCCTCCCGCATTCTCATTCTTCGACTCAGCAGAAGCCCCAGCCATGCTCAGCTATGAGTCGCATTACTCGTTGGGCAAACGCATCGCTTCGCTCTCTCGGCCACGTCGCCAGATAGTAACGCATGACATCAACGTCAGCATTCATCGCAGCAAATGGCTCAATGTCCGGCTGAAGATACCGTCTGAGCTTGAGACGAGGAGCGAGGAGTTCAGTGATACGGAGCATGGGAAAGACTCTCAAACTAGCTAAGAAGCGACTAGTTTGAAAGGGTTGATCAAGCAAACCCTAATCATAGGCATTGTTTCGGCCCGTCACTTACAAAGAAGAAAATCGAACGGCCTTAACACTTTATTGTTTCTTGCACTCACGAATTACGTGATCGAAAGACCTCAACTGGCATCGCCTGGGCAATCGCCCTCGCTACATTTCCTCAACGTCCGAGCACCTCGCAGTCACTCGAAGCTGGATTCCTTCCTTCGTTTTTCCTTGAAATGTGATCTCGGCGCCTGTGCCCGTTTTCGTGAACGTGAGGGAAGCCGGATCGACGCTGTACACCGTCGGATTCTTGTCCGGATCTCCGAACGCGATGCGCACTTCACCGTGTTTTGCCCCCGCGTCATCGGGATTCGCAACGTTGATCCCCGCTTCGGTGATGGCCTTCGCGTCCTGCACGTTGAAGTCCTTCCACGCCGCCGTATAGCGTTTCTCTTTCTTGCGTGCAGGCAGATCACGGTGTCTGTCGGCGGCTTGTACGTCCCGGCAT
>JACCYV010000046.1 GCA_013696305.1 Nitrospira sp.
ATGGACACCTGGCCAAATCTTTGGTGAAGGAAGGTCAGCGTGTCAAGCGTGGGGATGTCGTGGCTCTTGTCGGGAGCACCGGTCTTTCAACGGGTCCACATCTCCATTATATGGTGAAGAAGAACGGACAGGCTCTTGATCCGGCCAAATTCATTCTCGACTAGTCGTCTGGCTTCGTCTCGAAATCCAAAACTAAACCGACTCTTTCCTCTCTCTCACGTATCTATTTTAGAACCTTGAGTCTGCTCCGCCACTTCATCACTGCTCCTCTGCTGTCAACCCCGTCTTGGTCCCCTATGAGAATAACGCCTGTCCCCGTGCGTGGACGGGGTGCTATGCTATCCGCGCCGTTGCGAACTCTTGCTACGAGGACATCCATGACTGATTTGGAGAGTGCCCGTTCCGTCACCCCAAACACATATATTCGAAGTCGCACAGACCTTAGGCATTCGTTCAGAAGATCTGATCCCCTTTGGCCGTTACAAGGCGAAGGTGACCCATCATGCGGAAGAGCGGCTCAACACCAGACCTCTCGGACGGTATATTCTGGTCACGGCCATTACGCCGACCCCTCTGGGGGAAGGGAAAACGACCACCTCTATCGGACTGAGCATGGGGCTGAGCCGTGTGGGATACCGGTCTGTCGTCCCAACTGAGACAGCCGTACCCGGGGACCTGTCTTTGGGATGAAGGGGAGAGGACACCGGAGGCGGGCGAGCGCAGGTCTTTCCCATGGACGAGATCAATTTGCGTTTCACAGGTGATGCTCATGCTGCATCTGCGAGCCATAATCTACTCTCGGCATTGTCGATAACCATCTCTTTCACGGGAATGCCCTCAAGCTGGACCCGCAAGGAATCAGATGGCCTCGCACGCTTGGCGTGAGAGATTGTGCACTTCGTGAGGTCGTCATCGGTACGGGACTTGATCGGCGGTCTGAACAATTCGTAATTACTGAAGCTTCGGAGGTTATGCAGTGCTGGCACTGGCGAGGGTGCCGTGTGCTCTGGGATCCAACTGATACCGGTTTTGCCGAAAATGCCTGCGGGAGAACGAGTTGAAGTGAATCCACAGTCAGGAGAGATTGTGGGGCTCGCATAGGTGAGCGCTAGCGTTGCTTAAGGAACCGGAAGAATTCAGAATCGGGACTGACCAGGATGGTCGTCTTGTCTTTGAGGGTTTTTCTATAGGCTTCCATGGTGCGGGTAAATTCGAAAAAATGCGGATCCTGGCGATACGCGTCGGCATAGATCCGGAACGCCTTCGCGTCGCCGCCGCCTCGCAGTTCTTCTGACTCTCGATAGGCTTCCGCGAGAATAATTTCTCGATCCTTTTCGGCCTCGGATTTGATTTTTTGGGACTCCTCCGCGCCTTCCGCACGATATTGTTTTGCCTGCCGTTCCCGTTCAGCCTGCATTCTGGAAAACACGGCCTTTTCATTCTGTTCAGGCAAGTCGGCGCGCTTAATGCGGACATCCAGGATTTCGATTCCATAGACTGACGCTTTTTCATTCGCCCGTTGCGTGACCACGGCCATGAGTTGAGCCCGGGTTGACGAGACGATCTCGGCTAGGTCGTGTCGTCCCAGTTCAACGCGCAGCTCCGAGTAAATAATGTCGTGCAATCGCTGAAGGGCGCCACGTTGACTTTGGAACGCCTGATACACCTTGAGCGGGTCGGTGATTCGCCATTTGGCGAAGTTGTCGAGGAGCAGCGTCTTCTTATCCTGCGTGATGACGTCTTGAGCATTGGAGTCGTAGTCCAAGAGTCGCTTGTCGAAGTACGTGACTTCCTCGATGAACGGCATTTTCAAGTAGAGCCCGCCCTCGGTCACATTGCGGACAGGCTTGCCTAGTTGGACTACGATGGCATTTTGGATGACGTCTACCACATAAAAAGGAGATGCGCCTAAGATGAGAAGCACGAGAACAATGCCGAGCAATGCCAGAAGGAACCCTTGTTTACTCATGGGTTCTTCTCCTGTGACGCGCTGGATGGAGCCAATTTGGAGAATCGATCGAGCGGAAGAAAAGGAAGGGTTCGGTCTCCGCCTTTGCCATCAAGGACAAATTTGTCGATGTGGGGCAGCACGTCTTCAAGGGTCTCGATGTAAATTCGCTTGCTGATAATGTCTTTGGCTTGGTTGTATTCCTTCAACGTCGCCAGAAATCGATTTGCTTCACCCTGGGATCGGTTGAGTCGCGCTTGCGCATATCCTTTGGCCTGATTGACCAACTGCGCTGCTTCCCCCTTGGCTTTCGGGGTAATATCATTACGGTACCCCTGCGCCTGATTGATGAGTTTTTCACGATCTTCCTTGGCGTTGGTTACGTCTTTGAACGCTGCGGCCACCGCTTCAGGTGGATCGACATCCTGCAGCTGTACCGCGGCAATTTGCACGCCGGTCTTATAGTCATCCAGGATATGTTGTAAGAGTTCCTGGGTGTCGTTCTGAATTTGCGCTTTGCCGGTGGTGAGGGCTTCATCGATCTTGCTCTTGCCGATGACTTCCCGCATGGAGGCTTCCGCGGCTTTCCCGATGGTATCGTCGATATCCGCCACATTGAACAGGTACTCGCGTGAACTTTTGATCTTGTATTGGACGATGAATTCAATCGCCAGAATGTTCATATCGCCGGTCAGCATCAAGGCTTCCTGCGGCACCATCTGCTGGCGGCCTTGACGATCCTTTCGGAACCCAATTTCAACCCGGTGAAGCTTCGCGACCTTCGGTTGCAACACGCTTTCGACGATCGGAATCTTCATGTGCGGGCCGGGATCAACGACTCGGACGGGGATGCCGAAGCGTTTGACGACGCCTTCTTCATCCGGCGCCACAATGAATGCGCTCTGCCAGATGAGGAAGACTGCGAATGCCACGACCAAGAGATTGCGGAATCCGCCGGAAGGCAGCAGATTGCGAAGCTGCCCTTTGGCCTGTTTGAAGGCCTGATCCAAGTCGTCGCTCTTTTTGCTCCAAGGATCTTTAGGGTCCCAGACCATGCCATGGCTCAATTCAGTAAGGTGGCAAAGACGCCAACGGTGCACCTTAACAAAGTGAGCACCTGCGAGCAACACATAAGATGATAGCGATTGACTTATCGGAAGAGCACCGTGAATGAGTGATCCATATTTGGTGGTGTGTCGTTTCGCATGAAGCACCGTTCGACATTCGGCGCAGGCAGCGTAGTGCCTTCATGCGCTTGCGGATTCGACCCGACCGGACATCCTCCGCGAGTGAAAGGCCGGCGAGTGCTGTGTCTTCGAATTGACAGACCGGCTCCAAGCCGGGCAGTCGCGGTTCTCATGGTACCTAAATGTGCTTAAGGAAGCGGGAACGCTCAATAAAAATAAATGATGAGGCAATCGAAAAAAATGGACGCACCAGGTATTCGAAATCTCCTCAAAGAAAGTATGGCGAAGCCGCTGTGAAAGCCAAGAGCTGCGGCAGTTTCTGCTGTGGCGCCTCGCCGCAGGCGAGTGTCGATCCGACAAGTTCGCAGGGCAGCGTGCCTGCACATGGCGGGCAGCAATGACGGCCGCCGTTGCTAACATGCGTCGTCGAGCCGGAGAGGCCAGATCCTGTCAACGCAGGCTGACCTCTCCAAAGAACTGCGTCGCTATCGTTCCTCCTAGTATCGAGGCTATCTCTGGCATGCTATGGAGAAGACCCGGAAGAGAACGAGGGCATATATTCATTGTAGTGAAATCATAACCATGGAGGTTGTCATGAAAAGTCGGGCCTGGAAGAAGGTGGCGCGGGCGTGGTTGTTCGCGGGTCTTATGCTCGCTGTCTCGTCCGGCAATGGCGACGCGGCGGAGTGGGTCCATGAAGGCATGGCCGAGCCGGGTAAATGGACGACGGGGTTTCGCGTGGGCCCGAGCTTTATTACGCAAGGCAGACTCCTGGATACGACCGGGCCGGCGCTCAACTTTCAAGCGCTATATGGCATCAACCGGTGGTTCAGGTTTGGATCCATGCTTGAGTGGGAGAATCATGGTTTCGATCGTGCCAGGGAATCCTTGGATACCATCACGCTGCTCCCCCTTATGCTCGAATACCGCCCAGGGCGCATCGGCGG
Source organism: Nitrospira sp. (assembly GCA_013696305.1). Taxonomy (GTDB): domain Bacteria; phylum Nitrospirota; class Nitrospiria; order Nitrospirales; family Nitrospiraceae; genus Nitrospira_A. The sequence goes on from JACCYV010000046.1 coordinate 4,083, forward strand.
GGTCATCCCCTATCTCTCAACCGGAATCGGGGTGAACATCAATAGCAACAACGTGAACGACTCATTTGCATGGAGAACGGCAGGCGGCCTGGACTATGCGTTGACCAACTGGTTCTCTAACGCGCCCAAAGGACTTATGCTCAATACCGAAGTCGCCTGGAAGCGCAATCAC
>JACCYV010000059.1 GCA_013696305.1 Nitrospira sp.
ATGGCCGCTGAGGGTGATGCAGCGCTGAACGAAACAAAATATCATGTTTCGACTGAAGAACACGGACATGACAGAGTCGATTGCGTAGGGAAGCGGTCAATAAAAACAGGGATGCGATTAATACGAATAAGTAGCATTGCGCTCGCCACACTATAGCATGCTCCAGCACCATAGCATGCTCCCTCACCGCCTGGCGTTTGTATAACATGAAGCTATGTAGCCCTCCAAAGAATCAAGCTCCTATCTGAGAACCTTTGACATCTGTCTTCGCCCTGGCTGATGGGAATCGGTATTAGAAACTGAGGCATGAAGGCGAATCGCTCATAATAATTATAGGCGCATAGAATCATGCTCTTGCATCGAGTGGGCTCCTTCGGCACATTGACACCACGCCCGGCCCTCTATAGGGTAGGGACATGACGTACTGAGCCACGCCGGCTTTCTCCTTCCGCGCGCATGAGCATTTTTTCCTGCGCGTGCAAGTCCCAAGTCTTCGCCGCTTCGACGCCACAGATCAACAGTATAAACATCTCCACCCTGCTGCGATCGGTACACAGGCCGACTAGTCGATCTACCTCTGACGGAGCCATGTGTTTCCGATAAGGTTCACGAGCAAGGTGCATAACGGCTCAGAATTGGCATGAGCCGGGCCCGTGGGCCTCACATGTATTGCCTGTCGAATCACACAGGGGATAATCGGCTCGCAGGCAGATGTTCGGTGCGTCCACGGTAAACGGTTGTAGGAGGGCATGATGAGGGCTCAAGCGATTCGTGTTTGGGCCTCTCACAATTTACTCACTGCGCAGCCATCGGCATCGGTGGGGCCAACCCTATGATCATTGTGTGCTGAGTGCGTAACTATGTGCTATTCGCGAAGAGTCACTACTCTACTTTCCGTGTCGTGGCGGTTCATAAGGGAGGTGTCTCGCATACTCATCAGATGGTGAATATCTTTGGATTCGGTCTCGCGGTTGCACTGGCAGGAGGGATATTATTAACTCCGGCGGCTGATGCAGCAGATCCGAAACCGGTCACGATCGTAGTACCGACTCAGTGGGCGGCTGTCGCCTCAGGAGCCGTAGAGGATACGTTGGCGGTTTGTCTGGCGAGAATTCCTAAGGGGGCGACTATCGGGCAACGGTTGATTGCTGAACAGAGCTGTCAACGTGACGACTCTAGTCGAACCGCGATACAAGCCGTTCCCGGCCGATAGCAGGCGGCAGTTGAATGGGCGAGTCTAAGGTGGTCATGCGGGTGGTTACTCTGCCGCGTCAACCTTACTCTAAACCACGACACCTACGTCTTCCCTAGTTGACAGGCTCCTTTAGATTTGTAGCGAGTGGACTGAAGATGAGAGCGGTCAACCCTGAACGCACAGAGTGAGGCCTAGGCTGGATGACAATGACCAAGACGTCCTTGTTTGTGCAGGTAGTGGAGCGTTACGTATGGCAAACGGCCGCACAACGGTAGGGCGAAATGCAAGTAAGACGGGAAGGTGTCACTATGCGAAGGGATCATCAAGTTCGGTCAAGACCGGCTGGCAGATTCGGGGGGGGCGAGGAACGGACTCTCCAAGGAATCAGTGAGGCTCCGGTGCGAGTTCGTGACAGGACCTTGGACATCAATACAGCCCAGCTTCTCCGGTTGAAATCATTAACCGGGATCGGCGAGCACTATGCAAAAAAGATTGTTGAGGGGCGGCCGTACCGCGATAGAGAGGAATTGCTGGCGAGACACATCTTGCCGCACTACATCTACGGTCGGATCATGGATCGGCTCTGCGCGAGTCAGTCATAAAAGATAGGGGATGAATTTGCGGATGCTTCAACAACGGTGTGACGCTTGAGACGTTTGGCTCCCTATCCCCCTGAGATGGAAAAGTCGACGCGGAGACTGGGCATACAATGTAGCACCGCATTGTAGCTGGCGCTGGCTCTTCGTTCTCAACACGACCTTACCCGATGACCGTGCGGCTGGCGAATTCGGGTGTGATGTCGTTGAGTCTGAAGTATCTGCTCGAGGGGGAGGGGAGGAAGAGATGATACACACCGGCATGACAGCGGGGATGATTGAAATATGCGGCTCACGGCATGGATATTAGGGGGAGTCGTTTCGGTGGCAATGATCATTGTCTTATGAGCCAGACCCCGGTCACCGCGGCCGGGTCTGAGCAGGGACCGACCGAAACTGTGAAGGGCAGGTCGCGGAATTGCTTTCTATTCTGAAAGAGCTTAAAGACCCCAACCGTTCCGAGGCGCGGCGAGGGGAAATCGAACAGGTGATTCGGCATCGAGTGCATTACGAAGACATGGCCAAGCGGTCTCTCCGGGGCTCCTGGGTGCAACTGAGTCACGTCGCACGGCGGGAGTATGTCGGGCTTTTCGTGCAGTTGCTTCGCGACTCAATTGCGAATCGGATGGTCGAATACTCAGGAGAACGCATCAGCTACCTCTCGGAGCGACGTGAGGCAGGCTTTGCGGAGGTCAAAGACGAGGCTTGTGGGAGACAAGGTTGACACCTTCATTGATTTCCGGCTGATAAGCCGAGATGGAGGTTGGTTGGTGTATGACGCAGTAATGGATGGAGCCAGTCTCGTCGGAAGCTACCATGCCCAGTTTGCAAGCATCATCCGGGAAGCCTCCTGCGCTCAATTGATGGAGAGAATCAAAGAGAAGACACTGATCGTGAAGTTGTTCGAGAAAAGTGGTTCCTGAAGCATTTGACGAGCCGGTAAGGCTACGAAGGGTCGTTGTGTATGGAGTCAGATCAATGAGATGTCCGCGCTGTTACGGTCCGATGATGATGATCAAGATGAAGGACATCATGAGTGGAACGATGGCGTATGGTTGGGGCTGTCGACAATGTGGGGCAGTCATCGATTCCCTGATCGACGTTCACCGCAAATGGCATTTAGAGCCGCGCGCCACGTGGGCGCATTTGGCCGTCGCCTCGTGCTAGCAACTGTAGTTCCGAGGAACGATCCGTAGACTAGCCCGAGCGAGCAACGTGGTTGTCAAGAGCGTCTTGCGGGGTCGGAGCGGCCTAAGTACGCCTAGCGAGAGTAGGCTACGTTATCGAGCGAGATCCCGAAAGAAAAAAGTTAGGACTTTGATCAGTCTAAAAGACCGAAAGTGGAAGCAGCTGTGGAACCTGCCCGAAAAAATACTGTACTCGCAGGCACGTGCTGCGGTCGTCTGATCATGACGAGTATAAGGTATTGCCGGATGGAAAGAAGAGTTGCGTCATGCTGAATGCTGCCCTGATGTGTCTGGTCCTTGGTCTCGTGGTCTGGGGCCTTAGCTGGACAGGGCTGGCGGTAATGCCGATTCAAATCTATTGGTTCTTTACAGTGGCGGGTATGCTGATGATGGTGATTCATGTGATGACACGGCGCGCGACGCGCGTGTGGTGATGAATAAAGCGGTCCTGGCGGCCCATGACCGGCTGAACACTTGGCTCTTTTCAAGAACCCTTAGCGTGGCGACCCAGAGTACCCTATAAAAAAATGGAAAACGTTAATGTGACCACGCACCACGCACTCTCTGTGCTCTTGTCTGATCGTGGGATTGTAGCGACGCATTTGAACTCAGTAATGCCCGGGCTGCGAAGGAATGGACACCGCAGAAAGTAGCGACGATTCTCACGCAGTTATACGGGCACTGCTCATGCGACAGGTGGTGATAGATTAACCGCTTCGGGAAATAGCGAAACGGACCGGAAGCGAGGCGCACTTCAGTCGGGCCATGGAGTGCAGTTGTCAAGAGGAGAGAAGAGCGCGAAGCAGATCGACAATTTTTTCTGCGCATTATGAGGGCGTCATGTGGGTACGTTGAGGGTTTGAGCGTGTCATTACCAACCTGAGCGAGGGGAAGGAATACTTGGATCGTTCGGTGATACCCACGTCCCCCAGCCGAGCAGTGAGTAGCAAGCGGCAGCCAGCTGCCCCGCAGGTCGCGATGTAGCAAACGTTTGTGGATCTTCAAGCCCGGGCCACGTCATGTGAAAGTGATCGGGAAAATCGTCAATAATTTCAGGACCGAGAGTGGAGATAAAGGAGGAACATGACATCGGAAGAAAGAATAGCGGGCATGACGAAAGCGATCAATCAGGCGATCAAGGTCATGGGGGACAGGTTTGGATCGACGGAAGAAGATGTTACGCGAGCCATTCAGGCGTTGAAAGTCTCAATGCAGGCCGCTCCGCAAGAAAAGGGTGTGCCCGCGGGCGCAGCGCCCCAAGTCTCAGGATCGGCATAGATCGTGGCTCCGCTGGTTTGCGCAGCCGGCGGCTTTAAATCGCTGCATCTGCCGCACGTCTTTCGGCTCGTTTAAGGCCACCCCCACCTGAGGTTCGATTTTTAGTCGGACACGGAGAGTATCTTTCTCGGAAGGAGAATACGATGAGGGGAGTAAGGCGCTGGTGAGGTCTTTGCCGCAGGCCAGCAGAAGATCTCTTTTGAGCCCGACGTGGGAAGGTGACATCTGACAAGGAGAAAGCTAGGCCTCAATATCGCTTGACTTCGATACCTATTTAGCGCTTAGCTTAAAAGTATGACGTGTCAAGTTCCGTCGATTGTTCTCTCCCTCGCGCTTCTTGAGCCATTCCCGCGCGACTGATTGCCCGGTTTCGTCGCTTTTTACGCCAGAGTGTCCTGCGCTCACAGTCTTTCCGTGTACGGAGCGATCGTCGCGTCCGGCGGGAATGTTCGCAAGCGTGCCTATTGCCACAATCAGGTCGATTCATACTACGGCCAAGAGGAAAATACGATTATGATTACCATCACGGTGACAGCGGAAGAGAAAATTCGGGAGTTGATGTTGGAGGAAAAAGAGACGCTCGGCTTGCGCGTATATGTCAAGGGCGGAGGATGCCATGGATATCAGTACGGGATGGCATTCGAATCCAAAATGAGCGACGACGATACGGTTATTGAAAAGGGTGACGTGAAAGTAATCATGGATTCGCAAAGTGCCCCGCTGTTGAACGGCTGTGAAGTGGATTATGTGGACAGCATCCAGGGCTCGGGCTTCGCGATCAAGAATCCGCAAGCGAAGACGACGTGTGGATGCGGCAGCTCATTCAGCGCCTAACCGCTTCGCCTGTCGACTGCCTGCAGGAACTCTACTATCTTCTGTCTGTAAGGAGGCCCGGCTATGGAACCCACATCCCGCATCGGAACAAAAAATAAAAAGGGCCAAGTCTTCACCGATCCCCGGGAGATGATGCGGGACGCGCCGCGCACGCCGTCGTTCTATACGGGCAGTGAAGTCATTAAGGAAGCCATCCGGCGGGCGAGCATCGATGTGATGATCGCCTATCCGA
>JACCYV010000068.1 GCA_013696305.1 Nitrospira sp.
CACCGTGGCGGCCTTTCTCAATTCCTTCATCCTGATGCTCACCGCCGCCGGCATCACAGTCGTGAGCGTTCAGCGACTCATGACGCCGGTTCCCATTCCAGGAGGCTGGGTGATGCTGATCGCGCTGATCAGTTTTGCCGCGAATCTCTCGATTGCGCTCTTGCTGCAGCATGGCGCGAAAGACGATCTCAATATACGCAGCGCGTTCTGGCATATGCTGAGTGATGCGTGGGTGTCTTTAGGGGTTGTGGTGAGCGGAGGGGTGATTCTGCTGACCGGATGGTCGATTCTCGATCCGTTGGTGAGCCTGTTCGTCGTCGCGGCGATTGCCCGTGGGGCATGGCCACTCTTTAATGAATCACTTGAAGTCTTATTGGAATCGACTCCACCCGGTGTCAGCCCTGCCCAGGTTGCGACCGCGATTGAATCCATACCCGGCGTGAAGAACGTTCACGACCTGCACATTTGGGCGGTGGAGCCACGTCTCATCATGATGACCACGCACGTGCAGGTCGACGGGGACGATCAGGCGCTTACAAGCGATCTGCTCCAGGCGATTCGGCATCGGATCACTACCACGTTCGGCATCAAGCACATCACCATCCAGTTGGAGACGGTATGCTGCCATCCCGATGCCGTCCACTGCGACCTCAACCGTCTGGCTGATCAACACTCGCACCCGCCGGAAATCCTGCACAGCCATCACTAGCCCGCAGTCGACTCCTCCAGATACAATAGCCTCCATGCTTCAGTCACTCCCCGTCCCCTTTTACATCCTCTGCGGATCGCTCGGCGCCGGCAAGACGACCTTGCTCATGCGTCTCCTGGAATTCTGGAACAGTCAAGGCCACAAGGTCGGGGTCCTCATGAATGAGGCCGGGGAAGTCAGCATCGATGGCCCTCGCGCCGGAACGATTGCCGATCAGGTCCTCAACCTGGCCGGAGGCTGCATTTGTTGCGATACGAAAGACGACCTCGCCTGGAGCATCACGCAGCTCGTGCAGGACTATCAATCGACCTTGATCGTCTTGGAGTGCTCGGGCATGGCCGATCCCGCGGAAGTCGTCGATGCCGTAACTGATGCCTACGTGGCACGAATTGCCAGGCTGGAGCGGATTCTCGCGCTCCTGCATCCCGTCCCTCTCCCTGATTCCGGCATGGCAGAACATGTGACGCGCAATGCGATTCGCTACGCCGATGACCTCATCCTCAATAAGCGAGACCTGTATATCCCCGGCCATTGGGAGCACTTTCGCGAGACCATCACACGCCACAATCCCTATGGGCGGCTGTGGGAAACCAATCACGCCCGGGTAGACATTCCGGCCTTGCTCGCCGCGCCCGTCACGCGATCACTTCCCCCTAATGTGGTATTCGAAAAATCAGCCGCACCCAGGGTGACGCACCAATCTTCCGCCCCGCACCATCCTATGGTCACCACGGTGCGGCTTTCGAAGCCAATGGATCGGAGCCGGTTCATGGAATGGACGCACTCGCTACCCGAAGGGCTGGAACGGGCGAAGGGATTTTTCCGTTTTGCGCATGAACCGGAGTTGCAAGAGTTTCAGTTTTTCCCCCCGCGCACCAGCACGGTGGCACCGGTCATGTTGCTCGATGAACCGGACCATGTCGTGGTATTGATCGGGCGTGCCTACGACCAGGACCTCTGCCGCAAGTCCCTCCTCGCCTGCCTCGCCGATTTATAGCCTTAAGAAATCGATTCGGTAGGAGCCTGAGGGACAGGCACGCCTCTGGCTTGAACAGGAACGGGGCGAAAGTAAGACCAGCGACGCAGCCACCAGGCCACGCCCGCTCCGATCAATCCACCCACCACCCACCCACTGATCACATCCGTCAGGTAATGGGCGCCGATGTAGACACGGGAGAGGCCAATCGCTATCACCAAAGGCCAGCTGATCCAGCCGGATCGCGGATACAGTAGGTGGAAGAAGGCTGCCGCCGCCGCTGTATTGGCCGCGTGATTCGACGGAAACGAAAATGCTCCGCCGCAGCCGAGCAACTTCTGCACCTCCTGCAAAGTCAGACAAGGGCGCGGTCGCTGCATGAGACCTTTGAGCTGGGTTCCCAACGCGTCCGTGGCGCCGATCACCCCAGCCAACATCGCCGAGCCGATCAGGCACTCTCGCCGGTTGTGCCACAGCCAATAGCCGGCGGCAAGGATGATGGGATAGAACAGGTTTCCCGGCTTGGCCAGTTCCACCATGATCCAGTCGAGGGCGGCCGACCGCCCGGCCATGCCGTTGATTACGTGAAAGAGGCTCTCGTCCCAATTCATGGAGAGGACGATATAGCCTCACGCGTCATTCGTCAAACGTTTCGTTTCGTGAGGGCAGAAGCGGCCGACGAGGACCAGGACGCGATGATTGGAAAAAATAATCGTTTCATCCATCTTCAATCAGCAAGGTCTTGAATCCGAACGGACGGTGGGCGATCACATCTCCCTGCATCTCTGCCTCAATACCTCTCACGGTTCATGGACCTCTTACAACCGACACGGATGGAACAGCCAATGACCCGATGCTGTTGGCGCCCTCACACGAGAGACTGCTGCTCACGACGAGGCAGGCGGTTGCGCAGGACTCAAAAGACATGCTACCTCAAAGGGAGTGAACGTTCACCGTGCCCGGCAAGTTGTGACACGTGAGGAATGCCCATGGGCCATATCGCCATTCAGGTTGAACACCTTTCGAAGCGGTATCAGTTAGGCGCGACAGTCCGACACGATACCCTTCGCGATCGGTTAGCACATACCTTCGGGGCACTGAGGAAGAAGCGTTCCGTCGTTGACGACGCAGCAAAAGCCTTTTGGGCACTCCGTGATGTGTCCTTCGACATCGCACAAGGTGAGGTGTTCGGTATCATCGGTCACAACGGCGCAGGGAAGAGCACCTTATTGAAGATCCTTTCGCGGATCACCGAACCCACATCAGGCACCGCGGACATCTATGGTCGTCTTAGTTCCCTTCTGGAGGTAGGGACGGGCTTTCATCCGGAGTTGACGGGACGGGAAAACATTTATTTGAATGCCGCCATCTTGGGCATGCACCGGATTGAGATCAAACGAAAGCTCGACGAGATCATAGATTTCTCCGGTATCGAAGAGTTCATCGATACCCCTGTCAAACGTTACTCCAGCGGCATGTACGTCCGCCTGGCGTTTTCGGTCGCGGCTCACGTGGAACCGGAAATCCTGATCGTGGACGAGGTGCTGGCGGTGGGTGATGCGAGCTTTCAGGAGAAGTGTTTGGGAAAAATGCAGCAAGCTAGTCGAGGCGGCCGTACGGTCCTGATCGTCAGTCATAACCTTCCTGTCATCGAGCACCTGTGTCAACGGGCGCTCTTACTGTCCAAAGGACACGTGGCCTTGCTAGGAGAGGCCAAAAAAGTGGTGGAAGCCTATGCCGGCATGACCGCAGAGCTCTCACGGAGCGCATTGTATGAGCGGACAGATAGGCAGGGTAAAGGACAAGTTATCGCGGCAGCCATCGAAATGCTGGACGGAAACGGCAACATTCGCGCATCGGCCATTGGTGGGCGGGAAACAATTCTGAGATGGCACTATCGTTGTTCCCATCACGACATCATTCGCAATTGCCGGGTGGAACTCTCGCTGCATGTCAAAGTGGGCGATCCCTACGAAACCGCGTATTTCCTGATGTCTACGGACTTAGTGGACCCCACCCCGCTCGACCTGCGCGGAGAAGGCTGGATCGATTTTCGCCTGCCGGAATTGCCTCTCTCCGGCGGAAACTATTATGTGATGTCGTATGTAGAGAGTAATAGGGAGGTCCAGGATTGGATCCACAACGCGACTCTGTTGACTGTGGTCGATGGCGATTTTTACGGAACCGGAAAAGCATACCCGCCAGGCTGGCGAGGAAAATGTGTCCTCGTAAAGTACAGTTGGAAACAGGGAGAAAAAGCTTCTCCTACATGCCAAAAAAATACGGCAGCGCCGACCCACGACGATCTTTGATCGGTACGCCGCGGGTGCCGGTTGTCGGGCTCCAAAATCCTCTGTCTGTTTTCCACTGGGGCTATGCCTAGTCGTGGGGAATAAGCGAAGGGGTTAAGGTAAAAAAATAAATCAGTCCAATCAGTGCGAGTGTAACCCAATCGTAATCAAAATTGAGATATGCCTGTGATGCCGCCGTGATGTCATGGGACTGCAGCGGCCTACTATTTTTGAAAATAAGGTGTTCTGTGCGCTTGGCGGATAGACATGATTACCACCCCTCACACATCCCGGCGTTCTTTTTATTTCCAGCATCCCGACCATGAGGTCGAAGATGCCGTTCGAAAACCTCTGCCCTTAAGGGTCGTTCATCTCAGCACATACGATCTCATCGGAGGCGCAGCGCGGGCGGCGTATCGACTTCATTCAGGCTTGCGCCAGGCGGGAGTGGAATCGTCCATGTTCGTGCGGGAAACCGGGAACACCGATCGATCCATTGTGAGATACCAGCCGACGAATGCATTTCTCGGCAGAGTTGAGCGGCGAGTTCGGCGCGAATATATTCAGAGAACACTTCGCCCTTCGGTTCATCCGACCGGCAACCATTTTGAACCGTTCCGAATCGACCGTTCGGAATATGGCTCAGATCTGATCTCGCAACTCCCCGCTCATGACGTAGTAAATCTTCACTGGGTCGCAGACTTCGTTGATTACGGCTCGTTCTTCGGGCCCATGTCTACCGGAAAGCGCCTCGTCTGGACGCTCCATGACATGAATGCATTTACCGGCGGATGCCACTACGATCTCGGATGCGGCCGGTATCTCACCCAATGCACACAGTGCCCGCAACTACGGAGCCCGGGAGAGCACGATCTCTCCAACCAAATCTGGGAGCGAAAAAAGGCGCTCTTCAATAGGTTACCGATCGACCGCCTTCATGTGGTCACACCCAGTATCTGGCTGGCGAACGAAGTCAAAAAAAGTCCGATCTTGAACCGATTTCATGTCTCGGTCATCCCTTATGGAATCGATCTCAGTGACTTTGCCCCACGAGACAAACGGAGCGCCAGAGAGGTGTTCGGCATTCCTCACCAGGCGAAGGTCGTATTGTTTGTCGCAGATGGTCTCCCGCTTATTCGAAAAGGGTTCGACAGGCTAATCGAAGCTCTTAGGCAGATTAAAGCTCGGGTGCCGGCCCTCTGTCTGGTGGGAGTCGGACACAACAGTCCTGCTCTCGATCTCCAGATCCCTTATCTCAACCTAGGACACATACATAACGATCGATTGCTTTCCAACATTTATAGCGCAGCCGACGTCGTGGTCATTCCGTCCTCGCAGGACAACCTACCGAACACCGTCCTTGAATCGATGGCTTGTGGAACGCCGGTGGTAGGTTTCGCAGTAGGCGGTATTCCCGACATGATTCAGCATGGAAGAACAGGACTTTTGGTTCCGCCTTCTGACACGACCGCCTTCGGCGCTGCGATATGGGAGGTGCTGAAGAATTCAGAGCGGCAGGCGGTGCTCAGTGCACATTGCCGTCAAACCGCTGTGCAACGCTTTTCTCTGCAGCGGCAAGCGTCTCAGTACAACGAGCTGTACACTAAACTGCTGAGCGCTCCTTCTCAGCCCCGTGCGCTCTAGATTTCGGATCGTACTTCAAGGTTGATCACCGATAGATCCAGTCACAGAAGCCGTGAATCCTCACCCATATGCGAAAGCTGCCCGGCAGCTATTGCGCACGGAAGTGAATGCGCACGGTGAGCTCTCCGTCGACCGGATCATCACCACGAAGCTGAGGATCGAAGGTCCACTTGTTTAGAGCGATCATGCCGGCGACCGTGAGCTCCCGATGTTTTGCCGGTTCCAACACCACCACGGATACCTTCGCGTCCTTCGAGACGAGCATGCGGGCTTTCATCCAGTCGTCGAGGGGCTTGCCGTCCAGCGACGAGGGAACCGCCGGCCATGGCGTCGACTTCGGCACCGGCCCTACCTGCTGATCTTTATTGAGCGGCAAACCGTGGACATGTACTTCCGGCAATTCGATGATGTCCGCATCCAACGCATGGTCCGCCTCATGCGTGGCCTCATCACCGGTGACGGCATGCGCCGCCACCGGGACACTCAGACAGAGTCCGCAAAGGAGTGCGCTAACGCGGAAAAATATCATCGTTCAAACCTCATATTCGACACGTTCGCAACTGTCCTTATATCACCAGCTGCCCAACAAGGTCATCCAGCAAGGCCGCAGGGCGTCCGACGACTGAGGCGTACCCTTGCGGTACGTCGCAAGAAGACGGGCGCCCGAGAACGATGCTGGTGACCTTGTTCGGCCGCTGGTTAAAAGAACCATTGGCCGCGCAGAAAGAATGACCGTGGCATCCCCGCATGGGCCACGCCCAACCCGATGCTGCCTTCTCCCTGATTGATGAAATATTTCTGATCCAGCAAATTGATGATGTCGAACCCCAGGAGAAACTTCTGATCTTCCCATGGCAGAGGGAACACATGAGTGACCGAGAAATTGTACACGGTGTACGAAGGGCTATGCGAGGAATTGGTCTTCGCGTCCTCGTTTTCGGCCGTGCGCAAGCCCGACGCGAAGAGCATCTGCCCCGTCAACGTCGTCCGCTCCAGGAGTCGATAGCTTACGATCGCGGAACTCGTCAACGTCTGCATGTGATCGCAGAACACGCCGCCCTGGGAATTGATGTCCGAAATTTCCTTGGCCTCCAGGAGGAAATGCCCCGATTGCAGGCCATAGCCCTTGCATTGCCCCCAGGCCACGTTGCCGCGCGCCGTCAGATTCTCGGCCAGCTGCAGTTTCAAAGCGCCGTCGATGCCCCGCTGCCACCCCCGTTCGAACGCAAAATAATTCAACAAGGGCGTGGTGCCGAACTGCCCGGCATCTGAAAGGAAATTGCTGAGCTTGTACCAGCCCGTGAATTGCAACGTGGCGTAGCGGTTCAGCGCATGGTAGCTGCCGACCTCGAAGTAGTGCGCCCGTTCGGCCCGGACGGTGTTATTGGTCAGGTCTTCCGGCTGCGCCCTGGTCCCCACGGTGTTGAGTTTCGCGAAGGAGATGGCTTCCAGATTCGGCGGCGTGAACAGCCGGCCGTAAAACACGTGGAAGACGTTGGAGGGATTGTACTTGTAGGTCGCTCCAATGCGTGGGCTGACCTGGCCTTCACTGCGCGGATACTGGACCGCATCGCCGCGCAGCCCGAGATTGAAGGTCCACCGATCGTTCGGACTCCATTGGTCCTGAATCCAGAATTCCTGGCGATAGCCGAGCTGGCGGTTGTCGGCGTTAAGGCTGAGCAGGTCGCCGGTGGGATTCCCCGCGCCGTCGTCCAAAAATGTAAACAGTCGCGTCTTATTCACGGACTGCGTCCGGTCGATCTGGAACCCGGCCTTGATGAGGTGCTGCTTGCTATGCACATAGGTGTAATCCAGGCGCAGCCCCGTCGAATAGGCATTCCTGTCTTGATCCGACGCCGAAAAGGGCTCGGCCGGATCCGCCGTGTAGGCCAAAAAGTTGAACGGATCCGTCTTGAAGGTGGCTCGCGTGTGGCGGAGATACCCGGCGAGGCTGAAAAAGTTGTTCGCATTGACATCGTGCCGCCACACCATATGGCCGTACTGATTATTCTCCTTTTGAAACTCATTGATGGCCTGTGAGGCGACGGGAGTAAATCCCGGCCGTGCGGCCTGCAACAACGGCAGCACCTGCCCGCTGGGATCCACGTCGATGCCGGGTGTCGTAGGAATTTGATACTTGGCGACCGAATTCAAGAATAACCAGGTAAAGTTATTCTTGTTGTCGTGCTGATAGTCGCCGCGGATGAAGGTCTGATTGCGCTCGCTTTGCCCATGGAAAATTGAATGGCCCAGCGTCGGGGGCTCGATCCCCCTGTTGGTTGCCGTATGGCTGTTCAGGATATAAAACCGAAACTTTTCCCCGATGGTTCCGCCGTACTCAAAAGACGGGTTGATCGTTTGATTCGACCCGCCCAGCATCTGGACTGACCCAAACGCCGGCTTCGTCCCGCTCTTCGTCGTGATATCGATCACCGCCGCCGCTTTGTTACCGTATTGGGCTTCCAGCCCGCCCAGGATAATGTCCGCCCGCTCCCAGGCCCGCGGACTGATGACATCGGAAAATGTCGACGAGACCGTGTCGGGAATGGGCACGCCGTCGATCCGCAACTGAAGATTCGCATGGTCCTGGCGAATATGCACCTGCTTGAGCGATCCGTACACCGCGCTCGGAATCGTCAGGAGTACGTCATGGAGTTCATTATTGTTTCCGCGCGGTAAGGTCTCAATGTCCTTTCGGCTGAACGCATAGGTTTCGCTCGACGCCTTGTACTGTATGGGTGCTAAGGGAGAAACGACTTCAAGGGCGATCTCCTTGGTTTTCGAAAGAGTAAGCGTCACCGGCGCAGACGGCTCGGTGCCGACTGTGATGATGGCATACTCGCTCCGATAGGTATCCTGCACGGCGCTGACGGAATAGGTCCCGTCGTCAGGAATTTCCACGGTAAACTCTCCCGCATCATTCGCGACTGCCCCTCCGACCATGGTTCCTTCCTGATCCTTCACTTCCACAGTCGCCTGAGGCACACGACGGAGATCCTGATTTTGAACTGTTCCTCCAATCGTTCGTCCCGTAGCGACCGCCGGTTCCTGCGCATAAACCGGCAACGACCCACACAGGCTTGCCCCTAGGACTATACCGACACACAGCTGACACACTGTTCTAACGGACCTAATCATGCGAGCCTCCCCAATGATCCCGCGTTCGGGCGATAGCCCGGGACCATGCTCCGAGCCTTCCACGACACACGGATACCAAGATAAAAAAACGTGGCGTGGAGGTCAGGTCAAAGGAGGCGCGCGGGAGGCGCGAGATGCAGGAAGCGATTGGGATATGAAAATCGGAGCGCGAACAAGCTGAGGCGGCGCCTCGCTCAGGAGAGTACAGGGGGCAGGAACGTCACCGGTCAGCGAGTGACCCGTGTGATACTGCACCCACTGACAGAGATCGGTATCGGAATGTTCGTGGCCATCGTGGTCGGCCGGCGCCAGCTCGTGGTGAATCTCCAGTGCCGCCGAGAACGGCGCCATCGCGAGCAGCAGGCAAGCGAGGAGCAGTGAAATAACGACGCTGAAATGAGTATGCGGTTGACGACACATCATCGACATTCTGCGAGCCGTTGGATGAACGGCGTGAGTTGTAACAAAGCCTCCGATTGAAAGCAAGAACGATCCCCCAGTGTCTTCCTCTCTGGACTTTCCGCACCGTATTCGCTATGTTACGTGATACATCTGCAATCAGTCAGTGAATCGAAGACCCACCTCACACGGATCAGTATGCCCAGGCCGATCGACAATCAGCATGTCGTTGAAATCAAGCCGCTCCCCTCGCCACGCGACCTCAAGACCCGACTGCCGCTCACCGACGAGGTGGCGGACCTGGTCTTTCACACGCGACAAGCGATCCGGAATATTTTGCATGGCCGCGATATGGACCGGCTCATCGTGGTCGTCGGCCCCTGCTCCATTCACGATTCCCATGCGGCCTATGAATATGCCGAACGGCTCAGGTCCCTCGCCGAGGCAGTCCGTGAAAAGCTCCTCGTCGTGATGCGCACCTATTTTGAAAAACCCCGGACGACGGTGGGTTGGAAGGGCTTGATCAATGACCCCCATCTCGACGGGACCTGTGATATTGAGCAGGGCATCCAACTGGCCCGTGCGATTCTGTTGAACATCAATGGAAAAGGTCTCCCCTGTGCCACTGAGCTGCTCGATCCGGTGACACCGCAATACCTCGCCGACCTGTTGAGCTGGACCGCCATCGGAGCCCGGACCACGGAAAGCCAGATTCATCGCGAAATGGCCAGCGGCCTCTCGATGCCGGTGGGATTTAAGAATGGCACCGAAGGCAGCCTCCAAGTCGCCATCAATGCCATGATCACCAGCCGCAGTCCGCACCATTTTGTCGGCGTCAACGCCGACGGCATTACGTCGGTGATCAAAACCACCGGCAATCCGGACCATCACATTGTCCTGCGGGGAGGCGGCGGTCGTACGAATTATGGGGTGGAAGACATCGCCCGCGCTGACGGTGCCGTGGCGATAGAAGGCCTTGCGCGCGGTGTGATGGTGGATTGTTCGCACGACAATTCAGGCAAGAACCATCAACGCCAGGTCGAAGTCGCAGGCGACGTGCTCAAACAGTTTCAGGACGGCCGCCGTTCCATTATGGGCATCATGCTCGAAAGCCACTTGCAAGGCGGCCGGCAAAGCTGGGATCCCGGCAAGGCGCTGACCTACGGAATGTCCATCACCGATTCCTGCCTGGCCTGGAGCGATACCGAAGCGCTCCTCTATGGGATGGCCGAATCGCTGACGACCCGAGCGGTCTAAGCCTCCGCGATACTCCCTTCCAACTACCTACAGCAAATACTTACTCATGGCTCGCAATCGTCGCCAATAGCCTACTCCTACGTGGACCTGTTGCCCCTCACCACGTTGTGATCTTTACCCTTCGCCCCGTCTGCCGCCTGCTATGTGCCTGAGAAGGTGAGAAAGCTCGGTGGATTATTGTGTGTCCTTTGCGGAATCAGTCGGCTACACTCATCCGTCCAATCGTGCTTCCTCCGGTGCTTCCGGTGCCCGCCTGGATTTCCGGCGAAGCATTGAAAAGCCGACGGTTAATGCGTCGCTTCGCGAACGACTCCATAGGCTGCATAGCCACAATGGGCTTCCCTCTTCGGTGCCTCGTTTTGCCATGGCCGCATGAGCCTTGCCGGACTCGCGCCTGAGCCCTGCAGATGGAGACCTTACTTCTAACAAAGGGAACCCGGACTTGAACATGACCAGCAGGACCATACGTGCGAGCGTGCTCCGTCTCAGAGAGCGTCTCACCGCACACGATGCAACCCCGCAATACGCGGGCGACGAACCACCATTGCGATCGGAGCTGTTCAGCGCCGGCCAGATGGAACAACACGGCAGGACACTCGCGGGATTGCACGCAGTCAGTGCGGACCACGAGCCGGACCAGCTGCTTGCCAGGCTGGCTGAAAATGAAGCCGTCCTGTTGGAGGTGCGTAATCTAGTGGCCGAGGCGGTGAAGGGCAGTCGACGCATCACACCCGCCGGGGAATGGCTGCTCGATAACTTCTATCTGATCGAAGAACAGATTCGCATGGCCAAGCGCCACTTGCCCAAAGGCTACAGCCGGGAACTGCCCCGGCTTGGTAATGGCCCATCAGGCGGTCTTCCCCGCGTCTATGACATCGCGCTCGAAATCATTTCCCACGGCGATGGACGGGTCGATCCGGAAAGTCTCAGCGGCTTCGTGACCGCGTACCAAACGGTCACGGCCCTGAAGTTGGGTGAATTGTGGGCCATTCCCATCATGATTCGATTGGCGTTGATCGAAAATCTCCGGCGCGCGGGAACCCGCATCGCCAGTGACCGGGTCGACCGCAACCGCGCCCACGAATGGGCCGGCCAGATGATGGAGACCGCGGAAAAGGATCCCAAGAGTCTCATCTTAGTCATCGCGGACATGGCTCGCTCCAACCCTCCGATGGTCAGCGCATTCGTGGCGGAACTCGCGCGTCGCCTCCAAGGTCAAAGCGCGGCGTTGTCCCTGCCCCTGACCTGGATCGAGCAGCGACTGTCCGAGTCCGGCCTCACGATCGAGCAATTGGTGCAGTCGGAGACCCAACAACAGGCCGTCGACCAGGTGTCCATGAGCAACAGCATCGGCAGCCTCAGATTTTTGGCGGCGATGGACTGGCGCGAATTTGTCGAAACACACAGCGTCGTGGATGAGACGCTGCATGAGGACCCGGCGGGCGTGTACGGGTACATGGATTTTGCCACACGGGATCGTTATCGCCATGCCGTGGAGAAAATCGCCAGGACCAGCACTCTGTCCGAAGGCGATGTCGCACGCCACGCCATTCTCCTCGCCCGCCAGCGTATGACTGAAGAGGGGAAGGATGATCGCGCCGCTCATGTCGGGTTCTATTTGGTCGACCGTGGCCATCTGCAATTGGAGCGTGCGGCGAACATACGTCTCTCGATCTTTGATCAGGTCAGGCGATGGAGCGAGCGGAATTCTGTGCTGGTCTATCTCGGTTCCATCGTCTGGATGACGGCGATGTTCACCAGCGGCTTCCTGGCCATCGGCTACACCGAAGGATGGGACGGGTGGAGACTCGCACTGCTGGGACTTCTTTCGGCGCTCGCCGGCAGTCAACTGGCGGTAACATTGGTGAACTGGCTCGCGACGTCGCTGGTGACGCCACATCCCCTACCGCGCATGGACTTCACCGAGGGAATTCCCCAGGCATTGCGAACCCTGGTCGTCGTCCCGACACTGCTCCAGAATGCGCACGGCATCGACCACCTCGTTGAGGCGCTCGAAGTCCGGTTCTTAGCCAATCGGGACAGCCACCTGCACTTCGGTCTCCTCACGGATTTTCAGGATGCCGATCAGGAAACCGTTTCGGGCGATGAACAGTTGGTCCAGCTTGTTGGAACACGCATCGATGCGCTCAATGCCAAATACAAAAACGAGAACGGCGAGACGTTTTGTCTCTTCCATCGCCCGCGTCGTTGGAATGCGCATGAACGACTCTGGATGGGGTATGAGCGCAAGCGAGGCAAGCTGGCGGAATTGAATGCGCTCCTCCGCGGCGGCTCGCCCGATCGCTTTTCGATGGTCATCGGCCGGACCGATGTGTTGTCCACGATCAAGTATGTGATTACGCTCGACACGGATACGCAGCTGCCTCGCGATTCCGCGCGGCAGTTCGTGGCGGCCATGGCGCATCCATTAAATCGTCCCCGGTACGACCAGACGGCGCAGCGAGTCACCGAGGGCTACGGCATCCTGCAGCCTCGCGTGGCCGTCAGCTTGCCCGGCACCAATCGATCGCGGTACGCCCGTCTCAACGCCAGCGAGCCGGGCATAGACCCCTACACGCGCGCCGTCTCGGACGTGTATCAGGACCTGTTCGGAGAAGGGTCTTTCATCGGCAAGGGGATCTATGAAGTCGACACGTTCGAGCGGGCCCTCAGTGACCGCTTTCCTGAGAATCGAATCCTGAGCCACGACCTGCTGGAAGGGTGTTATGCGCGGGCCGGACTCTTGAGCGACGTCCAGCTCTACGAAGAGTATCCTGCACGGTACAGGACGGATGTGACCCGGCGCTACCGCTGGATTCGCGGAGACTGGCAGATTGCAGGATGGGTGTTTCCACGTGTTCCCGCTCCGACCGGACGCGGCCTGAACAATCCGCTTTCTGCACTGTCCCGTTGGAAAATTCTCGACAACCTGCGGCGCAGTCTCGTTCCCGCGGCGCTGACGTTCCTGTTTGTGTCAGGCTGGACCCTCCTCTCCCCGGTCTGGCTCTGGACACTCTCCTCGCTTGCCCTCATTGTAATTGCTCCACTGCTGGCCGCTCTGGTGGATCTGTTCCGTAAACCCGAGGATATGGGGATCAGCCGGCACCTGACCTCGACCGCACGGGCCACAGCGCAGCACCTCACACAGTCCCTACTCACTCTCATGTGCCTTCCTTATGAGGGATTCTACAGCCTGGGAGCAGTCATTCGGACTATTGGGCGCATGTGGATCACCCGCACGCGGTTGTTGGAATGGAGCCCGTCGAGCGGTGCGGACAAAGGCAGGACGGACCTGATCGGCTCCTACCGATCGATGTGGGTTGCCCCGGGCATCGCCGTGGTCACCGCGATCTATCTAATGCTCTCGCGAGCGGACGCGTTGCTTGTGGCGGCACCCATTTTAGGTCTCTGGGCGGCGTCTCCCTTTTTCACCTGGTGGATCAGCCGGCCGCTCGCCCGGCGCGAAGCGAGACTCACGTCCGACCAGACGATGTTTCTTCGGAAGATGGCCCGCAAGACCTGGGCCTTTTTCGAGACCCATGTCGGCCCGAATGACCATTGGCTTCCACCCGATAATTATCAGGAGCATCCGGCTCCGAAGGTGGCGCATCGCACCTCTCCGACGAATATGGGACTGGCACTGCTCGCGAATCTCTCCGCCTACGATTTCGGCTACCTGACGGCCGGACAGGTCATTGAACGCACCGCTCACACATTCGATAGCATGGCGGGCTTGGAGCGATTTCGAGGCCATTTCTACAACTGGTACGACACGCAGTCATTGAAACCACTCCTCCCCATGTATATTTCGTCGGTGGACAGCGGGAATCTGGCGGGGCATGTCATGACCCTGCGTTCGGGACTGCTCACCCTCCCGGATCACAAGATCCTCTCTGCCCGCGTCTTTGAAGGACTCCGCGACACGCTCACGCTACTGACTGATGCTCTGGGCACTGCCGCCACGCCCCACATTGAGACGCTTCACACGAACGTGGCCGCTGCATGTCAGGAGTGGCCGACCACGCTCGCGACGGCGCATCGAACCTTGACGGGTCTGACCATGCAGGCGAATGCGGTCGCCGCTCAGCCCGGTCTCGCCTCCAATGGAGAGGCCGCACGATGGGCTCATGCCCTGGCTCAACAATGCCTGGACGCGCTCAACGAGCTGACGTATCTCGCGCCTTGGATTGGTCTTCCGATTACTTCTCGGTTTCTCAGCGCATTTCCGCGTTTAGACCACATGCCGACACTCCAGGCTGTGACCAGACTGGAAGACGAGTGGCTCCCTGCCCTTGAGCAACGACTTGGTCCGGACACAACAGAGGCGGAGCGAGAATGGCTCACCGAACTTCAAGGGCATATCACGAATGCCAGCCGGCGTGCCGGACAACGGATCGACTCTCTCAACCAACTGGCCCGGCAATCGAGTCAGTTCGCCCAGATGGAGTATGACTTTCTGTTCGACGGGACCCGCTACCTTCTGTCGATCGGGTACAACGTCGCGGAGCGGCGGCGGGACGCCAGCTATTATGACCTCCTGGCCTCGGAAGCGCGATTGTGCAGCTTCGTCGCCATTGCGCAGGGACAACTGCCGCAGGAAAGCTGGTTCGCCCTCGGGCGCCTGCTCACGACCACGGGTGGAGATCCGATTCTCCTGTCCTGGAGCGGGTCGATGTTTGAATACCTCATGCCGCTGCTCATCATGCCGACCTACCAACACACGCTGCTGGATCAAACCTATCACGCGGCGGTGGAAAGACAGATCGAGTATGGACGAGAGCGGGGCATTCCCTGGGGCGTCTCGGAATCCGGGTACAACATGGTCGACGTGCATTTGAATTATCAGTACCGCGCCTTCGGTGTGCCCGGCCTCGGCCTCAAGCGCGGCCTGGGCGAGGAGTTGGTCATTGCGCCCTATGCCACCGCCCTCGCCCTGATGGTCGCGCCCGAAGAAGCCTGCCTGAATCTTCAGCGGCTCACAGCTGAAGGAGCCGACGGACCGTTCGGATTGTATGAAGCGATCGACTACACGCCGTCTCGCCTACCACGCGGACAAGCGCGTGTCATCGTTCGTTCGTACATGGCCCACCATGTGGGAATGAGTTTCCTGTCCTTCGCTTATCTGCTCCTCGACCGTCCGATGCAGAAGCGCTTCGAGTCCGATCCTCTGTTCCAGGCCACCACGTTGGTCTTGCAGGAACGGATTCCAAAGGCCACGGCTTTCTATGCGCACAGCACGGCGCTCTCGGATTTGCGCACCACGTCCAGTACTCAGGACACGCCCGTGCGCGTCTTGAATACCCCGAACACGCCGGTACCCGAGGTGCAACTCCTCTCAAACGGGCGATACCACGTGATGGTCACGAACGCGGGCGGCGGATTCAGCCGGTGGAAGGACCTGGCGGTCACGCGCTGGCGCGAAGACAGTACCTGCGACGACCGGGGGACCTTCTGTTATATCCGCGACGTAGAAAGCGGCGAGTTCTGGTCCACGGCCTATCACCCGACGCTCCAGCCGTCGAAGACGTACGAAGTAATTTTTTCCGAAGGGCGTGCCGAATTTCGACGCCGCGACCATGAGATCACCACGCATGCCGAGATTGTGGTGTCGCCGGAGGACGATATCGAACTGCGCCGGGTCCGTCTCACGAACGGTTCCGGGACAAGGCGCACGATTGACGTCACCAGCTATGCGGAAGTGGTGCTCGCCTCGCCGGCAGCCGACGCGCTCCATCCGGCCTTCAGTAACCTGTTCGTCCAGACCGAGATCATCCGTGAACGCCAGGCCATCCTCTCCACCCGCCGGGGCCGTTCCCTCGATGAACAGGCCCCCTGGGCGTTTCACCTCATGGCGGTACGTGGACTCCAGAGCGGGGAGATAACCTACGAGACGGACCGCATGCAGTTCATCGGCCGGGGGCGGACACTGGCCTCCCCACAGGCCATGGATCACGCCGCCGCGCTCTCGGGGAGCCAGGGCTCGGTACTGGACCCCATTGTGTCCATCCGCTGTCAGATCGTCCTCGAGCCGGAAGAATCGGTCACGGTGGATCTGGTGTCCGGCATCAGTGATACCCGCGACCTCTGCCTGCGTCTCGTCGACAAATATCAGGACCGGCGTCTCGCCGATCGGGTCTTCGAGCTGGCCTGGACACATAGCCAAGTTGTCCTGCGGCAACTCAATACGACCGAAGCAGACGCGCAACTCTACGGACGGCTGGCCGGCTCGATCATGTATGCCCATGCGTCGCTCCGCGCAGAGGCGGCCGTGCTGAGCAAAAACCGCCGCGGACAATCCGGTCTCTGGGGCTATGCCATTTCAGGTGATCTGCCGATCGTCCTGCTCCAGATCGGAGACCCCTCCAACATCGATCTGGTGCGGCAACTCGTCCAGGCCCATGCCTACTGGCGATTGAAGGGTCTTGCCGTGGATTTGGTCATATGGAACGAAGATCACGCCGGATACCGGCAGGTCCTGCATGATCAGATTATGGGGCTGATATCGGGAGGAGTCGAAGCCAATGTCATGGATCGGCCAGGCGGTATTTTCGTGCGAACGGCTGAGCAGATGTCGGTCGAGGACCGCCTGTTGCAGCAGGCGGTCGCGCGGGTCGTCCTCACGGACCGGCGCGGGACGCTGGCGGACCAGATCACGCGTGGCGCGTCTATCGGAGCTCCGGCCTATCGCTTCAAACCGACTCGCACGCACCGTTCAGATCCCCCCGCTCCCATCGAGGACCGGCGCGATCTGCTCTTCTACAACGGACTTGGCGGTTTTTCTTCCGACGGCCGCGAGTATGTCATCACCACAGCGCCCGGGCGCGTGACGCCCGCGCCGTGGGTCAATGTGCTGGCGAACCCGCACTTCGGCACCGTCATTTCAGAAAACGGGCTGGCCTACACCTGGAGCGAGAACGCGCATGAGTTCCGCCTCACGCCGTGGCACAACGATCCCGTGACGGATTCGGGCGGAGAAGCCCTGTACCTCCGCGACGAAGAGAGCGGCCACTTCTGGTCGCCGATGCCGATGCCCAGCCGGGGCGTACGCCCCTATGTCAGCCGGCATGGATTCGGCTACAGCGTCTTCGAGCATACGGAAAACGGGATCCGTTCAGAGGTGTGGATATATGTCGCGCTGGACGCCTCGGTGAAATTTACGGTGGTCAAGCTGCGTAACGAGTCCGGCCGATCGCGCCGATTGTCGGCAACCGGCTATGTGGAATGGGTGTTGGGTGATTTGCGCGGCAAATCAGTGATGCATGTCGTGACTGAGATGGATCCGACCACCGGGGCCCTCTTCGCGCGGAATCCCTACAATACGGACTTCCCCGGGCGGATTGCGTTCTTTGACGTCGACGAGACGACTCGGAGCCTGACCGGCGACCGGACCGAGTTTGTGGGGCGGAACGGCAGCCTGCAGAGTCCCGCCGCGATGAGTCGTACACGACTGTCCGGGAAAGTGGGCGCTGCGTTGGATCCCTGCGGGGCCATCCAAATCCCCTTCGAACTCGCTCAGGGTCAAGAACGTGAATATATCTTTCGGTTGGGGATAGGAAAAGACGGCGACGATGCCCGGCAGCTCGTCCGTCGCTTTCGAGGAGCGACGGCCGGCGGGGCGGCGCTTGAAACGGTGTGGCAACACTGGACCCATACGCTGGGAGCCGTGCATGTGGAGACACCCGATCAGTCCCTCAATGTGCTCGCCAACGGCTGGCTGATGTATCAAACGCTCGGCTGCCGTCTGTGGGCGCGCAGTGGCTACTATCAGTCCGGAGGCGCGTTTGGATTCCGCGATCAGTTGCAAGACGTGATGGCGCTGGTGCATGCCAAGCCACAACTCATGCGGGAACAAATTCTGTTGTCCGCGAGCCGTCAGTTCCAGGAAGGAGACGTGCAACATTGGTGGCATCCTCCCTCCGGCCGGGGTGTGCGCACGCGCTGCTCCGATGATTTTCTCTGGCTTCCCTTTGTCACCAGTCGCTACGTCATGACGACCGGGGACACCGGGGTGCTGGATGTCCCGATCCCCTTTATTGAAGGCCGCCCGATCAACATGGACGAAGATTCGTATTACGATCTTCCGGGCCGGTCTGAGCAATCAGGAAGTTTGTACGAACATTGTGTGCGAGCCATCCTGAAAGGCCTCACAAAAGGTGAGCATGGTCTGCCGCTCATCGGCTCCGGTGACTGGAACGACGGGATGAACATGGTCGGCGATCGTGGCCGGGGCGAAAGTGTCTGGCTGGGACTTTTTCTGTATGACGTCCTTATCCGATTTGCTGAAGTGGCTCGCACACGAGGCGACCTGCCGTTCGCTGAGCGGTGCCACGCGGAAGCGACTCAGTTGCACCAGCATATCGAACAGCACGGCTGGGACGGAGAGTGGTACCGCCGCGCCTACTTCGACGACGGCTCGCCGCTTGGGTCAGCCAGCAACGACGAATGTCAAATCGATTCCATTCCCCAAAGCTGGTCTGTGCTATCAGGGGCGGGAGATGCAACCCGTTCGCGCTTGGGGATGGAGGCCGTCTATCGGCGGCTGGTTCGGCGCGACGATGCCCTCATCCAACTCTTGGATCCTCCGTTCGACAAATCCCAGTTGAATCCCGGCTATATCAAGGGCTATGTGCCGGGAGTGAGAGAAAATGGGGGGCAATACACGCATGGAGCGCTCTGGGCCACCATGGCCTTCGCCGCGTTGGGCGACCGCGAACGCGCCTGGGAACTCTTTGCCATGATCAACCCGGTGAACCATGCGCAATCCCCCGAAGGGATCGGGACATATAAAGTCGAACCCTATGTGGTCGCGGCGGATGTCTATGCCGTCTCGCCCCATACGGGTCGCGGTGGATGGACCTGGTATACGGGCTCGGCCGGGTGGATGTATCGACTGATCGTCGAATCACTCCTCGGGCTGAGGCTGGAAGGCAACACCTTGCGATTCGTCCCTTGCCTTCCTTTGGATTGGAAAACATTCAAAGTCCACTACCGATACCGGAACACCATCTACCACATCACCCTGTTGCAAACCGACGACGAGAAGACTGCGATGAGTGTGACAGTCGATGGCATTCAACGGGCTGATCATGCGATCCCGCTTGTCGATGATCGCCAGGAACACTCAGTTGAGGTGACCATTCCAGCCGCGTGAGATAACTGAACGTTTTTGAAGGTTGTAGGGCACTAAACAGACATCCTCGTAGGATGCTCAAAAAAAAAGCCATTCAGCAAGGCCGCAGCGAGGTGCGCGACGCGATGAATACTGAGCGTCACGCTTGTGAACGCCGCCGTGATAGCGAGGCGGCAATGTCTTGCGAGCAGGCCGCTGGCGGACTTTTTCAGCATCCTACGAGAGGGCAAGCATGTTAGGATGCGCCCCATGCTGATCGATACCCATACCCATCTCGACGATGCGCGCTACACGTCCGACCGCGAGGCTATGATCGCGCGTGCGCGGGAGGCCGGGGTGGAGACGATGATCACCATCGGCTGCGACCTTGCCACGAGTCGTTCCGCGGTGGCTCTCGCCGAGCACTATCCCTTCGTCTATGCCTCGATCGGTGTACACCCACACGAAGTGAAACACATTGCAGACGGTTGGTACGACGAACTCCGGCAGTTGGCGCGGTACAAGAAGGTCGTCGCCTACGGTGAGATCGGACTCGATTATCACTACAATCACTCCTCCCCTGAGGAGCAACGCGACCGCTTCCGCGAACAGATTCAGCTGGCTCGTGAATTGAAGCTCCCGGTCATCATCCACACCAGGGACGCGCAGGACGATACGATCCGTATCCTGAAAGAAGAACGGGCCTCAGAGGTCGGCGGAGTCTTTCACTGTTTTTCGGGAGATACCTGGCTCGCGAAGGATGCGCTCGACCTGGGGTTTTATCTGTCGTTTTCCGGTATTCTGACATTTCAGAACGCAACCATGCTCCGAGAGATCGCCAAGACGGTTCCGGCTGACCGTCTCCTGATCGAAACGGATTGTCCCTATCTCACCCCGATTCCCCATCGTGGGAAGCGGAATGAACCGGCCTATGTGAGACATGTGGCCGAACTGCTGGCCACGATCAAGGCGGAGGATGTCGCTCTGACCGCTGAAGACGTGGGCCGCATCACCAGCGAGAACGCGCGTCGACTCTTCAAAATTCCCTGAGCTGCTGCTTTCGTTTGCGCTGCGACTTGGGTAGCTTACGCGGATTTCCGCCTTTGTTTTTGGACCGCTTCACGAGACCGGCGTCCCCGGCATCCAGCTCCTTGAAGGCAATGTTCGATGCGCTGCCAGCCCGCTCCTGCAGCTTGCCACGAAACTCCAGCGCTCCCATGACGAACGCTCCGGCGGCTCTGGCCGCATTGACCACTTCATGATCTGAGGACACCACGGCGCAATCCCTGCCGTACACACGAGCCAACCGTTGAATCACCTGGTCCGCCCGCTCGCCTCGCTTTGAATAGACCACTTCGATGCCGGATTGAAACTCATGATGCTCCGCCTTCAACCCGCCTTGCCAGCCGTCGAAGACCAGGGTGATCACATGGCCTTTCCTGTGACGGTACCCGGCCAAACGATGCAACAGCGCCTCACGCGCCGCTTCAAGGCGGCCGGCGCCTGAAGAGACCGCCATTCCGGCGCTGCCCAAAAGGTTATACCCATCGACAAGAAGATGCGTGGCCATCTACAATCACTTGGTTTGAGCCGTTTTGTTGACAATACCACAAACATTTGAGAAAAGGCCTGAGATGGTATCTGTCGAGAGGAATGCCGGCTTGTGACTCCTGTCCCCCGTCTCACTCGCAGCCTCTTTGCCCTCACGCTCCTGTGGATGCTGTTCGGAACAATCGGTTTGTCGAAAGCTGAGATCCAGACCGCACCCGCATGGCCGCAGCTCCTGGAATTCTCGGGTGAAGAAGCCACCCCACGCTTTCTTGCCGTGAAGCAAGAAACCGCCGGGACTTCACGATATCCGATTATTGTCCGCGACCTTCGAACTTGGTCGACCGCCGAAGGCACCAGACTCGTCCTCGATCTGAACCACAACGCGTCCTTCTCGGAAACTCATCTACGGAACCCCGAGCGAGTTGTGATCGAGGTGCACAACGCCATCCTGGGCAAATCCTCCCGTCTGCGAGTGTCGGGCGGAACGATTCCGCCGGCGTTTCAGATCGTACAAAGCCGTCCACGCTTAATCACCGTCACCCTGTCGAGGGCTCAGGGTTCAAAATACAAAGCCTTCACGCTGGCCAATCCTGACCGGTTGGTCATCGACATCTATCAGCGTCCCAAAGATCAGATCAGGCAAATCGGGGAGACCTCGACGACCTCGCCATCGGCTGCAATCGTGGCGCTCCCGACTCCGCCGGCCATCCCGAGCCCCACGGTATCCGAACCGACTCGTCCGATCGCGCCCAAACCGGCGAGTCCTATGCGGATCATTGTCATCGATCCAGGACATGGCGGGAAAGATCCCGGGACTATCGGACATCACGGCACGACGGAAAAAGAAGTCACCTTGAAGGTCGGGCTGCTGCTGAAGACCTTGCTGAGTACCTTACCGAATACGCGCGTTCTCATGACCAGGGGAACCGACACCTTCATCGAGCTGGAAGACCGGGCGAAATTGGCCAATGGGAAAAACGCCGATCTCTTCGTCTCTATCCACGTCAACTCACATCCCCACAGGGGAGTGCGGGGCCTGGAGATCTATCACTTCGGCGAAGCCAAGGATCAGCGCGCCCTAGAGGTCGCCGCACGGGAAAACGGCACACCGCTCAACAATACAGCCGTGGGTTGGGAATACCTCGTCGCCGATCTGTTGACCTCCAAGAAGATTGAACACTCCCTTGAACTGGCCTGGACGGCCAAGCAGGCGATGGTGACCAATCTCAACGGGCGTTATAGCACCATCGACCACGGGGTGAAGACGGCTCCTTTTTACGTGCTCCGCTTTACCACCATGCCCAGCATTCTCGCCGAGGTGGCCTTCATGTCGAATCCCACCGAAGAAGACCAGATGCGAACGCAGCCGTTCCTTATGCATATCGCGGAATCGATTTTCGAAGGCGTCAAGACCTACCTCTACACGAATCCTCCCAGGTGACGGAACCCCCGGACTTCGGCTACTGTGCTCGTCTTCAGTTATGCCTACTTTTAAAGTCATTTTCGAATACGACGGGACCCGTTATTCCGGCTGGCAGCGCCAGTTGTACGTACCGACCATCCAGGCGACGGTGGAAGACGCCCTTACGGCGATTGCACAGACACCTCTCACGCTCGTCGGGGCCGGCCGCACCGACGCCGGCGTGCACGCCCTCGGCCAAGTCGCCAGCTTTAGAACCGATCGAGGCCTGTCTCGACGGGAATGGCTTCGCGCCCTGAATGCCCACCTCCCCGCGGACATCAGTGCCCTGTCGGTCGAAGAGGCGCCGGATGATTTCCATGCGCGCTACTCGGCCAGCGGCAAGCTCTATGAGTATCACCTGCTGAATCGATCCGAGCGAGCCCCCCTGCTTCGGGAACGGGCCTGGATGCTCTATAAACCTCTCGACCTTGCCGCCATGACGGACGCCGCCTCCTGCTTGATCGGTGCGCACGATTTCTCCTCATTTGAAACCGCACCGACCGACAATGAGAATCCACACTGCCGTTTGGACCGATTGGATCTCCGTGGGGAAGGAGATCTCCTCGTGCTCTCCTTCTATGCCGATCGGTTTCTCAAACAGATGGTCCGCTCGATGGTGGGCACCCTTGTGGAAGTCGGGCAGGGAAAACGAACGGCGACCGACATGAAGACAGTGCTCGCCGCTCGGTCGCGTGCGGCGGCGGGACGAACCGCCCCGGCCCATGGACTCTATCTCGTGAGAGTGGATTACGAAGAAGCCACCGGCGCGGTGGAGAGTCCTCCGTGAGACAACGCCTGCCTCATCTGCTATAGTGCCTTCTACACATGACGCCCCCTCTTGAAAGGAGCTTTCGATGAAACGTTTCTACACAACCTTGTCGTCCATCGTGTTGGCAGCTGTCCTCATCGCCCCACAGATGAGCGACGCGGCAGCGCAACAGAACAAGATGAAAGCCTGCAATGTCGATGCGGATGCCAAAGGCCTGAGCGGCGAAGGGAATGGCGACGAACGAAAGACCTTTATGAAAGCATGCCTCTCCGCCAAACCCGCGAAGGCCGCGCCCGGCACCTCGCAACAGAATAAAATGACGACCTGTAGCAAAGATGCCAAAGCGAAGAATCTGGCCGGTGATGAGCGGAAGACCTTTATGAAGAGCTGTCTTTCCAGCTAAAGACTGTGGCCTCCATTGGAGGTTCGCAGAATTCACGAGGCGAACCAGACTGGTGAGGGTACGGGTCTGATGCTAGCGAAGGCTGTTGGCGTCCCGGTCTTCGAGCTTCTTGCGTAACTCGATCAGTTCCAGCTCAAGTGCGGAGAATCGATCGGCGATGGGGTCCGGCATATTGGCGTGGTCCATCGTCGCATCTGGAAGCCGTTCCCCGTGTGTTTTAATAATCCTGGCGGGCACTCCAATGACCGTCGAATTAGGGGGGACTGATTTCAAGACCACGGAATTGGCGCCGATTTTGACATTATCGCCGATCGTAATACCGCCGAGAATTTTTGCGCCTGCCCCCACCACGACGTGATTGCCGAGCGTCGGGTGGCGCTTGCCGCGCTCTTTCCCCGTTCCTCCCAGGGTGACCCCTTGAAACAAGGTGACGTGATCGCCGATCTCGGCCGTCTCTCCGATGACCACACCCATGCCATGGTCGATGAAAAATCGCCCGCCGATCATGGCGGACGGATGGATCTCGATTCCCGTCAGCCACCGGGCCAACTGAGATATCGCACGAGGCACGAACGGAACTCGACGTCCCTTCAGCCAATGCGCGACCCTGTAGGCCAGCAGCGCGTGAAACCCTGCATAGGTGAAAATGACTTCCAGTCTGCTGGTGGCGGCAGGATCGCGGTCAAAAATCGCTTGGAGGTCCTGAGAGATCGTCTTAAACATGAGGGAACCAGCCTCGATGGCCTGTAAGATAGCAAAGAATTCCGCTAGTGTTATGCTCGACGGCTTGTCTGGATAGAAATCTTAGATCCGCTCGATCAGACAGACGGCTTGGGCGGCCACCGCTTCTTCACGCCCCACAGCATCCAATCCTTCACCGCTCTTCACCTTGACATTGACCAGATCGGGATCGACTTGGAGCACCCCGGCGATGGTGTTCTGCATCGACGCCAAGTGCGGGCTCAGTCGTGGGGCTTGAGCGATGATGGTACTATCCATATTGGCGAGACGATACCCCTTTGCGCGCAGCTTGGTGAGGACATCTTCGAGCAGCTTCAGGCTCGAAATATTCTTAAACCGCTGGTCCGAGCTCGGGTAGTGACGACCCAGATCTCCTTCTCCCATGGCTCCAAGCAGCGCGTCGCAGATGGCATGGACTAACGCATCGGAATCGGAATGCCCCTGAAGCCCCTTGTGGTGCGGAATTTCGAGCCCGCCCAAAATCAACTTGCGTCCCGCGACCAGCGGATGAATATCCCATCCGCATCCCACACGTACAGCTGTCATCCAGCACTCCTCGCCGCCACCCGTGAGCTGAGAATCGCCTCTCCGATCACCAGATCTTCCGGCCTTGTCACCTTGATATTTTCGCCGCTTCCCTCAACGACCACGACCGGTTTCCCGATCAGCTCCACGAGATGCGCGTCATCGGTCGCCTGCGTTCCATCCAGCAAAGCTTTGCGGTGGCCCTCTTCCAGCCATACACGGCGGAACGCCTGGGGCGTTTGCGCCAGCCACAACGGTCGTCGATCCACGGTTCGCTCAATCACCCCGTCCGGCGCGACATATTTCACGGTATCACGCATCGGCAGGGCGATGATGGCCGCCCCATACTCAGTCGCAGCCTCCACCACCTTCCGGATCATGTCCTCGGTCAGGAAGGGGCGCACAGCATCATGGACCAGGACGATCTCCGTGTCCTCACTCACTTCCGCCAGCGCATGACGGACCGAATCTTGACGCTGCTCCCCACCGTCAACAACTTTCGTCACCTTGCCGAATTCTCCTGGCGCCACGATGTGGTTCAGACAATACTGACGTTCCGCCTGAGGTACCGCCAAAATAATCTCGTGGATAACCGGGGAAGCTTGGAGGATGCGGAGAGCCTGCAGGAGAATCGGCCGGCCCCCTAGGGCAAGAAACTGCTTCGGGATAGGGCCTCCCATGCGAAGCCCGCGACCTGCCGCCGGGACAAGAGCGACCGCTCGCGGGCCTGTCCGCGTCGGCCTCTGCTCACGAGAAGACACGAACACACTCACAGTGAACGGCACGGAGAACGAGAAACTTTGCGCGAACGCTCAGGCACGGCACCAACGATGAGCGCACGGCGAACCCGGCACCGCACCACTGTTTCGCAGCCACCGGCTTACCCACGCGCGACCTGATACTCTTCTCGTTCCGACTCCTCCTTCAGACGGGTAAAAATCATGCGTCCCGCCGTCGTTTGGAGGACACTGGTGACGGTCACATCCACGTTGTGACCGATACAGCGACGGGCATTGTCCACCACGATCATCGTCCCGTCATCCAGGTAAGCCACACCTTGGCCGGCTTCTTTGCCTTCCTTCAAAACAAACACTCGTATGGTTTCACCGGGAAGGACGACCGGCCTCAAGGCATTACACAGCTCATTGATGTTCAGTACACGAACGCCCTGTAATTCGGCGACTTTATTCAAATTCAAATCATTGGTGATGATGCGTCCGCCCACTTTTTTGGCCAGCACCACCAGCTTGGCGTCCACTTCCTTTACATGGGGAAAATCTTCCTCGATGATCCGGACATCCACATCGGCCATTTTTTGAATTTTGTTTAAAATATCCAGTCCTCGCCGGCCGCGCGCCCGCTTGAGAGAGTCTGATGAATCGGCAATGTGTTGCAATTCGTTCAGAATGAAATGAGGAACCAGAAAGGGCCCTTCGAGAAAGCCCGTCTCGCAAAGATCCGCCACTCGGCCGTCGATGATCACACTCGTATCCAGTACCTTGATGCTCGCGTTCCCTCGCGCTCCCGTCGGCCCGGGATGCAGACCGGGAAACTGTTCATTCCCAAACCGCGCCCCCATAACCAGACCAAGATACGGAAACCCCAAGAGGAACACCAACCCGCCGATGTGAAACAAGAACGTCTCCACATCGAAGACCGCACTGCCCACCCACTCCACCAATCCTGTAAGAATAAGACCGCCGGCAAGACCGACGGCGCCGCCGACAATGATGCCGAATGAGAGCCTCCGGAGTGCATATTCGCCGGCTAAAATGAGTCCACCCGCGACGCCGCCCATTCCCAATCCCATCAGTAGGAACTCGCGACTCGGATCTTCGGCCCGCAGGAACAAGGCCATGCCGGCAAGCGCGCTGAGAAGAACAAATATGGCCCGTACTACCATACCGTCTCCCTCCTCTCTGTGAGCAACTCCGAACGTGGGATTCGAAGTGATCACGGCCTCAGCGTCAGATAAATGGCTCGCCCCTGCCGTCGCAGCAGGAGCAACACCGCCTGGTCTTTAGGCAAACTTGCGGCGACACGTTCATAAATCTTCAACGTGCCCACCGGTTTGCGGTTCATCTCCAACACGAGATCGCCTTCGCGCACTCCGGCCTCTTCCGCGGGACTTCCCGATTTGACACGGATCACCACGACGCCATGATCGCTCGATTTCAGTCCGTACCGGCCGGCCAGTTCATTGTTGAGTTCCTTCACCTCGATATCCGCGAGCAAGCCGGCCGGAGCGACAGATTCTCCACCTTCTTCAGCAGCGGCTTGCGTCAGATTTTTAGGCTGCTCCGCAATAGTGAGGTCGATTGCCTTCGCCTTCTTTTCACGAATGATTTTGACGGTCACTTTCTTCCCGACGAAAGTCTGGGCCACGGCATTCCGCAAGTGGGCCGGCGAGTCCATCGGTTTTCCGTCATATTCAATGATGACATCCCCGCGCTCGAACCCGACCTTTTTGGCCGGACTGTCGTCCATCACATCGCTGACCAGCACACCCTTGGTGTCCTTCGGCACGCCGAACTGCGAAGACAATTCCGGTGTCAGTTCCTGAATCGAGACACCTAACCACCCGCGCACCACTTTGCCATGCTGCACCAACTGCTGCATGATGGAGTGGGCCATGTTGCTCGGGACCGCGAAACCGATGCCCATATTCCCACCGCTCTGGCTGTAAATCGCCGTGTTGATGCCGGCCAATTCACCACGGACATTCACCAGCGCTCCCCCGGAATTACCGGGATTGATCGCCGCGTCGGTTTGAATGAAGTCTTCATATTCTGCGATGCCGGCCGACCGGCCGAGTGCGCTGACGATTCCGAGCGTGACCGTTTGCGTCAGACCGAAGGGATTGCCGACCGCCAGCACAAATTCTCCCACCTCCAGTTTGTCGGAATCCGCCCAGGCCACGGTCGGAAGGCCGGTCGCTTCGATCTTCAGCACGGCCACGTCGGTCTTCGCATCCGTTCCGACCAACTTCGCCTTGAACTCACGTTTGTCGGACAGAAATACCTTGATCTCGTCGGCCTTGTTCACCACATGGTTGTTCGTGATGATCAGGCCGCTGGGATCCACGATGACGCCGGACCCCAATCCTCGTTCTTTCCGTTCCTTCGGAGCTTCAAAACGCTTCATCCACTCCTCCCCGAAGAACCGTCGAAAAAACGGGTCGTCAAACGGTGTGCCCTGAGAGCCCTCACCAGTCCCGTTCCGAGTGGCAAATATATTGACGACCGCCGGCTTGACGGATTTTGCGACCTCCACGAAACTCTGCGCACCCGAACCGGGCAAGGTGGGCTGCACCGCGGTCGCAACCGGTTTGGCCGCAGGAGCAGGAAGCGATTCGGGGACCGCATATCCGGTCGGCAACCAACCGAGATCCGAGGTCACGATGACCCCGATGAGCACGCCCACGATCAACAACAGCAGCGGCAATATCCAGGACCGCCGAGAGGCTTGCGATTCGTTCGGAATGCGAAAGTCATCCATAGTATTGTCGTATCGGGAGCCGGGCCGGTTAGGGCTGCTCACCCGCGTACAGCCCCATGATGGTGTTCAAAAACTTGACGGCGTCCGATTTCGGGCGTTGAAATGAGTTCCGGCCGATAATCGACCCGAATCCACCGCCGTCGCGGATCGCGCGCACTTCTTCAAATACCGTCTTGTCGTCGCTTTTCGCGCCCCCGGAGAAGATCACAATCCTGCGTCCGTCGAAGGAACTTTGCACGACATGTTTGACGCGTTCCGTCAGGGTGTTGATCGGCACCTTTTCGGCTTCATACACCTTTTTGGCGGCGGCTTGTTCCAGATGAGCCGTGGGCAGTTTGATTTTAATGATATGGGCTCCCAACTGCGCCGCGATTTGGGCCGCGTAGGACACCACGTCCATGGCCATCTCGCCTTCCTTGCTCAGCCCGGATCCGCGCGGATAGGACCAGACCACCACGGCCAGACCACAACTCTTCGCTTCTTCCGCAATCCCGCGCAGTTGTTCATACATGGGGTTGCAATGGGACGAGCCCGGATAAATCGTGAATCCAACCGCCGAACAGCCGAGCCGCAACGCCTCCCGCACACTTCCCGTCACCGACGGAAGCGGATCTTTCTCATCGTGGAGGACATCATGGTTATTCACCTTGAGAATAAGGGGGATCCTCCCGGCGAAATGGCTGGCGCCCGCTTCGATGAATCCGAGCGGAGCTGCGTACGCATTGCAGCCCGCATCGATCGCCAGCTGAAAATGATAATGCGGATTGTAACCCGCGGAATTGGGCGCGAAACTTCTCGCCGGACCATGCTCGAACCCCTGATCAACCGGCAGGATCACCAATTTGCCTGTTCCGGCCAATTTGCCGGCATTCAGCAGCCGGGCGATATTCGTCTTCGTTCCCGCATTGTCGCTTTCATACCAGCTCAGGATTTCCTGGACTCGCTTGCTCATAATCAACCCTCCCAACAACCTCGGTCACAAATAAATCGTTACGTCCGCCCCTGAATGCAGGCTTCCGCATGGCTCACGGCCTCGGCGCTGCCGATGATCAGCGGTACACGCTGATGGAGCGCCTTCGGCTCGACGTCCAGAATACGCATCATGCCCGTGCTCGCCTTGCCCCCGGCCTGTTCCACGACCAGGGCCAGGGGATTACCTTCATACATCAATCGTAGCTTTCCTTCCGGCTTGGCGGTCTCACCCGGATACAGATAAATCCCGCCTCCCAAAATAATACGGTGAACGTCCGCCACCAGACATCCGCTGTAGCGACCGCTGTATGGCCGCCCGGTCGCCTTGTCCTCCACCTTCACATAGTCGAGGTATTTTTGAGTGCCGGCCGGCCAGCGATGGTAGTTGCCCTCGTTGACCGAGTAGACTTTTCCCCTCTCGGGAATCCGAATGTTCTCGTTGGACAGGACATACTCGCCGATCGACGGCTCGAGCGTGAACCCATGCACCCCTTGTCCGACGGTAAACACGAGCATGGTGCTGGCTCCGTACAGCATATACCCAGCGGCAATCTGCTCGGTTCCTGTTTGAAGCAGCTCATCCTCCACGGGCCGTCGCTGTCCCGGCTTCGACCTCCGAATAGAGAAAATTGCCCCCAATGGCATATTCACGTCGGTATTGGAAGATCCGTCCAACGGATCGACCAAGAGCATGTACTGGGCTCCTTCATGCAGCATCGTCAGTGGTTTTTCCATCTCTTCAGAGGCCAACACGCATACGAGCCCGCTGTGTTCAAACACTCGAACGAACGTGTCATTGGCGATCTGATCGAGTTTTTTGACCACTTCGCCTTGGATATTGGTCTCTCCGGTCGTGCCGAGGATTTTATTCAACCCCGCTCTGCGCAGGTCATGAGCAATCATTTTGCCGACCAACCCGATGTGATCCAACAGGATGGAAAATTCTCCAGTGGCCTCGGGATGCGCGGCCTGTTGCTCGATGATAAACCGGCTTAACGTAATGGGAAATTTAGACATGCGTCCCTATCCTTCACGCAGAAAAACCCTCTCCCTCCGCCGAGAGTC
>JACCYV010000073.1 GCA_013696305.1 Nitrospira sp.
ATGGTGGCGGAGATCTTCGGCAAAGTCACCGGATGCTCCAAAGGGCGAGGAGGGTCCATGCACCTCGTGGATCCGCCTCACGGTCTGTACGGCACAGTCCCATTGGTCGGAGCAACCATTCCGTTGGCTGTCGGAGCGGGACTAGCGTCGAAGCTTCGCCACGATCCTCAAGTGGCAGTGGCCTTCTTCGGGGATGGTGCGGTAGAGGAAGGCCACTGTCACGAATCTCTGAATCTCGCTGCGCTGTATCGACTGCCGGTAATTTTTGTCTGCGAAAATAATTTTTATTCCACGCATATGGCCCTTTTGGAGCGTCGTCTGAAGGACAATATCGTCCATACTGCCGATGCCGCGGGGATGCCCGGCATTCGTCTGGACGGGAACGATGTTCTGGCCGTTTTCGATGGCACCATGGAGGCCGTAACGAGGGCGAGGTCAGGCGAAGGCCCAACTCTACTGGAATGCCGGACGTACCGTTGGCGGGGTCACGTTGGTCCGGCCTCGGATATCGAGGTCGGAGAGCATCGTCGCCGTGAATTGGATGAGTGGTTACCCAAAGATCCCATCACGCGATTGAAGGGATATCTGCTTGAAGAAGGTATCGCCGCACAAGAACTCGACGCCATGGAGACTGTCGTCCGAGATGAAATTGAGGCCGCCGTGG
Source organism: Nitrospira sp. (assembly GCA_013696305.1). GTDB lineage: Bacteria > Nitrospirota > Nitrospiria > Nitrospirales > Nitrospiraceae > Nitrospira_A. The sequence continues at coordinate 665 of JACCYV010000073.1, forward strand.
CATTTGCGCGCGCGTCACCCTTACCCGACGAGAGTGACCTCTTCAGACATGTCTACGCTTCACGGAAAGAGTAGTGACAGGATGCGCCGACTCACCTACGCACAGGCGATACGAGAGGCCCATGCTGAGCTCTTGCGGCATGATCCGCGGGTCTTTGTCTGCGGGCAGGGCGTCTGGAACCCCTGGTATGCGGGAAAAAGTCTTCTGGATCTGGATAAAGAGTTCGGCCGTGAGCGAGTCATTGACTGTCCGGTCTCGGAAAATGCGACGACGGGTGCTGCCATCGGCGCCGCGATTGTCGGCATGCGGCCGATTGTGTTTCATGCGCGAATGGATTTCATGCTTCTGGCAGTCGATCCGATTGTAAACCAGGCGGCCAATTGGTCGTATCTGTTCGGGGGGCAGGTGGGTGTGCCGGTTGTCATACGCGCGGTCATCAATCGCGGGGGCGAGCAAGGGGCCCAACATTCCCAATCCATCCAGGCGATGTTTGCGCATGTGCCGGGGCTCAAGGTGGTCATGCCTGCTACGTGCTATGACGCCAAGGGGCTGCTTGTCGCGGCGGTTCGCGACGGGAACCCGGTACTCTATATTGACGACCGCTGGTTGTATGAACGAGAGGGAGAGGTGCCGGAAGGACTCTACGAAGTGCCGATCGGATCGGCGGCGATTCGTCGCAGCGGGAAAGATGTGACGGTGGTCGCCACCTCGTACATGGCGGCTGAAGCAGTCAAGGCGGTTGAAACGCTGGCTCAACGAGGCATCGATGTGGAGTTGATCGATCTGCGTTCCATCAAACCATGGGATCGCAATCTCGTCTATTCTTCGGTGGCGAAAACCGGCAGATTGGTCATTGCCGATGCGGCCTGGATAAGCGGAGGCATCGCAGCGGAAATCGCCGCCTCAGTGGCCGGGGAGATCTTTCACTCCTTGAAGGCTCCGATCGCACGGGTCTGCCTGCCGGACGTTCCGGCTCCTACCTCGACCACACTTGAGCGGGCCTATTATGTCGGCGCCAAAGACATTATCGCCGCGGTGGAAAAGGCCATTGTATAGGGTGCTCGCTCTTCCCTATGACCTATCACGTTCCATTCATCGACCCCCGTAGCCACTACGCGAAGCTCAAGCCTGAGATCGACCGCGCGATCATTGAATGCCTGGCAAATGGCGATTTGGTCAATCGGCGCCAACTCAAGGATTTCGAGCAGCACCTGGCGGAGTTCGTGGGTGTGAAGTACGCCGTCGGCGTGAACAGCGGGTATCACGCCCTATATTTCGCCCTCGTCGGAGCCGGTGTTGGCCCGGGTCATGAAGTGATTACGGTCGCCCATACGTTCGTCGCGACGGTTTCGGCCATCGTCCATTGCGGGGCGCAACCAGTCCTGATCGATGTGGGATCTGACTTCAACATGAATGCCGATCTGATCGAGCGGGCCATCACGCCGAGGACCAAAGCCCTGCTGCCGGTTCATCTTAACGGAAGAGTGTGCGACATGGATAGGATCCTGGCGCTTGCCGACAAGTACGGGTTGGCCGTGATTGAGGATGCGGCGCAGGCGCTCGGCGCAACCTTTGACGGAAAATGCGCCGGGAGCCAGGGGCGTGCCGGCTGCTTCAGCTTTTATCCGTTTAAGGTGCTTGGTGGATTCGGGGACGGCGGGGCGATTACGACGAACGATCCGCAACTCGCGCGCATGGCCACTCTGCTTCGTTATAACGGCGAAGATCGCGAAACGGGCGAATATCACTATCATGGACAGACCGCGCTGCTCGACAACGTCCAAGCCGCTGTTCTGGATGTGAAGCTACGATATTTGCCCGAGTGGATTGCCCACCGGCGTCGGATGGCGGATCTCTATCGCCGTGGTCTCTCGGAGATCAAGTCACTGCGTCTTCCTCATTTCGATGAGGCACGCCGCAACGACATCTATCAAAACTACGTGGTTCGTACGGCCGTTCGCGATCAGTTGCGCACGTACCTGAAGGAGCAGGGTGTTGAGACACTCGTCCATTGGCCAAAACCCATGTGGGAACATCAAGGCCTAGGGCTCGCTGCTTCCGATGTTCCGAAAACCCTCTCTATCTGTCGAGAAGTACTGTCTCTGCCGATGAGCGCGGAGACTACGGAAGCGCAAGTTCAAACCATCGTCGCCTCTCTTCAGGCATTTTTCTCCAAGCACCGTGACCGCTCTCGACTACAGCCCAGTAACTGAAAGAGTAGGAGACTGGGTAACGCAGGAGGCGTTATCCATGCTCTATACGCGGTATCGTTATGCCTCGGAATTCTGTCGTGGCAAGCGGCTCTTAGAAGTGGCTTGTGGTCAAGGAATTGGTCTGAGGTACCTTGCTCAGCATGCAAGGCACACGGTAGGCGGAGATGTCACGGTCGAGTTGCTGAATAAAGCACGTCACACGTTGCAGGGGATGATCCCATTGCTGCGGTTGGATGCTGAGGCGCTGCCTCTCCGTACGGCATCCAGGGACGTCATTGTGTGTTATGAGGCGATCTACTATGTTGAACACCCCTTACGATTTCTGAGGGAATGCCGTCGGGTCTTGTCTCCTCAGGGACTACTCATCCTGTGCACGGTAAATCCGGAGTGGTCGGACTTTCATCCCAGTCCCTATAACCGCCAGTATCACTCGGCGCGCCGGCTCTCGACATTGCTGCAGGAGGCGGGGTTCCAGGCGGAAATCTCAGGCGCCTTTCCCGTCGCTGCGGCATCGGTCCGGGCCTCTTGTGTGTCTTGGATCAAGCGCGCTGCGGTCGCTTTTCATATGATTCCATCCACCATGGAAGGGAAGCGATTTCTCAAACGCCTTTTTCTCGGGAAATTGGTCCGCTTCCCGGCAACCGTCGAAGATGGAATGACGGTCTATGGTCCGCCCGTACCGATCTCCCTTGAACGGACCCTCACCG